>CAYSPV010000001.1:0-74724 GCA_964433025.1 uncultured Staphylococcaceae bacterium
GTCTAAGATGATTATATAATCACTTAAATAAGCTTCTTCAATATCATGAGTAATCGATAGTAGTGTTAAATTTGGATTATCTTTTTTTAGTTGTTTAATGACCTCTAAAATATCACTTCTACCTTTAGGATCTAACATAGAAGTCGCTTCATCAAAAATTAAAATATCACGATTTAAGGCTAATACACCTGCGATAGCGACGCGTTGTTTTTGTCCCCCACTTAAATTCGCTGGTTCTTTATCTAAATAATCTTTCATTCCTACTTTGCTTGCAAAATCATTAATAATATCTTGCATTAATAAAGGATCAACATTTTGATTTTCTAAACCAAAAGCAATATCATCTTCCACAGTATTTGAGATAAATTGATTATCAGGATTTTGAAATACGATTCCTATTTTTTGTCTTATAGCAGATAAATTTTTCTTATTAAGTTCTAAATCAAAAACTTTTATCGTTCCATTTTTTGTAGTTAATAGTCCATCTATTAATTTAGCTAAGGTAGATTTACCACTTCCATTTGGACCAATAATAGAAACATAACTTCCTGCTTCAATATCAAAAGAAATGTCATCAATTACATTTTTATTTTCTTCATAACCATAAGATAAGTTTTTAATAGATATTGCATTCATATCGAATGCAATTATAACACACTAGTGATTATTTTTTAAACATTCTAGTTTTAGCTTAGCTTTATAAAAAACATATCTAACATGTTTAACATCACAATTTAATCTTTTAGCAATACTTTTTAAAGATTTATTAAACATCATACCTATAACCACGATTCTTTCTTCATCATCAAGTAAAGATTTTTCGGCATCTAAAAGATGCTGACATATTTCATCTTTAGTGAGATTATTTTTAATATGATGGTCATGACTTCCTATTATTTCATAATATTTTGTGTCACTTTCTTCTTTAATATTGGAATCTAAAGAATGCGACATTAAATACCTTTTCTTATTTAAAATAACAAACATTTTATTTAAATCATTACTAATTATTTTCTCCCAATAAGCTTTAAAATAATTACTTCCTACTTTATAGTTTTTTAAAGCCGTAATAAAACAATTTTCAAACATAGCTTCATAGTCTTCTAAATGTACATCTTTGTAATGTTTGTTTTTATAAAATAAGATTGATGCGATTTTCTTGGTATACGTTTTATATTTCGTATAAAGATAATATGAAGCGTATTCATCACCATGACGTCTTAACAAAATAAGTTCATCATCGCTCAAGTTACAAATAAAATTGTGTCGCATTACAAATTTTAAATGTCTGCTGTGTATGTGTGTATAAGACAAAATTATATTTGTTAAAAGGCCTACGTAAATATGTAAATACAAATTATCAAGCCTAACTTGAATTAAATTATAAAAATATAAAATAACTTTTATTAAATATTAGATTTTATTTTTTAGACGAATATAAGAAAGTAAAATGCCTGTGGCTACTGAAGCATTTAAACAATTAACATGTCCATACATGTTTATTTTTACGATGTAATCACTATTAGTGAGCACTAAATTAGAAATACCATATCCTTCACTTCCAATAATAAGAGCGCATGGAAAATTATAATCTAGCTCTTCATAATTGGTTTTACCACTTCCATCTGCTGCAACTGACCAAAAACCATTTTTATGTAGTTTTTCAAGTGTTTGATTTAAGTTAGATACCACTGCTATTTTAATATGATTAATCGCTCCAGTTGAAGCTTTATAAACAACAGGAGTAACTCCTACTTGATTATGTTTTTTAATGATAATACCCGCTACTTTAAAAGCGTCTGCACTTCTAATAATAGCCCCAAAATTCATCGGATCATTTATTTCATCTAAAATTAAAATAATGGGATTTTTAAATTGTTTTGAATAAGAAATAATATCATCTAAAGATGAATAAGAAAATTTATCTACTTCTGCTACTATTCCTTGATGATTGTTATTATTAGATAATTGTCTTAATTTATTAATATCTACAAAAGAATAACTAATATGTTTTTCATTTATTAATGAAAAGATATATTTATCTTTAAAACCTTCTAACAAATATAAATGATAAACTTTAATATATTTTAAAGCATCAATTACTGTGTTTCTTCCATAGATATAATTCTTATTCATAAATATTAATGATGATTAACAATTTTAATATCAATAGGATCAGTTTTTACTCTTAATTCATTAACAAATCCAGTCGTGTCTATATAACTTTGAGAATCATTACTACTTAAACGGAAAATGACTTGGATTTTTTCTTCATCGCCATCTTGAATAATTTGGGTATTAATATCATTTACCGCGACATTAAATTGTTTGGCAATAGATAATACTTCAGTAAGTACTGGTCTATTCGCATGACTTAATAAAATTATCATCGGATGATTTTTTGTAACTTTTCTTTCTAATTGTCTAAAGGTAGTTAATACGACCATAACAATAAATGTTGTAGCAATGGCTAAAATAAAGTTCATGCTACCACAGGCTAAACCAATAGCCATAACAAGCCAAATCGTAGATGCGGTTGTAAGACCTTTAATACCACCTGCATAATGAATAATCGCTCCAGCACCTAAAAAACCAACACCTGCGACAACTTGTGCGGCAAGTCTAGCAGGATCTCTATTAGACCAATCAGCGCTAAATCCATACACAGATATAATCATGATTACACACGACCCCACTGCTACTAGTAAATGGGTTCTTAAACCTGCACTTCTACCTCTTACTTCTCTTTCTAAACCAATAAAAGAAGATAATAGACCGCTTAAAAGTAAAGCAATAATTATTAACAATAAATTTCCCCAATTCCAATCACCGCTAGAAAGGCTATTAAACCATTCAGCAATTTTTTGATCAATACTTGTAATTTGCATATTATAAAATTCCTTTCTCTAGAAGTTTACTTCTAATATTATCACTTAAAGCATAATCCCTGGCCTTTTTAGCGTTTAGATAAGTTCCATATAAAGCGATATCTTCACTATCAAGGATTGGATAATCAATGTTTAGACCAAGAATAGATAACATATCTTTTATGGTATAAAAATATGTTGTTAATTCATCTAAGTCAGGTGCGGTTTCTCTTAAACATATATTTGCTTGTTTCATAATATCATATAAAACTGATAAAGCATTAGGAATGTTTAAGTCTTGACTTAAAGAGTCTAAAAAATTATCCATATATGATTTGTCTATTTTTAGTTGTTTTCCATCTAAAACAACTTTATTAACTTGCAAAGTGGAGGCAAGTTGTTTATAGACATTTTTAATCTTATTTAATTCATTAGTGGCACTTTTAATACTTTCTTCAGAAAAATTAATCGGTTGACGATAAGGAACACTTAACATCACCATTCTAATAACTGTGCCACCATATTGATTAATTAAATCTTTAGCTAAAAATACATTGCCTAAAGATTTAGACATCTTTTCATTATTAATATTTACAAAATTGTTATGAATCCAATAATTAGCTAAATGATGATTGTGTAATGCATTTGATTGGGCTATTTCATTTTCATGATGAGGGAATTTTAAATCATAACCACCTCCATGAATATCAATTAAACCATCATTATCTTTAAAAATAGAATCAATCATCACACAACATTCAGTATGCCATCCAGGTCTTCCCTTAGACCATGGTGAATCAAATTTAATACCGACATCTGTTTTTTTCCATAAAACAAAATCTAAAGGATTTTCTTTTTTAGATGAAGTCTCTACACGTGCACCTTGAATTAATTCATCTAATTCAATTTTACTTAATAAACCATAATCTTTATCAGATGTAACTCTAAAAAAGACTTCACCATCACTTACATAGGCTGCACCTTTTTTAATAAGTCTATCAATATAATCTATTATTTGATTAATATAATCACTAACTCTAGGAGTAATATCAGGATCTAAAGATCCTATTTGATGTATTTCTTTTTTAAATTCATCAATAAAAAAGCTCGATATTTCTAATTCGCTTTTATTTTCTGCGATAGCTTTGTTGATGATCTTATCATCAATATCAGTAAAATTAGAAACATATGTAACTTTATAACCTATATAGGATAAAAATCTTCTAAGAGTGTCAAACACTACTACAGGTCTTAAATTTCCAATATGAGGATAATTATAGACTGTAGGTCCACATACATACATTGAAACTTCATTTTCTTTTATAGGTTTAAAAAGTTCAACTTTTTTAGTTAATGAATTGTATAATTTGATTTCCATACTAAAAATAATTATAACAAAGCTAGTAAAAAATAACATTAAAAATATATTAAATATAAAATTGTAAAAATTTTATAAAATTAAGAATAAATTGACTTAAATTTAAATATTGAATAAGTATCAAAAAGCAATTGATAATCTTCATCATCAAACATATTTTTAATATTTTCCATGCTCGAATATGCATAATATTCTTCAGAAAAGATCGTATATTTGATTTCATAAACAACATAATTTTCTTCTTTAGATAAAGTTATCGTAGATAAAAACTTATCAATGTAAGTAATTGAACTTTTTGTTTGCTCATAAAAAGCTAACTCATAAAAATGACGTTGATAAGTATCGCCACTAGAAGAGGTATATACCAAATCAAGTTGGTAATAATAATTATCTACATTATCTAGTAAAACATTTTGTTTATCTTCGTTATTGTTATATGAATCTTCATCAATAGGTGTGACCATTAAGGTGAGATTATCATAATCATCATACTGAGCAAAATCATCTGGCATTTTAACACCATACATGTAATATTCATAACCACTACATACATAAGTGCCTTGTTCAAAAGATATATCAGCACTGCTACAACTTGATAAAGAAAATAAAGTAATTAATGAAGCTAGAATAATTTTAAAATGGTTCATCATAATATTAATTATAAGATAAAACTATGTTATCTAAAACAACCCTTCCTTTATTTCTATCTGCAGATGGATTAGCATGTTCAAGGTAAAACCTGAATGTGGTTTTTCGGTTAAATAAAACAATAAATGTATCAAGAGAATCTCTATCTTCAGATAACTCTTTGAGGTTTATTTCAATATGGTCAATCCAGTTTGATCCATCATAATATTGTATTTTAAAGATATCATTATCTGTAAATTTTTCCTTTGCAAAGGTTGACCATAAACCAGCATCGAAAGTTAATCTATTTACGTTATGCATTATATAAAACGTTAAATGAGCGTATTCAACACCAGTTTTATTGCTTGATAATACTAAATATTGATCTTCAATATAACTACAACGCAATCTAGTAGTATTAAAGAGATAATTCTGTTTTGTCAAAATTGTTGCACTCTTTTCATAATAGAAATATTGTCCGCCACCACTTTCATTAACAAATGCATTTGCAAAATCAGAAGCATAAATATACTTATTACTTTGATAGGATATATCGTAAGTGACTAAATAAGTCATTGTATATTCCATTAAAGCATCATCATATAAATAAATGGTATCATAACTATCACCTCTATTTATTCTAGACATGATTAAATATCTGGTCTCAACTAGGCCAGTTATTTTATCAATTCCAACCCATTTCTGATAACCAAAAATATTAGTTGTGTGCTTGGCATAAGCACCACTATAATTGTCAATTAATCCAGTCATAAGAGTAACAGGAATTCCTTTTTTGATATTCTCCTCAATAATCAAATCAAAATCAAATGCTTTAACTCTGCCTCCTCTAATACCTTGATGATGCATGGTTGCTGAAAAAATATGATCTATATTATATTCCTCCATAAGATCATTAAATCCATGCTGATAATCCCACGGAAACATTAATGTCCCTTTATCACCAAAATCCCATGTTTTACAAATTTCAAAAACATCGGTAGCAAAAGCAACGCGACTAGCACTGCTGGTTGGATCACTCATTATTTGACTATAACCCAAATACCTAGCAAAATAATCACCTATGCCTATCATAGCAATAGGAGCACATCCACCATATGAACTGCTAATTCCAGATAATGCTATAGCTTCATTTAAGTCACTGGTTGGAAAATAAGAATAATTTTTCATATCAATAGGATATGCATTAGAAACATCTGCGGTAGTTCTTTCTTCAACTAACTCCCATGTATAATCACTATATTTGTCATCTAGATACGTAAACGAATCTTGATAAGGAATTGGTTGAGTAACATCGATTAATCCTAAATCCTCCGCAGTTATATTAAGATAATGGATAAGATAATCTTCTACCTCTTCCTCATCATTTAAGTCGATTCTTGAGACAGTTTCATAATCGGGAGGAATATCTTTTAATTCTTCATTTAAAAGCAGTTGTCCATTGATGTTAATGGAAACTGAGGAAATAAAAGCACTAACTAATTCAGCTATCATATTTTTTCACCTCTGGTTTTATTATAACAAATAAATTTATAAAACACCAAGACACATTTTATAATTTTTAAGATTTGTGAATTCTAAAAATTTTATAAAATCTCACGAGATTTTACGAGTTAACAGTCAAAGGAAAATACCTATAAAATCGATAAGTTTCTAAATATAATTGATAATCTTCTTCACCTAAATAATTTTTAATTCCTTCCAATGACCAGTCATAATCAAAATCATCTAAAAAACTCATATATTTAATTTCATAATAAACTTCATCTTCATTAACAAAGCAGGTTATTGTAGATAGGAATTTGTCTATGTAGGTGACACTATTGCTTGTTTTTTCATAAAATGTAAGTTCGTAAAAACTGCGTTTATATGTGATATAAGGTCCAGTTTTATCAGTACGTAATATAAAATAATAATATTTATTATTTATCTCATCAAAAATAACATCTTCCTTATTTTCATTAGCGTCATAAGTATCTTTATCAATCTCACTTAATATGAATACCAAACCTTCATAATTTTCATCAGCCACTTTAATTCCATTGTTATATTCTTCATAATAACTACATGTAAAATAACCTTCGAAAAGTGTTATAGTTCCACTACTACAACTAGATAAAGATAATAAATAAATTAAAGGTATAAATACAAATTTAGAAATATTTCTCATACATTCATTATAACAAAAAAAACACAATCATATGACTGTGCTTTTTAATATACATTTAATGTAAATATTAATCAGGATATTTTTCTCTACTATCATCATAGAAGGTGTGAAGTAATTCTTCGGCTATTTCACTTCCAGGTTCTTCTAAGAAATCATTATATAGTTTAATAATATCTGGATTGTTATGTGATTGTCTTACAATTTGACTTTCATCTTCACTATATAAGACCGCTGCGCGCTTTAAGACATAAGTATCTAAAATATCAAGTTTTTCATTTGGTAAAAACATTGGTTTTACATAAGGTTGACCACCGCCATTAATACAACCACCAGGACAACCCATAATTTCAATAAAACTATATTTAGATTTACCAGCTTTAATATCTTCTAATAATGGTTTAGCGCTTACCATACCAGAAACCACAGCCACATTTAATGTCTTACCATCAATTTCAATACTAGCTTCTTTAACAGATTTTAAACCTCTAACTTTATTAAAAGTAATTAGATCATGTTCTTTTCCAGTAAGAGTTTTATAAGCAGTTCTTAAAGCAGCTTCCATAACACCACCTGTAACACCAAATATAACTGCCGCTCCACTATAAGCGCCGATTAAATCATCATCAGCTTTTTCATCATCAGGTAAGAAACGCCAATTAATACCTGCTCTTTTAATCATACGAGCAATTTCTCTAGTAGTTAAAACTGCGTCAACATCTTTATAACCTTCTTTTGATTCTTCACCTTTTCTTGTCTTTTCATATTTTTTTGCCGTACAAGGCATAATAGATACAACATATATATCTTTAGGATCAATACCATGTTTTTGAGCATAATATGATTTAATAATTGCTCCTTGCATTTGATGAGGAGATTTACATGTTGAAACATGAGGAATTAATTCAGGATAATAATATTCTAAATAGTTAATCCAACCAGGTGAACAAGACGTAATCTGTGGCAAAACCTCATTATTTTTTATTCTTTTGATTAATTCATTAGCCTCTTCCATAATGGTAAGATCCGCTCCAAAATTAACATCAAAAACTCGATAAAAACCTAGTCTATGTAAGGCTGCAAACATCTTACCTGTAGAAACAGTTCCTATACGTTCATTAAATTCTTCACCAATTGCCGCTCTTACGGCAGGAGCTACTTGACATATAACATATTTACCTTCATGAAGAGCTTTATCAACATTATCTATTTCACTATGTTCCATTAAGGCTGCAGTAGGACATACCAATACACATTGACCACATTGTAAACATGGTGATTTAGAAAATGAACGATCTTGAGAAGGCGAAACAATAGTTTTAAATCCTCTATTTTCAAAACCTAAAATACCTATTCCTTGAATAGCTTTACAAGTTTCAATACAACGTCCACATAATACACATTTAGATGAATCTCTAATTAAACCAGGAGTTAAATCATCATATTCAGATGGAGTTAATTGACCGACAAATTTAGAGTCTCTAGCTCCCACCATTCTAGCAAGTTCAGAAAGTTCACATCTTCCATGTTTATCACATTGTAAACAATTACTTCTATGATTAGAAAGTAATAGTTCTACTGATTGTCTTCTAGCATCTGTAGCTTTTGGAGAAGATATAATAACTTCCATACCTTCACTTACAGGATAAACACAGCTAGCTACTAAACCTCTAGCCCCTTTAACTTCTACTAAACAAACTCTACAGCTACCTAATGAACAATGTTCATCTTTTAAATTACATAAAGAAGGAACATTATAACCACATTGTCTACAAGCTTGTAATAATGTTAATGAAGAATCAACTTGATATGAGTGTCCTTCAATTTTAATATTCACCATTGACATAATTTATATCTCTCCCTTCTTTATTGTTTATAAATTGCATTAAATCTACATGAATTAATACAAACACCGCATTTAATACATTTACTTTGATCAATTTCATATGGTTCTTTTCCAGGTACACCATTAATAGCGTTATTTGGACAATTTCTAGCACACAATGAACATTTCTTACATTTTTCTTTATCGATAACATATTTAGTCATATCTTTACAGACATGAGCGGCACATTGTTTTTTAGTGACGTGAGCAATATATTCATCTTTAAAGTTTTTCATAGTAGATGTAACAGGATTAGCGGCAGTTTGTCCTAAACCACATAATGAATTAGTGTTTGTAATTGCGGCTAATTCTTGTAAGTCATCTAAATCATGTAAACTACCTTTACCACTGGTAATTTTATTTAATATTTCTAACATCCTTTTAGTGCCTATTCTACAAGGAGAACATTTACCACATGATTCATCACAAATAAATTCTAAGTAGAATTTAGCCACATCAACCATACAGTTATCTTCATCCATAACAATCGCACCACCAGAGCCCATCATAGAACCTCTAGCAATTAAAGATTCATAATCAATAGGAACATCTAAATCTTTTTCAGTTAGACATCCTCCAGATGGACCACCTGTTTGAATAGCTTTAAATTTTTTATTGTTAGGAATACCTTCACCTATTTCAAATATTAATTCTCTAAGTGTTGTTCCCATAGGAACTTCTACTAAACCAACATTATTAACATTACCACCTAAGGCAAACACTTTTGTGCCTTTAGATCTTTCTGTACCAATCTTAGCGTATTCCTTACCACCTACTCTAATTACATAAGGGACATTAGCTAATGTTTCAACATTATTAATAATTGTAGGTTTACCCCATAATCCTTTTACAGCAGGAAATGGAGGTCTTGGTCTAGGTGTTCCTCTTTTACCTTCAATAGAATTTAAAAGTGCGGTTTCTTCACCACAGACAAAAGCACCAGCGCCTAATCTAATATGACAATCAAAGGAGAAATTACTTCCTAAAATATTTTTACCAAGTAATCCTACTTGATGCATTTCATCAATTGCGATTTGTAATCTTTTAAGCGCTATTGGATATTCACCTCTTACATAAAAATAGCCTTCAGATGCTCCAATTGCATAACCTGCGATCATCATACCTTCAATAACACTGACAGGATTACCTTCTAATATAGAACGATCCATAAATGCACCTGGATCTCCTTCATCACCATTACAGACAACATATTTAATATCACTATCTTGATCATAGGCAAATTGCCATTTACGACCAGTGGGGAAGCCTCCTCCACCCCTACCTCTTAATCCAGATGTTAATATTTCATTAATGACTTCTTGTCTATCCATACTTAAAACTTTAATTAAAGCTTTAAAAGCATCATAACCTAAAGCTTCATCCAAAACTTCAGGATTAATTAAAGAACAGCCATGTAAGGCAATACGCATTTGTTTTTTATAAAATTTAATGTCTTCTTGTTTTTCAACTTTTTCATGAGTGTGAGGATCTTCATATAAAAGTTCTTGGATACAATTTCCATTAATAATATCTTCATTAATAATCTTTTCACAATCACTTACTTTAACCGCGCGATATAAACGATTTTCAGGATAAATTTTTACAAATGGTCCTTGACTACAAAAACCAAAACAACCCACCATATTGACTGTGACTTTATCATTTAAACGATGTTCATCGATTAATCTATTTAAAGTATCTACGATTTCTTGAGAATTACTACTTAAACAACCAGTACCACCACATACGACGATATGTCTTTTATTATCTCTACCATTAATTTTGTCATCTAAACATTTAGAGCAACATTTAATTTTATCGTGTAATTGTTCAATACTTTTAATAATCTCTGCCATAAACTATGCTCCTTTTGTTTCTAAATTGCGATATTCATTAATAATAGCTTGTACTTTAGATGGATCTAGTTTTGGATAAACCTTACCATTAATTGAAATAGCAGGAGCAATACCACACGCTCCAATGCATCTTAAAGCATCTAAAGTAAATAAACCATCTTTAGTGGTTTCTCCAGCTTTAATATTTAATAAATCAGAAAATTTATCAAAAACTTGTTGTGAACCTTTAACATAACAGGCAGTGCCTAAACAAACACCGATGACATATTTTCCTTTTGGTGTTAAAGAAAAAAATGAATAAAAGGTAACAACACCATATATTTCACTTACAGGAATATCTAATAATTGTGATATTAATTCTTGTACTTCAAGTGGTATATAACCAAATTCAGTTTGAACAGCCTCTAAGACCATCATAAGAGGCGTGTTTTCATCTTTATATCGATCTACTATATCGTTAATTAATTTAACAGCTTGTGGTTGTAGTTTAGCCATTTAAAATCCTCCAAAAACTTCCGATTAATATTATAAAGTAAAAAGACCTATAATAACAAATTAAAAATAAAATATTTTTAAAGGATATATATTATATAAAATTTGTTAAAAATAGTTAATTTTTGCAAGGTTTTTAAAATTATTTTAATTCTTCTTTTCATAATAAATTAATCCTCTAGGTTATATGCAGTAATATATCAGATCTATATCAATATAAATGAATGTGTCCTTTTTAATAAAAAAAGAGCCATTTTCTAGCTCTTTTGTTTAATAAATTAATGTAGTTACTTATTATTTAGAAAAAGCAATTAATACGCATGGCGCATTATCGCCTCTTCTTGGTTGTACTTTATAAGATACAACACTTCCACCATTAACGTCTTTAAAACGAGGACCAATATCATTAAATAATTTATCTAAAACACTGACTTTTCTTTCAGCATCACAATAGATATTACGTAATGTTTGCATCGCTAATCTTTTTGCGTGAACTTGGTCTTCTTTTTTAGTTAAGGTAACCATTTTCTCAATAAGAGAAATTAAATCTTTAGCAACTCCACTTGTAACAGTAATATGTTCATGGACGATTAATTCACAAACATTGTTTCTTAACATGTTTTTATATTTACTAGATGTATATGCCGCTTTAAAGCGTACACCTGTTTTACCATGGACATTTTTTCTTCCTTGAGCAGGCATGATTTTATTCCTCCTTTTTTATTATTCAAAACTTTTAAAGCTCAAACCTAATTGAGCAAGTTTTTCTTTGATTTCTTTTAATGATTTTTTACCAAGATTTTTAAATTTCATCATTTCTTCTTCGCTCCTATTGGTTAATTCTAAAACTGTGGTAATACCACCTCTTTTAAGACAGTTATAAGAACGAACAGAAAGATCTAATTCTTCAATCTCAATATTTTCATATTTATTTTCTTCTTGAACGACAATTTCTTTTTCAATATTAATGTCTCTAGTAGTTTCTTCTAGATCTAAATATTTAGTGAAATGATCAACAAGAATCTTAGCCGCTAGTGATAGGGCAGCTTGTGGAGTACATGAACCATTAGTTTGAACTTCAATAATTAAACGATCAAATCTAGAATCATGACCAACACGAGCGTTTTCCACTACATAACTAGCCTTAACCACAGGTGAATAATCACTATCAGTAGCGATAACACCAACAGGCATATTTTTATGAATGATTTTATTCATTTCATCAGTTACATAGCCTCTACCTCTTCTTACATGTAAAACCATGTGAAGAGAACCACCATCTAAAACATGGGCTAAAACAACATCACTATTAACAACACTTACACCAGTAGGACAAACAATATCTTCACCTGTTACTACTTTTGGTCCAGTAACATCAATAGTTAATCTTTTTGATTCTAAAATAGAATCATCAATTTTAAAGATGATATCTTTTAAATTTAAAATAATAGTTGCAGCGTCTTCTTCTACACCACTTAAAGCACTAAATTCGTGTCTAGCACCTTCAATTTCACAAGCAAAGACACTTGCACCAGGTAATGAAGAAAGCAATACTCTTCTTAAAGCATTACCAATTGTAGTTCCAAAACCTCTAGCTAAAGGTTCAATGACAAATCTTCCATAATTTTCATTGCCATCATAATCGGCATGAGTAATTTCAAACTTTTCAAAGGCGTCAGGTAATTTAACCATAATATTTTGCTTCCTCCTATATTAACGACGTGGTCTTTTTGGTGGACGACATCCATTGTGTGGGATTGGGGTAGAATCAGTAATAGATTCAACTTTTAATCCTGCAACTTCTAAAGAACGAATAGCACCATCTCTACCAGGGCCAGGTCCTTTAACATCCACAGCGACAGTTCTTAAACCTTGATCATAAGCAACTTTAGCCGCAGCTTCTGCAGCTTGTTGAGCGGCAAATGGAGTGGATTTTTTACTTCCTTTATATCCTTTTGCCCCTGCACTTGACCAAGAAATTACATTTCCACTTTCATCAGAAATGGTTACGATTGTGTTATTGAAAGTGGAATGAATGTGGGCAACACCACGTGTAAATGAACGCTTAATTTTCTTTTTTCTAGTTTTAGAAGTTTTCTTATTAGCAGCCATTTTATTTTCCTCCTTTCAATTATTGCGTAGCCTTTTTCTTATTGGCTATTGTTTTTGCAGGTCCTTTTCTAGTACGAGCATTAGTTTTAGTTCTTTGTCCTCTTACAGGTAAACCTTTACGATGACGAATACCTCTATAACAGCCAATTTCTTGTAATGTTTTGATATTTAGAGCCACTTCTCTTCTAAGTTCACCTTCAACTTTATATTTAGCTAATTCATTTCGAATAGCGTTAAATTGATCGTCACTTAGATTTTTAACGATAATTGACTCATCAACTTTAGCGTCTTTTAAAATCTTTTTCGCGGTAGTTCTTCCAATACCATAAATATATGTTAAAGCAATAACAATATGTTTATCATTTGGAATATCTACACCAACAATACGTGCCATAAATATGTTTCCTCCTAATTAACCTTGTCTTTGTTTGTGTTTAGGATTAGAACAAATAACCATGACTTTTCCATGTCTTCTAATCACACGACATTTAGGACAAATAGGTTTGACTGAGGGTCTTACTTTCATAAATAATTCCTCGACTTTCTTTTATTTAAATCTAAATGTTATACGGCCCCGTGTTAAATCATAAGGCGATATTTCAACGGTAACTTTATCACCTGGTAGGATGCGAATGTAATTCATTCGGATTTTACCAGAAACGGTAGCCAATATTACCATTTTATTGTCCACTAATTCGACCTTAAACATCGCATTAGGGAGCGTTTCTTTAACTATCGCCGTTACTTCGATGACATCTGCTTTAGACATTATTAATCTTCTCTCCTTTATAAGTTGTTAATACTTTAATTCCATCTCTTGTTAAAGCTATGGTGTTTTCATAATGAGCGCTTAACTTACCATCACGCATTTTAACAGTCCATTCATCAGGCATAACTCTTATAAACGGTTTACCTAATGCCACCATTGGCTCAATGGCAAGACACATCCCCTCTTCTAAGATAGGTCCTTGTCCTGGTTTGCCATAGTTAGGAATTGAAGGATCTTCATGTAAATGAGTACCAATACCATGTCCAGTATATTCTCTTATAAGTGAATAACCATGTTTTTCATTATATTCTTGAATGGCATGACTTATATCACTTAAGTGGTTTCCAACTTTTGCAAAGTTATTAACCGCATACCAGAATGATTGTTCAGTAATTAACATTAATCTTTGTGCTTGATCTGATACTTTACCACATGGATATGTCCTACAAGCATCTGCACAATATCCTTTATATGTGGCACCGACATCAAGTGAGACAATATCACCTTCTTTTAAGATGATATGCTCACTAGGAATGCCATGTATTAAAGTGTCATTAACAGAAATACATATCGCTCCTGGAAAGCCTCCATATCCTTTAAAGGTAGGATAAGCTCCATAAGAAGTAATAATTTCTTCTGCTCGTGAAGCTAAATAGGCAGTGCTAATACCTGGTCTTATTTCATCTTTTAAGGTCTTAAAGACAGATGCCACGATTTGACCAGCTTCTTCCATTAATTTAATTTCACGTTCACTTTTTAATTCAATCATTTCACTTTGATAAGATTAATTTTGATAATTCATCGAATAAAATATCACTACCTAAACCACCATCATAATTTTTTAATAATCCTAGATTATTATAATAATCTAATAAGGGTTTAGTTTGTGCATTGTAGTGTCCTAAACGAACTTTTAAAGCATCAATGTTATCATCTTTTCTTTGATATAATGGACCACCACATATATCACATACACCTTCAACTTTTGGCTTCATAGTGTCAACATGATATGGAGCGCCACAATCTTTACAAACACGACGACCAGAAATACGTCTAATAAGTTCGTTTTCATCACAATCGATGTTAATAACAACATCGATAGGACGAGAAATTTCTTCTGTGATTTTACTTAAAGCTAAGGCCTGAGGAATAGTTCTTGGAAAACCATCAAGTAAGAATCCATTATCACAATCACTTTGTGATAATCTTTCTTTGACAATCTCAATAGTGACATCATCAGGAACTAAATCGCCTCTATTGATATAAGAGGCCGCCATAACACCTAATTTGGTGTTTGCTTTAATTGCATCTCTAAACATATCGCCAGTAGAAATATGTACTAGATTATAGTTAGAGACTAACATTTTTGCTTGTGTTCCTTTACCCGCTCCTGGAGGACCCATTAATATAATGTTTTTAAGCATTGGATAAAGCACCTCCAGCTACAACCTCATCAAATGATTTACCCGCAAGTAGACCATCGATTTGATTATTAACTTCTAAAGCAACACCGACGACAATGATTAACCCTGTACCACCTAAAGCTAGGCTAGTATCATCACCAAATATTCCCGATAGGGTAAGCACTACAGGAAGAATAGCGATCAAGGTTAAAGCTAATGCGCCGATAACGGTAACTCTATTTAAAACTTTACGGACATATTTTTCGGTTTCATTACCAGGTCTTATACCAGGTATATAGGAACCATTCTTTCTAAAGTTTTCCGCAAGTTGTTGAGGATTAATCGATATATTAGCATAGAAGAATGTAAAGAACAGAATCAATACAATATAAATAAGTAATCCCCACGGCATAGACCATCCACCAGGCATTTCATACATCGTTGAATAGCTAAATATTTGTAGCCAAGTTGCACTTGTAGCAGAGCTATCAATAAAAGCTACAATGACTGATGGAGCCATTAAAATAGAGCTTGCAAAGATGACAGGAATAACACCAGCAGGATTTAGCTTAATTGGTAAAAATGAAGCTTTTGACATGCTTTGTGTTTGCCCGCCACTTTTTCCAGCATGTTGAACTGGAATTTTTCTTTTCGCAAGTTCAATAAATACAACAAAGGCAATGATGACTATATATACAAAGATATATAGTAAGAAGATAAATATACCACTTAATTCACTACCTGTGCCCCAAACACCAGTTACCCATTTGTTGAAGGCGTTGTAAATTTGACTTGGTAAAGAAGAAACAATACCTGCAAAGATGATAACAGAAATACCATTACCAATACCTTTAACAGATATTTGGTCGCCTAACCACATAACAAGCATTGAGCCTGCCATCATGACGACGACAATATAGATATAGCCGATCCATTCTAGATCGCCTAAATTATCTAACAATGTAAATGATACATAATCACTAACATCACCACTTTGCATGGTTCTGATAATGCCATATGCTTGAACTGCACCTAATAATAAAGTTAAATAACGAGTGGCCATGTCGATCTTTTTACGACCATATTGACCTTGTCTTTTTAACTCACTAAGAGCAGGTAAAACATCAGTAGATAAAAGTTGAATAATAATCTGAGCGGTAATGTAAGGAGAAACACCTAATGCAAATATAGAAAATGTTTGCAAAGTTCCGCCACCGATTAAATTCATTAAGGATAAAGCGTTATTTTCAGTTAAATATTCACTTAAGTCATCAACTAAAGTAACGCCTGGTACAGTAATCTGTGCCCCAATTCTAAAGATGAATAGAATCATGATTGTAAAGAAAATTCTATTCATAATCTCCTTGTTTTTTAAAATGGAGAGAATTTTCTTCATATTAGATTACCTCGAAACTTCCACCCGCTTTACTAATTGCATCAATAGCAGATTTAGAGAATTTATTAGCTTGAATGGTTAATTTTTTATTTAATTCACCATTACCTAATATTTTAACTCCATCATATTCTTTTTTAACTAAACCACTTTCGACTAGTAAGGCGTTATTAACAACAGTGCCATCTTTAAAAATATTTAAAGATGATAAATTAACAACTGCATATCTTTTATGATTCACATTTTTAAATCCGCGTTTTGGTAAACGACGATAAATAGGCATTTGACCACCTTCAAAGCCTAATCTAACACCGCCACTGGTACGAGCGTTTTGACCTTTTTGGCCTCTGCCAGATGTTTTACCATTGCCAGAACCGACACCTCTACCAACACGGAAATGTTGACTTCTAGAACCTGGGTTTGCTTGAAGTTCATGCAATTTCATGTTTGCACCTCCTTAAACTAAAATATTAACAAACTTTATTCGTTATTACCACGTAAAGCTATAACTTCACTATAAGTGTGTAAGTTAGATAAGCCTTGATGTGTAGCACGAATAATATTAATTGGAGCACGACTTCCATAGACTTTACTACAGACATTTCTTACTCCTGCTAATTCTAAAATAGCTCTAACAGGACCACCAGCAATAATACCAGTACCTTCAGGAGCACTCTTTAAAAATACTTTACAGGCACCATATTTTCCAACCACTTCGTGGGTTAGAGTACCATTTTTGGTAATATGTATAGTATACATATTCTTTCTAGCCGCTTCGAGGGCTTTTTTAATAGCGTCAGGTACTTCACCTGCTTTACCAGTTCCAAAGCCATAACGACCTTTTCCATCACCTATAACCACTAAAGCGGAGAATTTCATTCTTCTACCACCTTTAACAGTTTTAGAGACACGTTTAATAGAAACGACACGTTCTTCAAATTCTTTTTTATCATGATCAGAAGATCTTCTTCTATCAGCTCTATTTAAACGACGTGAACGTCTTGGTGAGGGTTTATTTTCTTGAGGTTTTTCTTGTTGTGGGGTTGATTCTTGTGGTTGTTCTACTACGGTTTCCACTACTTTTTCTTCTTCTAACATAGCGACCTCCTAAAATTTAAGACCTGCTTCGCGGGCACCTTCCGCTAAAGCTTTTACACGTCCATGATAAATATAACCAGAACGGTCAAATACAACACTAGTAATATTTTTTTCTAAAGCTTTTTTAGCAATATCTAAACCGACTTGTTTAGCAGCTTCAACATTTGAGCCATTAGCTAATTTTAAAGTTTTAGATGATGATGCTACTAAAGTAATACCTTTAGTGTCATCAATAATTTGAGCATGAATGTTTTTATTAGAACGGTATAAACATAAACGAGGTGTTTCACTAGTGCCAGAAACTTTAGCTCTAACACGTTTATGACGACGAACTCTAGCAACATTTTTAGAAATTTGTTTAATCATATCTTATCTAACCTCCTTTATTTTTTACCTGATGTAGCGCGTTTGCCTTCTTTTAAGATAATTCTTTCACCTTTATATCTAATACCTTTTCCAAGATATGGTTCAGGTGGACGAACTTCTCTAATACGCGCAGCAGTTTGTCCCACTGCTTGTTTATTAATACCAGAAACAGTAATTTCTGGTTTATTGTTTACTGTTCCAACAGTAATTGTTACACCTTCATTAGGTTTAATAGTTACTGTATGAGAATAACCAGCACTTAATACTACATCATTACCATTCATTACGGCTTTATATCCAATACCTTCCATTTGAAGGATTTTGCTATAGCCTTGACTTACACCAATAATGGTATTAGCAAGATTAGCGCGTGATGTACCATGGTTTTGTTTTACTTGTTTGGTGTCATTAGCTCTAATAACAGTGATTTTATTATCTTCAATATTAATTGAAATACCATTATTTAATCTACAAACAGCTTCACCTTTAGGACCTTTACAAGTAACAAGGCTACCATCAACACTTATAGTAACACCTTCAGGAATTTCAATAATTTTATTACCTATACGTGACATAATAACCTCCTTACCAGACATAGGCGATAACTTCGCCACCGACACCTAAGCTTTTAGCTTGTACACCAGTCATAACACCTTTGCTAGTAGAAATAATAGCGATTCCTAAACCTTTTAAAACAGTAGGAATTTGATTACAACCAACGTTAACACGTAAGCCTGGTTTTGAAATCTTTTTAAGACCTGATATTACTCTTGTACCATCAGATGCATATTTAAGATTTATAGTTAATGTTTTTTTAGTTTCACCTTTAATGGAATAATCAGTAATGAAACCTTCATCTTTTAAGATTTTAGCAATTTGACTTTTCATCTTAGAAGAAGGCATACTAACTACTTCATGGTGTAGTTGATTAGCGTTACGAATACGAGTAAGCATATCCGCGATTGGATCAGTCATCATTATTAGTTTTCCTCCTTTTTACCAAGATGATTTTTTCATGCCAGGAATTTCACCTTTATACGCTAATTCTCTTAAGCATATACGGCATAAATGGAATTTAGAATAGACAGAGTGAGGACGTCCGCAACGTTCACAACGAGTATATTCTCTGACTTTAAATTTTTGTTTTCTAGCACAGCTAATTTTTTTCGATGTTTTTGCCATAATCTTGTGTCCTCCTTTTCTATCTTTCAAATGGCATGCCTAGTAGTGTTAGAAGTGCTAAGCCTTCAACATCAGTTTTTGCACTTGTAACAATTACAATGTCCATACCACGAATCTTATTAACTTTATCATAGTCAATTTCTGGGAAAATTAATTGCTCTTTTACACCTAAGGTGTAATTACCTCTTCCATCAAAGGCATTTTTAGAAATACCTCTAAAGTCACGAACTCTTGGAAGAGCAATAGAGATTAATTTATCAAAGAATTCATACATTCTTTGTCCTCTTAAGGTAACTTTAGTACCGATTTGTTGACCTTCTCTTAATTTATAATTAGCAATAGATTTTTTAGCTTTTGTAATGACAGGTTTTTGACCTGCGATTAGAGTTAATTCTGCTACAGCTTCTTCTAATCTTTTAGCGTCACTTAAAGCATCACCTACACCCATATTAATTACAATCTTTTTAAGTTCAGGAACTTGCATAATAGAAGTGTAATTAAATTTTTCCATTAAAGCTTTTTTAACTTCATTTTCATATTTGGCTTTAACACGGTTAGTAGGAACCACTACTTTGCTAACTTTTTTAGCTGGAGCAGCTTCGTTTTTTGTAGTAGTAGATTTAGAGGTAGTTACTTTTTTAGTAGTAGTTGTGGTAGTAGTTTTTTTAGTTGTAGTCTTTTTAACTTCTTCTGCCATATTAACCTCCTTAATCTAACTCAGAGTTAGATTTTTTACTAACTCTTACTTTTTTATTGTTTTTTGTTAATTTATGACCTACACGAGTAGGAGTTTTAGTTTTTGGATCAATTATCATGACATTTGAGACATGAATAGGCGCGAATATTTCCACAATTGATCCTTCTGGATTACGTTGAGTAGGTTTACGATGTTTTTTTCTGATATTAACATTTTCCACTACAACGCGATCTAATTTAGGATAGACGACTTGGACTGTACCTTCTTTGCCCTTGTCTCGGCCAGCGATGACAATAACTTTATCGCCTTTTTTGATATTCATATCGCTTTCCTCCTTATAATACTTCAAGGGCGAGAGAAACAATTTTCATAAATCCTTCTTCGCCTTTTTCTCTTAATTCACGGGCTACTGGTCCAAACACACGAGTACCCACTGGTGTTTTATCTTCATTGATGACCACGACTGCATTATCATCAAATCTAATTGTTGAACCATCATTTCTTTGAATAGGATATTTAGTTCTAACAATAACACATTTAACGACATCACCTTTTTTAACTTTTGCGTTAGGAATGGCATCTTTAACCGCACATAAGATGATATCACCTACTGTAGAACTTTTACGATGAGAGCCACCATATAAGCGGAAGGCACGAACTTTACGAGCACCGCTATTATCAGCGACTACGAGATTAGTTTCAGTTTGAATCATAACTATTCTGCCTCCTCTTCTTGATTAGTTTCTTGATTAGCTACTTCAACGATTCCTTCTTTTAATTCAGCTTCTGCTTCTTTAACAGACATTTGAGCTTTTTTATCAATAGAGACTAAACGGAATCTTTTTAAAGCCGATAATTTTCTTGTACCCATGATAGTAACTACATCACCAACTTTAGCGTCATTGTTTTCATCATGGACATAATATTTTTTACGATATTTCACACTTTTTCCATATTTAGCGTGTTTTTTATGGGTTTCAACAAGGACGACGATAGTTTTATCATTTTTAGCATTAACCACTGTTCCTTGTATGGTCATACGTTGATTTCTTTCCATCTATGCATCCTCCTTATTTAACATTGATGTTAAGTTCTCTTTCACGAAGCACCATGAGACAACGTGCAATGTCTTTTCTTACACGTGTTACATCTTCTCCGTGTTCTAAAGAACCAACAGCTTTTTTTCTACGTAAGTCGAAGAGCGTTTGTTTAAGCTCATAGACTTTGCTATTTAATTCGATAGTAGTCATTTCACGAATTTCATTGAGTTTCATACTTAATTGCTCTCCTCCTTCTTAATAACTTTACATTTGATAGGGAGTTTATATGAAGCTAAACGTAAGGCTTCCCTTGCGGTAGTTTCATCTACTCCATCAATTTCAAACATGACACGGCCTTTTTTAACCACTGCTACCCATAATTCAGGATTACCTTTACCAGAACCCATACGAGTACCCGCAGCTTTTACAGTTTTTCCAATGTGTGGGAAGATTCTAATCCAAACTTGTCCACTTCTATTGGTATATCTTGATAAAACGATACGAGCGGATTCGATTTGATTAGCGGTTATCCAGGCTCCTTCTTGGGCTTGAAGGCCATATTTTCCAAAGCTAATATCATTTCCAGCTTTAGATTTTCCTTCATAATATACGCGATGAGGACGACGATATTTTACTCTTTTTGGTTGTAACATATTTACTCTTCTCCTCCATTATCTTTTCTTTTTGGAATAATCTCACCACGACAGATCCAAACTTTAACACCGATGATTCCATAAGTTGTTAGAGCTTGAGCGACTGCAAAGTCGATATCACTTCTAATCGTATGAAGTGGAATAATTCCATCTTTATAACCTTCACTTCTAGCAATTTCGGCTCCGCCTAAACGGCCACTTACTAAGGTACGAATACCTTTTGCACCAGCTTTTCTTACTTGAGTGATAGTTTTCTTTTGAGCGACTCTAAATGAGACTCTTTCTTCGATTTGTCTGGCAATTGATTGTGCCACTAAGTTAGCGTCTAAATTTGGTTGTTTAACTTCGACAACATCAACTCTTAAGGTTCCATTTTTTACGATTTTGGCTAATTGATTTTTAATACGATTAATATTAGCACCATCTTGACCAATAACTGCGCCTGGTCTTGCTACAAATACGCTTACGACAACATTATTACCACGATCTGTTTTAACTCTTTCGATTTCCACATGTGATAACATGGCATCTTTTAATTCTTTTGTTAAATACTCACGTATTTTAATGTCTTCATTTAAATAAACATTGAAGACTTTATCATCGGCATACCAACGTGATGTCCAATCACGGTTGATACCGATTCTCATACCGACAGGATTTACTTTTTGACCCATGTGATTTTAAGACCTCCTTAGCGCATTTTCACCACGACGGTGATATTGCTTGTTCTTTTAACCATACCAGAAGCGGAACCTTTTGCTCTTGGTAGGTATCTTTTCATTCTTAAGCCATCATTAGCATAGATGGTATCAATATATAATCTTGATTCATCCATACCGAAGTTATTGGTGGCATTTGCCACTGCTGATTTAATTACTTTAACTACATCTGCAGTTGCGGCTTTATTTACATTAGCTAATATACCTAATGCTTCTTTTACATCTTTTCCTCTTACTAGATCTATTACTAATCTAACTTTACGAGGAGTAGTGCGTATATTTTTTGCTATTGCATAAGCACTGGTAACTGGAGGTTTTTCATTAACCACTTCTTTTTTTGCTTTTCTTGTTTTTTTAGTAGTGTTTTCTTCAGCTTTAACTTCTTCTACTTCTTTTACTTTTTTAGATCTTTTAGTAGGAGTAGTTTTTTCTTCTTCAACAATATTTGTTTCTTCTACTACTTCAGTTTTCTTTTTTGTAGCCATATTACCTCCTTATTTTTTAGCAGCCTTATCACTAGCGTTATTGCCGTGATGACCGCTATAAGTTCTTGTAGGAGAGAATTCTCCTAATTTATGACCAACCATATCTTCGGTTACATAAACTGAGATATGTTCTTTACCGTTATATACTGCAAAGGTGTGACCGACAAAGATAGGGAATATGGTTGAACGTCTTGACCAAGTTTTAATGATTTCTTTTTTGTTTTGAGCATCTAGAGCTTCTACTTTTTTCATTAAGTGAGCATCACAGAATGGACCCTTTTTTAAACTTCTTGCCATTTTATTTACCTCCTTTGCCTTTATTTAGAACTATTGCGACGACGTATGATTAATTGAGTCGAAGCTTTTTTAGATTTTCTAGTTTTAACACCCATGGCTCTTTTGCCCCAAGGTGTTCTTGGTGCATCTCTACCAACTGGGGATTTACCTTCACCACCACCATGAGGGTGATCAACTGGGTTCATGACACTACCACGCACTGTAGGTCTAACACCTAACCAACGTGATTTACCAGCTTTACCTTTATTAATTAGGGAATAATCTTCATTTCCTACTTGTCCAATAGTAGCGCGGCATTTTCCTAATACTTTTCTCATTTCACCAGATGCAAGTCTTAATATGACATATTTTCCTTCTGCACCTAATACTTGAGCTTGAGTGCCGGCAGCTCTACATAATTGACCACCTTTTCCTGGGGTTAATTCTACGTTATGAATAAATGTACCTTCAGGAATGTGTTCTAGTAGCATCGCATTTCCAATTTTAGTATCCACACTTTCACCAGAGATGATTCTATCGCCTACTTTTAATCCCGAAGGATATATGATATAACGTTTTTCACCATCTAGATAAGCTACTAGGGAAATGTAAGCATTACGGTTTGGATCGTATTCGATAGTTTTTACTATTGCAGGAATACCATCTTTGTTTCTTTTAAAGTCGATAATACGATATTTTTGTTTATGACCCCCACCGATATGGCGAGTGGTAATTACACCTTGATTGTTTCTTCCACCAGTTTTTACTTTTTTGACTAATAAACTTTTCTCAGGAGTGGAAGTGGTGATTTCATCAAATGTCGCATTTGTCATGTTACGACGGCTTGGTGTCGTAGGTTTGTAAGTTCTAATTGACATTTTCTTCCTCCTATAATTTAGTTTTTATTACGCGTATACGCGTCTTATTCTTTAAATAAATCAATTGCTTCACCACTAGCTACAGTAACGATAGCTTTTTTATAACCAGAGATAGTGCCTGTATATCTTGTACCTCTAGTTTTGGTTTTGCTTTTTACATTAGATATTGCTACATCTATAACACCAACTTGATATAATCTTTCAAAAGCTAATCTAACTTCTGTTTTATTAGTAGTAGGCGCTACTTTTAAGGTGACTTTGTTTTGCTCTTGCATTAAAGTCATTGTTTTTTCTGTAATAACAGGAGTAATAATGACTTCAAAGTCTTTAAATGTAGGTTTTGCAAATCTAAGTTGTTCTACTTTTTCTTGTTTTTTAGCTTTAGTTGTTTTTTTAGCTTTTTTTGTTTCTTCTGCCATATTAGTTTAAAGCCTCCTGTAATGTTTTGATGGCCTCTTGAGTCATAATGACATGATCAGCATTTAATACGTCATAGACAGAGACATTATTGGGAGCGACTAATCTCACCCAATATAAATTTGCGCAGCTAAGGATGATTCCTTCATCTAAAGTATCTGCGACCACTAAGACTTTACTTTCGGCTTTTAAAGCTTTACACATATTGACAAAGTCTTTGGTTTTTTTAGATGAAAAATCAAATTTATCCACGACAATTAATCCATCTTTAGTCTTAGTGGACAAAGCACTTCTTAAAGCTAGATTGTGTTGTTTTTTGTTTTGGGATAATTTAAAGTTTTGAACTCCAGTAGGACCAAATACGGTACCACCGCCAACCCACACTGGGCTTCTTGAAGAACCTGCACGGGCTCTTCCAGTACCTTTTTGACGCCAAGGTTTTTTACCGCCACCTCTTACTTCATGACGAACTTTAGTTTTCGCGGTAGCTTGTCTTTTATTAGCTAGATAAACATTAACTGCATCAAACATAACTTGACTATGAGGTTCAATATTAAACACATTAGCATCTAAAGACATTTTGCTTACTTCTTCACCAGCTTGAGAATAGACCTTTACACTGACTGTTTTTCTTTCTGCCATAATATTTTCTCCTTTCTAGTAAGTTAGTTAGCACTAGCAGCAGTTTCCACTGGGGTTTCTACTACTGGTTCTACTACTTCTACAGTTTTTGTTCTATTAATAATTTCCTTAACAGGAGTAACTTTTTTAATTGTTTTAATTGGTGATCTAACCACGACAAGAGATTTTTTAGGTCCTGGAAGAGCTCCTTTAATTAATAGATATCCTTTTTCTGGATTACTTTCTACGATGACAAGATTTAATACGGTAACAGATTTATTACCCATATGACCTGACATCTTTTTACCTGGAATGACTCTGTTATTGCAACGACCATTGTTAGCAAATGAACCCATTCCTCTATGATAACCAGATCCATGTCCTTTAGGTCCAATTTTATGACCCCATCTTTTAACTACACCAGCATAGCCATGTCCTTTACTTGTTCCAATTACATCGACCATTTCACCAGTTTTAAAGATGTCACATGTAATAGCATCACCAACTTTATAATTTCTCATCTCATCACCTTTTAATTCAACGTGATGATATTTACAAGTGGTACCTGCTTTTAAATCGATACCTTTTTCACATTTATTAGCGCGGCTTTCTTTTTTATCTTCATAGCCGACTTGGATAGCTT
The DNA here is from genome assembly GCA_964433025.1 of uncultured Staphylococcaceae bacterium. Classification (GTDB taxonomy): domain Bacteria; phylum Bacillota_I; class Bacilli_A; order RFN20; family CAG-826; genus CAJOOD01. Next base: position 26,043 of record CAYSPV010000001.1, read on the forward strand.
CATAGCCATCTTTTTCAATAGTTTTTACTTGTGTAACGATGTTAGGTAAGACTTCAACAACAGTAACTGCATACATTGTTCCATCAGCGGCGAATACTTGAGTCATACCCATTTTACGTCCTAATATAGATTTCATGTCTTACCCTCCTTTTATAATTTGATATCGATATCCACACCGCTTGGAAGATCAAGATTTCTTAATGCATCTATTGTTTCTTTTTTAGGATTGGTGATATCGATAATTCTTTTGTGTGTACGAATTTCGAATTGTTCACGAGCGTCTTTATATTTGTGTACCGCTCTTAAGATTGTAAACACTTGTTTTTCAGTTGGTAGGGGAATTGGTCCTACAACTTTAGCACCAGTGTTTTTCGCAGCTTCAACTATTCTTAAGGCCGAACTATCAAGATTAGCGTGGTCATAAGATTTTAGTCGAACACGAATTTTTGTTGTTTTTGCCATGATGTTTCCTCCTTTTTAATTTTTAACAGGCTTTTTTCTTGCTCCATGTAAATTCCCCGATAGCCCTTCATGACAACGCCTGTAGGCGTATCGGCAACCTCACATATCTTCGCGCAGTCAACGTCTAAAATATACCTATATTCATATTTAATGTCAACACTTATTTTATTATTAATAAAATGTTTTTGTTAGAAGAGGATTTCACTATTAAAATTTGTGATAAAAATTATGATTGAAATTTATTAAAATCTAAGCAAAATGTAATTATTTTTGACTATTTTTTCTATTTAAATAGTCTTCATATGATATTTGACAACCGCAGTAATTTTGAAAATATAAATTGTGTTTAATGATTAATTGTTTAGATTTTTGATAACCATTTTCCTTTTTAAAATCAGCGCATAACCACTTCGTGGTTTTATATTGAGCTTCTAATTTATAGCCTATTTCATTAATCTTATCGGAATTTTTAAATCTAGATATAGACATTACTGATCCTATAAAATCATAGTGATTTTCATAAGCATATTTATAAGCTTCTGATAGTCTTTTTTTATAACATAGAAAGCATCTTTCACCACCTTCTTTTATATCTTTTAAAGGCCAAAGATCTTTCATGTATTCTTCATTTTTATAATCTCTGATTATAATATCTACATCTGCATTTATTTCTTTTATGTATCTTTTTAATTCTTCTAATCTTCGATAATATTCTTCGCTTGGATAGATATTAGAATTATTAAAAAATAAAGTGATTTTAAAATTATTTTTTAAATATTCATAAGGAATAGTAAAACAAGGTCCACAGCAAACATGTAATAGTAATGTTTTTTTCTCATCTAGACTATTTATAATGTCTAGCATTTTAGTATGATAATTATTCTTTTTTCGTATCATAAATAAACATAGCATCTCCAAAAGAAAAGAATCTATATTTTTCATCAATAGCGTGTTTATAACATTTTAAGATAAATTCTCTACCTGCGAGAGCACTTACTAACATAATAAGAGTAGATTTAGGTAGATGAAAATTAGTAATTAAAGCATCAATAGCTTTAAATTTATATCCAGGTTGAATAAATATATCAGTAGGTTCACTTGTTGCTTTAAAGGTATTGTATTTAGAATAATTAGCTTCAAGCGTTCTAAGTGATGTTGTACCTATTGCGATTATTCTTCTATTTTCTTGTTTAGCTTTATTTAAAATATCACAGGCTTCTTGACTAATATAATAATATTCTTCATGCATATGATGATCATCTGTATCTTGTACCTTTACTGGTCTAAAAGTACCTAGGCCTATGTGGAGAGTTGTGTCCACGACTGTTATGCCTTTTTGTTTTAATTTTTCAAATAATTCATCGGTAAAATGAAATCCTGCAGTAGGTGCGGCAGCGCTTCCTAACACCTTAGCGTACACCGTCTGATATCTAGAATTATCATATAGTTGTTGTTTGATATATGGAGGTAAAGGCATTTTACCTAATTTATCTAATATTTCTAAAAATATACCTTCATAAATAAATTTTAATAATCTTATTCCTTCATCTTTTACTTCAATGCATTGACATTTAAGTAGACCGTTTCCAAAAGAAATAACTGTATCAAGTTTTATAACCTTAGCGTTACCACATAAGCATTCCCAGATGTCACCCTCTAGTTGCCTTAAAAGTAATATCTCTACATGAGCGTTCGTCTTTTCTTTTGTTCCTATTAATCTAGCGGGTATAACCTTAGAATTATTTCTAACTAAAACATCACCCTCTTTAAGATAGTTAATAATATCATAGAAATATTTATCCGCTATTTGTTGTTTATTAACATCCACACATAATAATCTAGAATGATCTCTTTGATTTATAGGGGATTGGGCTATTAATTCTTCTGGTAAATCAAAATCAAATAAATTTATATCCATTAAAAGCCTCTTTCATCATTAAACTTTTTTAATGTTTCATTCATAAATTCTTCATATCTATCTTCTTTAATAGCGTTTCGAGCTTCTTCCATTAGATGAATTAAAAATCTAATGTTATGAATAGACATTAATCTTTTTCCAAAGGTTTCATCACAGACATATAAATGTCTAAGGTAGGCTTTTGTATAGTTTTTACAAGTATAACAATCACATTCATCATCTAAAGGAGTAAAGTCCTCTTTATATTTACTATCTTTAATATTTACTCTTCCTTTGCTTGTCATAAGAGCACCATGTCTAGCAAGTCTAGTAGGTAAGACACAGTCAAACATATCTACACCTAACGCGATTCCTTTTAATAGATAATCTATAGAACCTACACCCATTAAATATCTAGGTTTATCTTTTGGTAAATATTTTGTGGAATATTCAATCATTTTAAAACAAACATCTTTGGGTTCTCCTATTGAGGTGCCTCCTATTGAATAGCCATCAAAATTATAAGAGGTTAATTGTTCTGCACACATCTTTCTAAGATCTTCAAATTCTCCACCTTGAACAATACCAAATAAAGCTTGATCTTTTCTAGTATGAACATCTAAACCTCTTTTAGCCCATCTAATAGTTCTTAATGTCGAATCTTTAGCGTATTCATAGCTAACAGGATAAGGAATACATTCATCAAAAGACATGATAATGTCCGCACCTATATCTTCTTCAATTTTAATTACCTTTTCTGGAGTAAAGGTGATTTTATTTCCATCTAAATGGTTGGAGAACACTACTCCTTCTTCACTTATTTCTCTTTTTTTAGCTAAAGAAAAAACTTGAAAGCCTCCAGAATCAGTAAGCATTGGACCATCATAATTCATAAATTTTTGAACTCCACCAGCTTTTTTAATGACTTCTGTTCCTGGTCTTAAATATAAATGATAAGTATTTGCTAATATAACTCCTGCACCTAAAGATTTAACTTCTTCAGGAGATAAGGTTTTAACTGCTGCAAGTGTACCTACAGGCATAAACATAGGAACTTCTACATCACCATGAGGAGTGTGTAATATTCCATATCTTGCTCCAGTTTTTTTATCAATATGTAATATTTCTAAATAAAAGCTTTTTTCCATGCTTTATATTATATATAAAACCTTTCAGATTTTAAATCTGATTTATTGTTTTATTAAAAACCTTGCAAAAGTTAATTATTTTTAAAAAAATATGCTTCATTTATCTAAAAAATACTAGAAAAATTGGAATGCAATTCCAGATTTTCTGGAATACAATTCCAAATTTTTAAGGTTTTCAAGATATACGATTAAAAAATACCCACAAAGTGGGTAAATTTTAAAATACTGTTGAATCTTTATAAAAATTAGGCTTCTACAAATATAAGATTGTAATAAAGATTTACTCTTTCAACTTCTTCATCATATGTAGCGGTTCTAGAAACACTGATATTAGTCATATCATATTCCATAGAAATAGCACTATCACCATTTCCTGTTGTTGTAGTAACACTAATAGCGTCTTCAACTACTGCATTTTCACTTAATACATAACCATTACTATTAAATGTAACATCATAATCAACAGATGCATTTTTATAATCTTCACCTAGTTTTTGACTTCCTGCACCTTCAATATCATATTCTAAAGATGAAAAGAAAGTATTTATAAAAGATAGATTTTCTAAAATAGCCACACCATCAATAACAAAATCATCACCATTTTTAGAATAATCTGCATCAGTAATAGATGATGTTAATGTAATAATATCATCCTTACTAAATTGATTTTCTAAAAGTGAAGCATCTAATGATTCTTTAATATCTTCTTCTGCATCATTAGGATATATATCTAATGCACTATCTGAAGACACAGAACTTATAACAAGATAATAGTAAGTATCATTATATGAAAATATCTCTTGTTCACTTGAAATTGTTATAGATGCATCACTATCTGTACCCACTCCTATTTGATATGAATAATAATAGTAATAATCACCACTTGTCGTGGTATCTATAATAAACTTATAGCTTGCAGTGCATGTTTCAGCACCCAATCCTTCTAAAGAAAGATCGTAGGTAAAGAATAATTCATAATCAAATGTTTTATAGTCTTGAATGGTAAAGTTATCTGCAGCCTCTAAGATTTCATCTAAGATAGAACCGCTGCTGGTCGTGGTAGTGCTAGGGTCGCCACTATCACTTGTTGAATCATCATTTGAAACGACGCAGCCTGAAAGTCCTAAAATAGAAATTAAAGATATAAATAGAAATTTAGTTTTCATATTTTTTTAGCTCCTTTCTTGGATGTATTTTATTAAAAAGAAGAATGAAAGAATACTACTTAATAAAATAAATTATAAAACCTATCTTTAAAATTTAAAATTTATATTTTGATCTGCTTCTATTAGTTTAAAGAAGAATTTTCTTTTCCTTAATAACAGGATAAGTATATATCCTAATATCATTACACCTAATTCTCCTAAGGCTACCCATCCTGCAGATATTAAAAATGAATTAATAGGTCCCATACCTGCTAGTATATAGATTTCTAAACCCACGACTATTCCATTAAATATGACAGGGAATATTAAGGACACTAATAGGTGTTTAGAAAACATAATGCATACACATGCTAATAAAGTAGCTAATGTACCAAATAAAACATCCCAATATGATAAAGTAGAACCAAAATTTGCAATTAAAGTTCCAAGACATATACCATAGGTATATTTTTTCTTAAAAAACACTAATAAGACTAAAATTTCACTTATTCTAAATTGTATTTCACCATAAGAAATAGGAATAGATAAAAGTGTTATAGCAATATAAAGTGCGGCCAATATGGCATTAGAAGTTATATCTTTTACAGTTAGTTTAATTTTAATCATCTCCTTGTTTTCTTTTTTAAGTGGTTAGGCAAGGTAACACTTAATTTAGATTTAAATTAAATCTTTGATATTTTCTATTAATAAAGGTGTAATGTCAAGAACACTTACCCAATTAGGATATTTTTTATTAATAGTGTTTAACACTACAACATCGTTTATATATTCATTATTTAAATACTTTTGATAGCCTTTAGAAAATACGCCGTGTGTGGCTCCAACATGAATAGCGAGAGCACCATTATCTAAACAAATTCTAGCTGCATTATATATTGTCTTACCAGTATCAATAATATCATCGATAATGATACAATGTTTTTTATTTACATCTCCTGATATGGCTAAGACTTCACTTTGATTAGCTCTAGGACGATGTTTTGTTAAAATTACAACTTCATTTTTTAAATTTAAAGCATCACTTAATTCATGGGCTCTTTTATTCGCACCATGATCTGGTGCTACTATTACTACATCATCTACACTAATGTTATTATTTTTAAAATATTCTAAATAATAATCTTTAAAAAGATTATAAGGTCTAATATCATTAACACCATTTTTAAAAAATGAATAAATTATTGGATGATGTAAATCAATCGCAGCGATTGTATCAACATTAGATATTGATAACATCTTAGAAACTACTTTACAGGAATTAGGTTCATTAATCCAACTTACTCTTTCTTGTCTAGCAAAGCCAAAATAAGGAATGATTAGATTAATTTTTGAAGCACCACCATTATGTAAAGAATCTATTAAAAGTAAGATTTTAAATATATGTTCAATTGCAGGCTTATTTGTGGATTGAATTATAAAACAATTTTTATTTTTAACATCATTTAATGCCTTTGGCATTATTTCACCATCCACAAATTTAAAAGTTTTAACTTTTCCAAGCTCAAAATTTAATTGTTTCGCTATTTTATTAACTAAATCTTTATGTCCATCAATGTTAAAAATAATATTATCCATAATTTTTTAGATTATATGATGATTAATCGTGGTTAACACCATATCCTTATTTATTTGATATTCATCTTTTAATCTAGATTTATCGACCTGTATATTTAAACTTTCAGCGTGTTTTACAAAGTCTTTGGTAAAAAACCAATAACGAATGTAATATTTTTCAAATGAATTTTTATCATCTACCCCATCAAAAAAGGTAAAGGCTGTGTAATATAATTTATTATTAATAATCAGCCAATTTTCAGGATAAAAATTAAGAGTTATTTTTTCATATCTAGCTAACCAATCTTGTTCAAATATTTCACTAAAAATTGTGTCTTCTAAATCTTCTTTTAATAATTTATCTAATACTGTTTGACCTTCTAAATATTCAAACACGACCGATTCATTTTTCTTATCAATAACAAATACTTTAGGCATCCTAACATTAGCGATCTTTAATCTTTTATAAAGCTCATTAAAATTATAAAATTCAGTAGATCCCTTAACGAATTGTTTTAAAATACCTACTTTCTTTTTTCTTTGTACTTTATAGGTATCATATTCTTTAATAGTGTCTAATATATCCCATGATTTATTTTTAACTTTTATTTGTTCCATTTTTTATTTCCTTAAATAAGTGTAATTGATATTGTAGCTTGATTATCATTAATAGAATCTACAGTAATCTTATATGGGAATGTTTCACCATTATTAAAGACAGTAGAATTTGCAAATGAAGAAGAATAATCACTTAATGTAAAACTATCACCTTCATACCACATATCAGAATCAGAAAAATAACTACCATTTTTAAAATCAAAATTACCATCTGCTTCTAATAGATGTAATAAACGATAATTTCTCATAGTAGGCACGATTGAACCATATATTTCATCTGTAGAATTACTAGTCGCGTGATAAACACTAGAATTAGATGATATTGTAGTAGTAATCGTGTAATTGTATGCATTTACAATATCTACAAGTCTAGCATCAACATGCCATATTCTAACACCTGTCGTTGTAGGTCCTTTAGGATAATATGTAGCCCATCTAGTATTAGCATCCATTTCATTTAAATTTGTGGGTGTATATAAATCTACGATTATATATTCATCAAAAACTGAATTCATTTGATTATCAGGTTTTAAAACTAAAAACTCTCCTGTCTCAGTAAATGAAGATATTGTTACTGTAGTTTCACCAGTTACAAGTAATGGAGAAGTCCAACCTAAAGCCATTTTTGAATATGGATCATGGTCTCCCACATTATAAGATTGCATAATAAATCCACCTGCTACATCCTCTCTAGATGTGTCATCATAGTTATAATAATCATCTAATCCTAAAGCATGACCCATTTCATGAATATATGTATGAGCGTCTATCTCTATATGACTAGTTTCATACATAAAATCAACAGAAGCCCAAAAGAAAGTAGAAACACTAGGACTTGCAATATTAGCGCTATTACTAGCCCAAGAAGTATAGGCCCATAAATTATCATTACCTGCATAATCATATGGTACGTTATAAATTAAACAAATAACGTCTACATAGCCATCGCTATCATTATCAAATTCAGAAGCATTACTATTAAAGGTTTCTTTATACCAACTTAAAGCAGTACTAGCTAATCTCATGACTTGAGATACACTTCCAATTGAGGCTGTATAAGTAGTTTCATACCAAGGGGTGACCACTCCTGATATTCTTAAATTACCATAAGATGATTTATAAAAATAAGAGGCTACTGATTCAAAACCAGTAGATTCGCTTGTGCCAAAATAAGCATTATAAATATCATATCTAGTCTCTTCATTATAATTTAAAGAACTATTAGCAAGTTTTACTGGCACTACTAGGATATTTAAATCACCTGTAGAAGGTGCTTTTGTCATTGATGAATAATAATTGTATTTAAAATAATCTTCATAATCATATTCAATTTCCACTACTTCGCTGTTTTGATATGAAGTAGATGTAAATCCACCTTTAGAATCACTTAAACTAGACTCATTAGTGTAAACATAACATTCATCTTCTCCTACGGAAGGTGTTTCAGATGTTGTAGTGGTTGTTGTGGTTGTAGGTTCATCAGATGTAGTTGTGGTTGTGCTAATAATCTCTTCACTAGAAGAACTACTAGAAGAAGAGCTAAAATCACAACTTGATACCACTAATGGGACAACTAATATTAGAGTAAATTTTAATAATTTATTTTTCATAAAATCTTTACCTCTTTTAAAACGGCATTTAATATTTTACTAAAAATATATAAATGTGTTAAGATACATTTATGGAAAAATATGACTACGAAGTATCAATGATAATCCCCACTCATAACAGCGAGCAATTTATTAAATCAACAATAAATTCATTAATAAATCAAAAGACAGAAGTTAGTTATGAAATTATTGTTATATCTGATTCTAATAAAGAAAATAACACCAATAAAATATTAGAAGAATATAAACAAAAATATTCTTTCTTTTCTTATAAAAAAGTTAATTTTAGAAGTGCGATGTTTTCTAAAATGGAAGGTGTTAAATTAGCTAAAGGAAGATATATTTCCTTTTTAGATAGCGATGATAAAGATGATGAAAACTTTATTGAAGTTATGTATAAAACCATCACTAAATATGATGCAGATGTAGTTAATTGTTATCCTTATATAGTCACTAAAGATCGTATCATTAAGTACCCCTTTAGAAAGACGATGATAATGAATAATTATAAAGGGGTAAAACATTTATTTTTAGATGTTTATGTGCGTAGTTTTATGCATACAAAATTATATAAAGCATCTCTTTTAAAAGAAGTCTCTGGAAATCTAAAATATAAGATGGTTAAAAACTATCCATATCAAGATATTTTGTTAAATTATTTAATCTATAAAAAAGCTAAATTAATCATAAATATTAAGGATTTGCTGGTTTTTTATAATAAAAACGTAGAAAATTCGGTAAGTTCTTCTTCCACAGTGTCTCAAGATATGGTTAATGTAAGTGCGTTTATTTTAAGAGATATTTTAAAAGATAATGATCAAAAATTATTAAAGATTTTTAGCCATTATTATTTAAGAAAAAAACTTCTTGTTTTATATGTTTTAAAACACAAAAGTTTTAAGACAAAACAAGATAAAAAAGCTTATAAAAAGAACCTATATAAACAATTAAAAAATATCTATAAAAAACACCAGCTACTCGCTAGTGATTCTTATAATGAATATTTAAATATTGTAAGTTATAGAGAAGATTAATCTTTGCGCATTTGTCCTGTTAAGGAATGAATACGAATAGATCCACCGTTTTTAGCCACTAATTCTTTAGCATAATCAATAGCTTCTTGTTGTGTATTAAAATATTTAATAGCTTTTTCTCCACCTGCAAGTTTTACTTGCCATTGATTAATGGCTCTTTGTTTTGAAATATGATATACACGTGCGGTAAATTTCTTTTGATAAGAGGATATAGGTTTTTCTAAAGTTGAAGTTATTTTTTCTTCTTTTTCTTTAGTAGTCTTTTTAGAAGCTTTAGTGTCTTTTTTAGTTTCAGTTTTTGTTTCTTCTAATTTTGGTATTTCAGGAGTGTCTTCCACTTCATCTTCTTTTTTAATAAATACTCTTCTAAATCCATGATTAATTTTATTAATGATATAACCCATAAATAGGGAGCCCACTAAGATGATAATGATAAATATTAGTGTTATATACCATGCATTCGCGAATATGTTTTCAAAGTTATATAAGATAGGTACTAAATCAAATATATACATAAAGCAGATCACTGCAATATATACAAACACTGGGAGTATAACAAATAAGACATGTTTAAAGCTCATCTTATGAGCAAAATCAAATAAGACAAAATTAAGTAGGGCCACGATTGGAAGAATTAATCTAGGAATAAAGAAATATGATTCAAATAAAGAAGATGGCCCAATAAAAGCTAAACAACCTAATAAACAAATCATTAAATTAACAACATTCATTAATTTAAGAATAGATATAGAGATATGGATTTTATATTGTTTATATATTTCTTTTAAACAATTATAGACCACTGCTATTACACCAATTGCACCGCCAAGCAAACAAGCCCAACTTGAAAAATAATTAAAACAAGAAAAGCCTAAATCAAAAAATAATAAAATAAGCGCTCCAACAGATAAAATTATAATAACCAAATTAAACGTTAAATTAACGATATTAAACGCTCGAAGTTTTTTCATATTAATAAGCCTCCATATCTAAAAAATATTTTACATTAAAAATACATATTTTTACTATAAATAATTAATTTTTGCATAACTTAACAACAAAAAAGGTCCACTAGGGACCTTGTAAGGAAAGGGGATTTAAAAAATGAAAACTATTAGTTAATATCAATAAATCTTTTTTCTGGTTCTTTTTTAACAACCTTTTTAATTTCTAAAGTTAAGATACCATCATTTAATGAAGCAGAAATATCCTCTTCACTAATATTTTCTCCAACATAGAAACTACGACTGACATTACCATAATGTCTTTCTCTTCTTAAATATTTATACTTTTTATTATCTTCATCATAATTATCGTGATAAGAGACATTAAGGTTTAAATAACCATCCTCTAATGAAAGTTTAATATTTTCTTTTTTAGCATCTAAAACTTCTACTTTGAGGATATATTTATCATCTTCCTCCAAAATATCGGTTTTCATGATTTCATGACCTCCACGAAAATCGAAAAAGAAATCATCGAAAAATGGATCTAATAGATCAAAGGCATTACTGCGATACTTAGAAATGTTTGACATAAATTTTACCTCCTTTTAGCACTCATCACTTTCAAGTGCTAACTATATTATAACCCAGATTAGCACTCTGTCAAGCAGTTTGCTAAAAATATTTTAATTATTTTTATAATATATTCATAGAATATATTAAAATTTTAAAAAATATTAATTTTTATTAAAAATTTATATAAAATATGCTATATTTTTGATATGAAAACTATAAATATTTATCCTATTAAATCATCTTTACATGATGAAGGTATCATATCAAATGAGACCTCTTTATTAATTAACAAATTAAATAGTGAAAACTTTAATTTAAAGATTGTAGAAGATATTAATCTTTTATATCAAAATTGTGATTTAAGTTTAATACTTGTTCAATCAGGTGGATCAGAAAATGAATTTTTAAAATTATTAGATAAGTTAAGACCGCCATTTTATTTATTAACTTACGCTACTAATAACTCCCTAGCTGCGTCTTTAGAAATTCTCGCATTTTTAAAAAATAATAATTTAGAAGGTGAAGTATTACATGGTGATGATAATTATCTAATTAATAGAATTAATAATCTATTAACTAAAAATAATATTATCTATGATAATTTAGGAGTCATTGGAGTGCCTAGTGATTGGTTAATATCATGTAAAGTAGATAAAGATGTTATCTTAAATAAATTTAATGTTAACTTAATTGATATACCAATATCAGAAGTTGAAGAATTATATCATCAAATAAAAGATGTTGAAGTAGATGAAAAATATCTAAAAGATGGTTTTAATGTTGAAGAAATTAAAAAGGCATTAAGATTGTACAGTGCTCTTAAAAGGATCGTTGATAAATATAGTCTAAAAGGATTTACTATTAGATGTTTCGATTTATTATTTTCTATTAAAACCACTGCTTGTTTAGCTCTATCTATGTTTAATGATTCAAAAGATAATATCGCAGCCTGTGAAGGTGATATACCTGCTTTAATTGGAATGTATGTTGTTAAAAAATTATTAAATAAACCATCATTTCAAGCTAATCCAAGTAAGATAGAATTACAAAATAAACAAATATTATTAGCCCACTGCACTATTGGATTAAATATGTGTGACTCATTTAAATTAGACACTCATTATGAATCAAATATAGGAGTGGGTATTCATGGTGAAGTAAAAACTGGAGATGGAACTATATTTAGATTAAATTCTAATTTTGATAAATGTTATTTAGAAGATGGAACACTAATTAAGAATCAATATAAAGATAAGTTATGTCGTACTCAAATAATATGTCAGTTTGATAATTTAGATAAAATATTAACTTATCCGTTAGGTAATCATTTATTAATTATTTCAGGACATAATAAAAATAAATTATTAGATTATCTTAAAAGCAAAAATATAGTGATGATTTAATTAATTTATGGATAGTTTATGTATGCTATACAAAATACAGCGCATACAAAACAAAAAACAATATTACAAACTAAGATTAAATAATTAGCTAAACTTAAAAATGGACCATATTTTTTATGTCTAAATATTATAGAAACAATACCAAATGCAGCTGTAATAATCGATGTAAATAATAAGATTAGCCAAAGATAACTTCCATAGTTGTAGGTACCACTAAATATGCTTGCTAAATAATGTTCTACAACTCGGTTATTTTCACCTTCAAGATATACGTATCTTTTTCCTTGAAAGACAGGAATAAAAATAAAAATCGCCATTAAAAGAGAGAAAATCGCTGATGTCAGTAAACAAACACAATTAACTTTATCAGATATATTTTTACTATTTATAACTTCTAAAGTAGTCTCATTAGTATCAATTAAATCATTAATTTCAACATCAAAAAATAATGCAAGTTTTTCTAAATTTTCTTTATTAGGATAGCTTACTCCAGTTTCATATTTTGCAATTAAACTTCTCGATATGAAAACTTTCTTAGCTAATTCTTCTTGCGTTAAATTTTTTTCTTTTCTTAGTTCTTTTAACTTATCACAAAACATAATTATTACTGCCTCTATATCTGTTATCCTTTATTCACTTTTTTATATAACAAATTGTAAAAATACAAAACATTATTCATAAAAACATTTTTAAAAATCTAAGAAGTTAAATTTGTAAGTAATGATAGTCCTAATGCAATTAAATTCATATATTACCTCCTAAGTGCACTAATATCTCTCTAAGACAATTAAATTATCATGGATGTAAAAAGCAAAACAACAGTACAAAATAGCATTAAATAACTTGCCAAACGAAGAAACGGACAATATTTTTTATGTTTAAACACTAATGCAAGAATTGCAATTGTGCATGTAATAATCGATACAAAAAATAAAATTAAACCAAGATAGTTTCCATCGTTATAAGTTCTAGTAAATATACTATCCCAAAAATATTCTCGTTTAGGCATTATTTCTCCAGGTTCAATTGGATATATATATTTGCCATATTCAAAGACAGGAATAAAAACAAAAATTGAAATAAACCCAGATATAATTGCAGTTATTAATAAACAAACAAAATTTATTTTTTCTGCAATACTTTTATTATTTATAACTTCTAAAGTAGTCTCATTGGTGTCTATCAAATCATTAACTTCAACATCAAAAAATAGCGCTAATTTTTTGAGATTTTCTTTGCTAGGATAACTAACACCTGTTTCATATTTTGCAATCAAACTTCTCGATATGAAAACTTTCTTAGCTAATTCTTCTTGAGTTAAGTTTTTTTCTTTTCTTAATTCTTTTAATTTATCACAAAACATAATTATTCTCCGCTTGTGTAAATATTATAAAACAAAAACAATATTTGGTTTGTTCTTTATTTGGAACAATTTGTGAAAACACTGTTTTAATTTAATGGTTGATGCTATTTCTTATCGAAAAAGTGGGAAGTTTTTACAAGTTTTCTGTAAAAAGTATCTAAAAAATAAAAGTTTTTACACTTTTTTTGTAAAAAGTCTGAGGTTTTTAATGCTTTGTAATAAAAAAATCTAAACGCTAAGTTTAGATATAACATGCTTATTTGGTGGACCTGAAGGGACTTGAACCCTCTACCTCATCGTTGCGAACGATGCGCTCTCCCAGATGAGCTACAGGCCCACAGCATTATTTATTTTATTCAAATTAGAAAATAAAACAAGGTGAATAATTTAATTACTAAAAATTAACTATAATGCCTTAAGTTTAAATATAATTTAAAGTCAAGACTATGAATAAAAATTTTTATTTTTATAATTAAAATCATGCTTTTACCTATTTATGCTGTCATTGATATGCGTTCTTTTTATTCCTTTGTAGAATGTGTAGATAGAAATCTAGATCCTTATAAAACACCCCTCGTGGTCGCGGATAAATCTAGAAGTAAAAACACGATTGTTTTATCTGTTACTCCTTATTTAAAAAGTAAAGGTATACCTTCTAGATTAAGAATAAAAGATCTACCAGATGGATTTGATTATATATATGCCACTCCAAGGATGGAAAGATATTTATATGTATCCGCTAAAACGTTTTCTATTATTTTAGATTTTATAAGTCAAGAAGATATACATATATATTCTGTTGATGAATGTTTTGTTAATTTATCACCTTATTTAAATTATTATCATGTGACTCCATATGAGTTAACTAAGAAGATACAAACCACGATTAGGGAAAAGACAGGATTAGATACTGCAATTGGTATTGGAGATAATATGTTTTTAGCCAAAGTAGCGTTAGATAACTATGCTAAAAATAGTAAAGATAGTATTTTCTATTTAGATAAAAACAATATAAAAGAATATCTTTGGAATATTACACCTCTTTCAAAAATATGGGGAATTGGAGACAAAACTTGTGCAAAACTCAACTATTTTGGAATATATTCAGTTAAAGACCTAGCAAATGCTAATAAAGATTTTTTAAGATTACATTTTGGTATATATGGTGAAACATTATATGAACACGCTAATGGGATAGATAATACTAATATTAGAGAAAAATATATTCCAGTTGATACATCGCTATCTAATGGACAAGTATTATTTAAAGATTATACATATGAAGAAGCTAAATTAATCATTAGAGAATTGTGTGATGATTTAGCTAGAAGATTAAGAGATGAAAGAAAGACTACTCAATGTGTTTCTTTATATGTAGGTTATTCTAAAGAAGGTGGATTTTTAAGACAGATGTCTTTACTAAGATGTTGTAATGAAAATGATACTTTATATAACGCTCTTATAGAGATATATGAAAAATATGTTATCAAAGATAAAACTATACGAAATATATCTATTAATTTTTCTAAATTAAAAGATGATAATGACTATCTACAATTAGATTTATTTGATGATAATGAATCATATATTAAAAAACAAAGACTAGAAAAAACTATTGATAAGATACAAGGTATGTTTGGAAATAATTCTATTTTAAAAGCCAGTGCGCTTTTAGAATATTCCACTATTATTAAAAGACATAGTTATATTGGAGGTCATCAAAGATAATTATGGATAGAGGGATGAAAAAGTTTTTACCATATAAATCTTTAAATGAACAATCTGATTTTATTAATCAAATGTTATATGAGAAAAATAAAATCGATAAACCAATTATTTCATCTGATATAAAAGAAAAAATAAACTATATTCTTTCTAACTATAATAATGATGAATTAGATATTAGATTTTATAATGATGGTTATGTCTATAATATGACCTCAAAAGTCTATAAAATCGATATACTTTATAAGAAATTATATTTCTCTAAATATGAATATTTAGATTTTAATAACATACTAGATATTAATTTAAAAAATAATAACGACTTTTATTAAAAATATATTTACACTTTAAATATAATTTAATAAATTATTTTTAAGAGGTAAAAAATATGAAAACTTTATTAGCAAGATGGGCCTGGGTAAAAATAGTTGAAGGCATTTTATTAATTATATTAGGCCTTTTAGTGGGCATTATAGGGGGCATTTATAGTGAAACCTTATCACAAGCCCTTTCTATTGTTATAGCCGTATTTTTATTTATCGATGGAGGCATTACATTATTTGCCCTTATTGTAGATCCAAAGAAAAACTTTTCTTTAAGTATTGTTTTTGGGGCTTTATTTATTGCAATTGGAGTTGTTTTATGTAGTGATGCTGGACAAGAAGCTGTTAAAAATATTTTAGCGATATTTGTAGCTTGTATGCTTTTAACTGTAGGTGGAACTTATGCTTTTAAAGCAATTGTTAATATTGTTTATAAAGGACCAGTAGGCTGGATAATTATTCATATTTTAATCGCACTTGCAGGCTTAGGTCTAGGTATTACCTCTCTTATTTATAGAGATGAATCTTTAAGTGTTATTTATATCGTATTAGGCACTGCTTTAACTGTGCTTGGTATATTTGATATTATCCTTGCCGTAGATCAAATGAAAAAAGAAAAAGAAAAGGGTCCCGCTAAACCTGAAGTTGTGGAATCAGAACCTTTTGATGCTTCAAATAATGAAATTGTAGAAGCTAAAACAAAAACTAGAAAACGTAAGAAAAAAGAAATAACTTCAGATGAAACTCCAAAAGAGTTGACACTAAATGAGACTGCTACTCAAACAGAAGAAACTCCTGTTGAAACAGTAGAAGCAGAAATAATAGATGAATAAACAAAAAAGAGGCAGTGCCTCTTTTTAATTTCAAATTAATTTATTTTTTTATTAAGAGCTAGTAGAAGTTGATGTTGCGACAGTTAAAACTTGAATAAGAACCGCTAAGATAAAGAAAATAATCGCTCCAATATAAGTTAATATTGAAACTACTCTTTCTGAACCACGTTCTTTGGTTTTAACAAAAACATTAAGTCCACCACCAGTAATCGCACCAGAAGCACCTTCTGTTTTACCACCTTGTAATAGACATAATATAACAAGTACCACACACATAATTAGGAATAAGTAATCATACCAAACCATAAACTTCTTTTGCTCCTTCTTTTGATACGCTTTTTTATAATATATAAAACGATTTAAAAATTCAACATATAATTTTTATTAAATTAAGGCCTTAATTTCGATAATAATGTCTCTAATTTCCGCTGCTCTTTCAAAATCAAAACTATTAGCAGCTCTTCGCATTTCTACTTCTAATTCTTTAATTTTTGCTTTTAGTTTTGATACAGACTCTTTACCACCTTTTTTATTAATATCTTTTAAATAATCAATATCATCAATAAGTTTTAATGGAGGGGCTATATCTTTAATAATTGTTTTTGGAATAATACCATTTTCATCATTATATCTTTTTTGTATTGTTCTTCTTCTATTAGTTTCATCTATAGCCTGTTTCATAGAATTAGTAACACTATCAGCATACATAATAACCTGACCTTCACTATTTCTAGCTGCTCTACCTATAACTTGAATTAAAGAACGAGTAGTTCTTAAAAATCCTTCCTTATCAGCGTCTAATATTAAAACTTTAGACACTTCAGGAATATCTAAACCTTCTCTTAGAAGGTTAACACCTACTAAAACATCATATTTACCTTTTCTTAATTGATAGATTATTTCACTTCTGGCTAATGTTTTTATTTCATGATGTAAATAAACGACTTTAATGTTTCTTTCTTTTAGATAGTCAGTAAGATCTTCCGCCATTTTTACTGTGAGTGTTACCACCATTACTCTTTGATTTTTAGATATTGCTTGATGGATATTAAAAATAATATCATCAATTTGACCTGTTGATGGTTTAACTATAACTTCTGGATCTAATAATCCTGTAGGTCTAATAATTTGTTCCACTACTTCGTTATTGGTTTGTTCTAATTCAAAATCTCCAGGAGTCGCGCTTGTACATATAACTTGATTTAATTCATCCACAAATTCATCAAAATTTAAAGGTCTATTATCTAAAGCACTAGGTAATCTAAAACCATATTCCACTAATGTTAACTTTCTAGATCTATCACCATTATACATACCTCTAACTTGAGGAAGTGTCGCATGTGATTCATCTACAATCATTAAAAAATCTT
This sequence comes from uncultured Staphylococcaceae bacterium, assembly GCA_964433025.1. Classification (GTDB taxonomy): domain Bacteria; phylum Bacillota_I; class Bacilli_A; order RFN20; family CAG-826; genus CAJOOD01. Next base: position 44,069 of record CAYSPV010000001.1, read on the forward strand.
TAGGAAAATAATCAAGTAAACAATAAGGTTTTTCACCTTCTTTTCTTTGATCAATATGTCTAGCATAATTTTCAATACCAGGACATATTCCAAATTCTTGTAAAGATTCTAAATCATGATTAGTTCTAGTTTCTAATCTTTCATATTCTAACGGTTTATTTTCGCTTTTAAAAAATAATAATCTATCTTTTAATTCTTCCCTAATAGAATTGCAAGCAATTCTAACTCTTTCAAAAGTGGAAGCATGATCATAAGCAGGATATATAGGAAAAGCTGCGTAAGTATGTAATAAATTACCAGTTAAAGCATCGCAGGTAGATATTCTTTCTATATCATCTCCATAAGTTTCAATTCGAATAATAAAGTTAGATTCATATGAAGGAGGAAATATTTCTATAATGTCTCCTCTTACTCTAAAAGTACCAGGAGTTAAATCTAGATTATTTCTTTTATATTGAGAATTGACTAATTTATTAAAAAATACTTTTCTATTTAAAGTTTCTCCTAGTCTTATTTCAAAGACTAATCGTTTATATTCATCAGGATCAGTTAGACCAAATAAAGCAGCAACAGAGGCTACAATAATTGTATCTCTTCTTTCTAAAATTGAATTGATTGCACTTGTTCGCATCATTTCAATTTCTTCATTCATCACTGCGTTTTTATCAATGTAAGTATCAGTTTTTGGAATATAAGCTTCAGGTTGATAAAAATCAAAATTAGAAACAAAATATTCCACTCGATTATGAGGAAATAAAGCTTTAAATTCGGAGTAGAGTTGGCCCGCTAAAACTTTGTTATGAACTAAAACTAAAGTTGGTTTATTAAACTTTTCAATAACATTAGCCATGGTAAAGGTTTTACCAGTGCCTGTTGCACCTAATAAGACTTGAAACTTTTTATGATTATTTAAGCCATCTAATAATTGTTTTATAGCCTCAGGTTGATCACCTGTAGGCTTATAATTTGAAACAAGTTTAAATTGAGATGAATTTGCCATTTTTACTCAGTTTTATCTTTTTTAGCTTTTTTATTTTTACTTACATAAGATGCTCCAAATATTTCTTTAAACCCTTGGCCATAGACCGCAGTAGTGTCTGTAAAGGTCATAAAAGCATTTGGATCAATCTTAGCGATGGCATCTTTTATTTCAATATATTCATTTCTTCCTAAGACTACTTCAAGCATTACACGATCAGTGTTTGTATAACCTCCAGTGACAGGAATAATGGTTACACCCCTTTCAACTTTATTTAAGATATATTCTTTAACTTCTTCATGTTTATCAGTAATAACATGTAATAAGAAAGCATTTTGTCTTTTTGAATACATGGCCTCTACCACCATTGAACAGACAATTGAACTTATTACACCTACTAAACAGTTAATAAGAAGATCAGGATCACTAATAGAAAAACAAATAATCGCCGTTAAAACAACACAAGCATCTGCACATAAAGAAGCAAGAGAAACTCTAACACCAAAATATTTATTAATTATAAATGTAATAACATCAATACCACCTGTAGAACCTTTACCTGTAAAGGTTAAAGAAAGACCTAAACCTACGCATATACCACCACATATGCCACATAAAAGTAAATAACCTACATGTGCACCCATAACAGTAAGTTCATCCCCTATAGTTTCTGTTACGCCTATACCACCAATTAAATTAGCAAGATCTACAAAAACTTCCACTCTTGTAAACATACTTAAAAAAGCGGGAAAAGCAAAACTTGCCACTGCTGTTCTTAAAGCAAAAGTTTTACCTAAAACAAAAAAAGAAATAATCCATAAAACAATATTACAAATCCAAACAACAATATCTACGACTGTATCGATATTGCCAAATAAATCCGCTAAATAGTAGTTAGCAATAAATGCAATACCAGTTAATCCACCTGCGACAATCGTATTTTGAGTTAAAAATATACCAACTCCAAAAGCTAAAATCAAACAACCAAGAATAACAAATAAAAAGTGAAAAATAATACGTTTAATGTTTTTTGATTCTTTTTTAGTTTCTACCATTATTTTTAACCTCCATGTCTAGATATGCATATATAAAATCATCAATATTGCCATCCATAACAGAATCAACATCTACTTCTTCATAATTGGTTCTATTATCTTTTACTAAAGTATAAGGGCAAAATACATAAGATCTAATTTGAGAACCCCATTCTATATTTTTTTGTTCTCCCACTATATTTTTTAATTCCTTATTTCTTTTTTCAATCTCTAATTGCATCAATTTAGATTTTAACATATTTAAAGCGGTTTCTTTATTAGACATTTGAGATCTTTCAACTTGACAAGACACTACAATTGAAGTTGGAAGGTGAGTAATACGTACCGCAGATTCTGTCTTATTAACGTTTTGACCACCCGCTCCTTGAGAGTGATATGTATCAATTTTTAAATCAGATTCATTTATTTTAATTTCATCTAAATCATCAAATTCTGGCACTACTCCAACGCTTGCAAAAGAGGTATGTCTTCTTTTATTAGAATCAAATGGAGAAATTCTTACTAATCTATGAACACCTTTTTCACCTTTAAGTAATCCATAAGCGTGTTTTCCAGAAATATGTAATGTAACAGATTTTATACCTGCTTCATCACCATCTTGATAATCCATGACTTTACATTTTAAATGATGAGAATCACAAAATCTGACATACATACGCATTAACATTTCTGCCCAATCTTGGGCTTCTGTACCACCTGCACCTGGATGAATATCCATAATACAAGCTGAGTTATCATTTTTATCGGTAAAATAAAGATTATTTTGAAACTCTTTAAACTTCTTATTTAAGCTTTTAAATGTTGAATAGACTTCATCATATAATGATTCATCACCTAATGAAATAAGACCAAGTAAAAGCTCGATATCATTTTTGATATCTTCATCATTACTGATAATGTCTTTTTTAATATTTAAAGTATTTATGATATTTAAAGCTTGTTTATTATCTAACCAAAAATCTTCTTCTAAAGACTTTTTAGATAATTCTTCTACATCTTTTTTTAAAGATGTAATGTCAAAGTGACGACTCTAAATTATAGAGCTTTTCATTCATTTCAATTAACGAATTTTTAATTAAGTTAATATCTTTGATATTTTCCATAATTAGAGCCGTACTCCTTTCTTATTATTCTTTTTTAGTGTCTTCGTCTTTTACTTCTGCGACTACTTTATTTTCATCAGGTTTTACTTCTTCAGGTTTTCTTTCAATCTTAACATTTACTAAATTTAAGACTGCATCCACACTTGAAAGATTTAAAGTTTCTCTAAACATTGAATAGCCTTCATTAACATAGTCTTGTAATGGGTTAACATTAGCGTAACTTCTTAAGAAAATACCTTCTCTAAGGGACGCCATTTTATCGATATGTCTTGTCCAGTTATGGTCAATACATCTTAAAATTAAACTTCTTTCGATTTGATCTGCTAATTCAGCAGGCCAATTTTTCTTTTTTTCTTGATAATAATCAAGAATCATATCACCTAAATCAGAACCAGCTTCATCAGCAGGAGATTCATCAAACATATTCTTTTTAAATGAACCTGCAGGTAAAAATCTTGGTTCCACTTCTTTAATTAATAAATCACCATCAATTAAATCGGTAGATGAACCTAATGGTATAGCTTTATTAGCTAAAAATTGTCCACATGTTTGGAAAACATCTACGACAATATCATTAATATCTTCACCAAATAAGATTTTATCTCTACGAGTATAAATTAAATGTCTTTGTTTTGCTAAAACATCATCATAATCAAGTAATGTTTTTCTTGTATCAAAGTTTTGACCTTCTATACGTTTTTGAGCACCTGTAATTACATTAGTAATTGTTTTTAATTCAATAGCTTCTTCTCCTACTTGTCTTTCCACGAAGTTTCTAATGCCATCAGTGGCAAATCTTACTAATAATGTATCATCAAATGATACATAGAATCTGGAAAAACCTGGATCACCTTGACGTCCACTTCTACCTCTTAATTGGTTATCAATACGTCTTGATTCATGTCTTTCAGTTCCAAATACACATAAACCACCTAAGGCTTTAACTTCATCATCAATTTTAATATCAGTACCTCTACCTGCCATATTAGTGGCTAAAGTAATTGCCCCTTTTTGACCCGCTAAAGCGATAATTTCTGCTTCTCTAGCGTGATTTTTAGCGTTTAACATTTCATGTTTTAAACCAGCTTCAGTAAGGTATTGAGATATTTCTTCTGAAGATTCAACACTGACTGTACCAATTAATATTGGTTGTCCTTTTTCATGTCTTTCTTTAACTTCTTGAATTAAAGCTTTTAATTTTGGTCCTTTATGAGCGTAAACATAATCTAAAGCATCAACACGAATAACTGGTTTATTTGTAGGTACACATAACACTCTCATATTATAGATTTTTTGGAATTCTTCTTCTTCAGTTTTAGCAGTACCTGTCATACCAGATAATTTCTTATATAATCTAAAGAAATTTTGATAAGTAATTGTCGCCATAGTGATGGTTTCTTGTTTGATTTCCACATTTTCTTTTGCTTGTACAGCTTGATGTAAACCATCAGACCATTCTCTACCTGCTAAGACACGACCAGTGAACTGGTCGATAATTTGTACTTGCTTATTAGCGTCTACTAAATAATCAACATCTCTTTGCATGATATAATTAGCTTTTAAAGCATTATGTATTCTATGTACTAAATCTGCATATTCAGGAGCGTATAAATTTTTAATACCAAACATTCTTTCTGCTTTAGCATTACCATCATCAGTAAGATTGACAGTTTTTTGTTTGACATCAATGGTATAGTCTTTTTCTTTTCTTAAAGATTTAACAAATCTATCAGCGACTGTATATTGACTTGGAGATGCTTTAGCACCACCAGAAATAATAAGAGGGGTTCTACTTTCATCAATTAAAATTGAGTCAGCTTCATCAATAATGGCATATTCTAATCCTCTTAAGACTCTTCCTTTTAAAGATTGCGCCATATTATCTCTTAGATAATCAAAACCTAATTCAGAGTTTGTAGTATAGGTAATATCACATTGATATGCTTCTTGTTTTTCTGTTGTGGTTTTACTTCTTAAATTAATACCTACTTTTAAACCTAAGAAGGTATAAATTTGTCCCATCCAGTTAGCGTCTCTTTCCGCGAGGTATTCATTAACTGTAACAACATGAACACCTTTACCAGTTAAAGCATTTAAATAAACCGCCATTGTCGCGGTTAGGGTTTTACCTTCACCAGTCTTCATTTCGGCTACATCGCCTTCATTTAAAATTAAGGCCCCTATAACTTGTACTTCAAATGGAAATTGATTTAATACTCTTCTTGCAGCTTCTCTTGCTACCGCAAAAGCTTCAATTTTAATATCTTCAATGGTTTTACCATTTCTTAATTGTTCTTGAAAATAAGCAGTTTTAGCTCTTAAATCATCATCACTTAAAGCCTTCATTGTATCTTCAAGTGCTAAGACTTGTTTAGCTTGTCTTTCATATCTTCTTAGTGCTCTTTTATCAAAAAATCCCATAATATTATCCTCACTTATAATAAGATTGAATCAAATTATTCGCCTTGATATTTTATCACTTAGACTATATTTAGTCTATTTAATATTTATCAGTCATCTTTTTTTATGACTCTCTTGCTTAAATATTTGTTTTTAATTTGATTAGATTTTTTTAAAAAACTGTCTATTAGACAAGTTTTTTGTATATATCTATGTTCAAATTCATCATTTTTAGGTATGACTTTAGCAAGAGTTAGTATTTTTATTTTTTTAGCCCCTTCATTCTTTAAAAGTTCAACACAGCTCGCTAAAGTGTTTCCTGTAGTTAATATGTCGTCCACTAGTAAAATGCTTTTGTTTTTAATTAAATGTTTGTTTTTAATTTTGATGTGATCTTTAATATTTTTTCTTTCTAAAAAAGATTGGTCAGATTGTTTAAAATTATCAGTTTTATATAAAACATCTAGGACTTTTTTATTTAAGGGTGAAAATATTTCTTTAACATGAGAAAAGCCTCTTTCTTTTTCATCTTCTTGATATGAGGGCGCGGCCACTAGATGATAGCCAAGAAAAGATAGTTTTAAAAAGTGTTTATAGGGCGTAATAAAAATATCTTTTAATTCAATATCATAACAACCTTTAAATTGATAAATTAAAGATTTCATATTGTCATCATAATCATATATAGATATGCCTTCTACACCATTAATAGTGTACCTATAAAATTTAGGTTTAAATTCTTTTAAACATTTATCACAAATAAAAGATGAATCATTAAATAATGAATTAAATGATTTTATAGTGTAATTTTTAAAACATAATTTACATGTTTTGATTGGATAGTTTGATTTGGCTAATGCATTTTTTAATTTCATCATTTTCTTTATTAGCTAAAAATATGACATCACCTTCAGGAGCGTCTATCTTTCTGCCCACTCTACCTGAGATTTGAATAAGCATCGCGGATGAATATAATTGATGATCTGCAAAAAAGACTACGACTTGTAAATCTTTTACAGTCACTCCTCTTTCTAATACTGATGTGGTTATTAAATAGTCATATCTTTTCTTTTTAAAATCGGATATCACTTCTTCTCTATCTATTTTTTTAGAATGGACAAAATTACCATATTTAACAAATTCATAAACAAATTTAAAAACGTCTTCACATAGTTTAATTGTAGGAGTAAAGACAAATACTTGTTTTTTAAGTTTTTGATAATATAAAAGCAATCTTACTAAAGTAAAATATTTAAGAAATGAAATTCTTACGAGTATTTTAGGTATAGGTAAAGGGTAATTATGAAATCTTTGATTTAACGTTAAAATACTTTTCCCTTCTTTAGAAAAATAATTAATTACCTCAAGAGAAGGTGTAGCAGATAACATGACGATATGTCCTTTAATTGAGGTAATAGCAAAATGTTTTAAAACATCATTATCAGCGTAAGGAAAAGCATCGATTTCATCGATAATTAAAAGATCAAAAAAGTCTTTATAGCGATAAAGTTGATGGGTGGTTAAACAGATAATGTCCCCATCTAAATTATCTGTATGCCCTCCATAAACACTTACCACACGATTATTATTAAAAACAGACTTAATACGATCATATAGCTCTATTACTACATCTTTTCTTGGAATAGCAAAACCTACTTTGCCTTTCTTGCTTAATACATAACTCATAGTGGCGTACACTAATTCTGTTTTGCCCGCACCGCAAACAGCGTGTATTAAGGTATCAATTCCATTTTTATAATTATCTAAGACTTGATTAGAAATTTTATATTGGCTTTCACTTAAAGGATAGGCTAGTGAATATTCATAAGAAATACTACTTATTTCATTACTTTTTGTTATTACTTCCTGGCCATTAAAAGTAATACAAGCTCGACAATAAATTTTACCATTTAAAATTCCTAATTTTCTTTTATCGTCATTACCACATCGACTACACTTAAAATACTCGCCCATATATACTTAAAGCGAGATTTTTTAAAATTTACTAAAAATATTTTTTATTTGTTTTCGTAATCAGAAATTATATCGACACGAGTTTGGTGTCTTCCACCTTCAAAATTAGTGTTTAAAAAGATATTTAATCTATTAACAACATCATTATAATCCATGAACGCTTGACTAAACGCTATTACATTTGCGTCATTGTGTTGTCGCATTAATCTAGTAACATCATCATTATAGGCAATACCACATCTAATACCTTTTACTTTATTCGCGGTCATACATACACCTTCTCCACTTGTACATATCACCACACCATAATCAGCGACTTTATTTTTAACATCTTCTGCTACTTTTAAAGCAAAAATAGGATAATGACAAGATTCTTGTTTAAAAGTTCCTTCATCAATAACTTCGATATTATTTTCTTTTAAATAATCAATAATTCTAGTTTTATAATCTAGACCGCCGTGATCACTACCAATAGAGATTTTCATAATTATTTTTCTCCTTTTAAACATTTATTTATGTCATGTAGGGATATATCCCCAACTCGTACAATATTTATTGTATCATAGGCATCAATAACAGTAGATGATTTTTCACCAAGAGCGTTACCATCAATATAAAAATCAACTTCATCTCTAAATTCTTTTTTTACATCTTCCATATTTATATATGGTTTTTCATTTGCCCTATTTGCGCTTGGTACAAGTAAAGGATAACCAACATAATTTATTAAATCTCTAATTAAAGGATAATCAGGAATGCGAATTCCGATTTTATCGCTGTTATGAGTGATATGACCAATAATATTAGGTTTAGCTTTTAATAAGATAGTTATCTTACCAGGCATAAATTTATTAATAATCTTTTTAGCCTCTTCACTTACATAAGCGTATTTATCAATATCTTTAATACTCGCTAACATCATCGTATATGGTTTATCAGGTAAACGATGTTTGACTTGGTTTAATTTGTTATAGGCTATTACATCATCAAATTTAATAGCTAATCCACATACAGTTTCTGTAGGGAACGCTATTATGCCATGATTATCTAAAATGTTTTTAATAGTTATAAAATCTTTATTCATATCTATTTAGCCACGATTAAAAATCTAACTTTATTATATATATCTTTTTTAAAAACAAAAGAGCATTTATCTAGGTAAATATTAAGTAAATTTGTTAAATCTTCTTGCAAATCTTCACTTATTTCAAAAAACATTAAAAATTTATCTTCATTTAAAAATGACTTAAAATTAGCAAATATTAATTCATAAAAATAATAATTTGGAGAAGCAAATAAAGCCTTATGAGGTTCATATTTTAAAGTAGAAAATTCCACAGAAGATTCATCTTTTATATAAGGTGGATTACAAATTAATACATCATATTTTTTAGTGTTATTTTTTATAAAATCATGAATATCTTCTTTAAAATAATTAACATTTAAATTTAACTTTTTATTGTTTTCTTTTGCTAGTGATACACATTCATCTGATATGTCAAATCCACCTACAATTGAATTGGGTAGATGCTTTGCAAGATATAGTGAAAGACAACCAGAACCACTGCACATATCAATAATATTTATATTTTTATCTTGATATGTTTCTTTTATTATTTGCTTAGCAATAATACATAGTTGTTCGCTTTCTTGTCTAGGTATTAATACATTTTCTTTGATATAGATATCAATATCTAAAAAATCCATATGACCTAATAAATATTGATATGGATATCCTTCTTTAATTTTTGAAGCATATTTAAATAATTTATCTTCATTAAGACAAGGTTTATCAAAATTTAAAACAAGTTCACTAAAATCTTTAAAATTGTTTAATTCAATTAATAAAAATTTAATAACACTTATGTTTAGATATTTATTTGACTCTTTTTTTAGAGTGAAATAATTTTGCTTAATCGTGGCCATTTATTTGCTTTCGCTCGCTAATTTGCTTTGTTGGTCAAAATGATTTAAAGCATCAATTATTTCATCTAATTCCCCTTCCATAACTCGATCAAGTTTTTGGATAGTAAATCCAATTCTATGATCAGTTACTCTATTTTGAGGATAATTATAAGTTCTTATTTTTTCACTTCTTTCGCCAGTGCCCACTTTTAATTTGCGTTCACTTCCTCTTTCAGCTTCTTGTTTTGCAAGTGCATCTGCATATAACTTAGTTCTTAACATCTGCATTGCTAATTCTTTGTTTTGAAGTTGAGATTTTTCGGTTTGGCACGCTACTACGGTGTTTGTAGGTATATGAGTAATACGAACCGCGGATTCTGTTTTATTAACGTTTTGTCCACCTGCCCCTTGAGAATGATATGTATCGATTTGTAAATCACTAGGATTAATTGTGATATCAATTTCATCTGCTTCAGGCATGACAAGCACTGTCGCAGTGGAGGTATGAATTCTTCCATTTGCCTCAGTTTTAGGCACTCTTTGGACTCTATGTGCACCACTTTCAAATTTTAATTTTGAATAAACTGAATCACCTTTAATCTTAAAAGATATTAAAGAATATCCACCTGCTTCACAAGGTGAGGCATCTAATATTTGTAATTTCCAATTTTGCATTTCACTATATTTGTTATACATTCTAAAAAGATCACCTGCAAAAATATTAGCCTCATCTCCGCCTACCGCTCCTCTTATTTCAACAATGATATTTTTTTCATCATTAGGATCTTTAGCGATCAATAAAACATTTAATTCTTCAATGATTTCTTCTTCTAATAAAGATAATCTTTTATATTCTTCTTTTCCCATCTCTGCGATGTCTTTATCAGAATCATTAGACATCTCTAAAGATTGTTTTTTATCTTCTACGACTTTTAAATATTCATTAAATTTTTCTACTTGAGGTTCTAATGTAGATCTTTCTTTAGATATTTTTTTAAATGTTTCTATATCTTTAGTGATGTTTTCATCCATCAACTGTTCATCTATTTCTTCTAATCTTTTTTTGGCCATATTAAGCCTATCAAACATAATTTCTTCCATATACAATAATTCCCTTAAAACCGCTTAATATTTTAGCATAAATATTTTAGATAAAAAATAGGGCATAATAACTAAAAATATCAGACAATGATTTATAATCATTTAATCATTAAAAAATTAAGTATATAATATTAATGATTATGAGTTACAAGGCATTATATAGAACATATAGACCTACCACTTTTAAAGAGGTATCAGGACAACAATTTATAGTTACTATCTTACAAAACGCGATTAAAACAAATAAGATTGGACATGCATATTTATTTACTGGACCAAGAGGTACAGGAAAAACCACAATGGCAAAATTATTTGCTAAAGCTCTAAATTGTGATGAAGGTATAGGATGTCAGTGCAATCATTGTAAAAACTGTGAGGCAATTAATAATGGATCACATCCTGATGTTATAGAAATAGATGCTGCCTCAAATAATGGAGTGGACGAAGTAAGAGATCTAATAGAAAAAGTCCATTATTCCACGATTCTAGGTAGATATAAAGTTTATATTATTGATGAAGTTCATATGATGACTCCAGGAGCTTTTAATGCTTTACTTAAAACATTAGAAGAGCCACCAGAAAATGTTATTTTTATATTGGCCACTACTGAACCTCATAAGATATTGCCCACTATTTTATCTAGATGTCAAAGATTTGATTTTTCTAAAATCTCAGATAAAGACATTAAAGATAGACTTTTATATGTCTTAAATAAAGAAAATGTTACCTATGATGAAGAAGGTTTAGATTTAATAGTGTCCCTATCTGATGGAGGTATGAGAGATGCTTTATCAATATTAGATCAAGTACTCGCGTTCTCTCCAGATCATTTAAATGGGAAAGATGTTTTAAATATTTTCTCTATAGAATCTAAACAAGAAAAATTAGGTTTAATAGATGATATTATTAAAGGTAATACACAAAGTGTATTAGATAGAATTAATAATTATGTATCTAGAGGTACAGATATTAAAAGATTAACTAATGATTTATTACATATTTATAAAGAAGCATTGATATACGCTAGAACATTTAATGAAGAATTGTTAGAAGTATTAAATGAAAAAGAAGCTAACAATATTATTAGTAATATTTCAATAGACACAATCTTAAGAAATATTGATATTTTATTAGATGCAATTAAAGATTATCGAGTAGTGACAAACATTAACCCAATCTTTGAAATTGCTATCTTAAAATTAATATCAAATAATACTTTAGAAAAACCTAATGTTATTAAACAAGAAGAAAAAGTTACTATTGATAAACCATTTATTAGAAAGACTGTTATAGGTACAAGTGATAACACTGTGACCACTACTAAGATAGAAGAACCTAAACCTGTTCCACAACCTATACCAGAAGTTCAAATAGAAACAATAAAAGAAGAAAAACCTACTCCAATATTTGATAAATTTGATGAAAGTAAATTAGATACCACTATTATTTATCCAAATGTTGCCAGTGTAGTAGAAGGTTTATATTCATTATCTAGTGATGATTTAATTAATATAACCATTATTGCTAAACGTGATATTAAAACAAAACTAAACAATAAATGGTCAGAATTAAATAAATTATCATCTCATCCAAAATATGGTGCAAAAGCGGCACTACTTTATGATGGACATTTATTAATAGCTACTAAAGATATCATGATTATTGAATATGATATTCTAGCCAATGTTAAAAAAGTTAATACCTTAGAAGCTCAAAAAGAATTACAAATTCTTACTCAACTTTTATTTAATAAAAAATATTTTGTCTATGCTTTATCTAGAAAAGACAGTGTAGACCTTCAAGTAAGATTTAAAAATATGAGAGAAGTTAATAAATTAGAAAAACCAGAAAATATTCAAATAACAATGATAGGAGTAAATTAATATGAATCTTTCTCAAATTATGGCTCAAGCCCAAAAAATGCAAAGGGAACTTAAAAAAGCAAAAGAAGCTTTAGCGACCCAAGAATTTAAATTATCTAAAAATGGTATGGTCACTATTACGATGTTAGGTAGTAGAGAAATTATTGATATCAGTATTGATAAAGACGCTATTGATGTTGATAATGCAGAATTCTTAGAAGAAGCTATTAAACTTTGTTTAAATGAATTAAATGAACAAATAGATGAAGCGGAAGCTTCTATTAATGAATCAGTTACAGGTAGTTCCATTGGAGGTGGATTGTTTTAATGGATCAATTAAAGCCTATTGAAACTTTAATTGAAAACTTTAATAAATTACCAAGCATAGGTAAAAAGTCAGCAGAACGTTTAGCCTATGCTATTTTAGAAATGTCAGATGAAGATGTTAATGATTTTATAAATGCTTTAAAAGATGTAAAAGAAGATATACATACTTGCAAAGTATGTGGAATGTATTCTTTAGAAGAAACTTGTCCAATTTGTTTAGATGAAAATAGAAATCATAACATTATTATGGTTGTATCTTATCCAAAAGACGTAATAGCCTTTGAAAAAAGTAATTCCTATAACGGTGTTTATCATATTTTAAATGGCAGTTTATCCGCAAATAAGAATATCGAATTAGATGAATTAAATGTTAATTCTTTAATTAATAGAGTTAAAGATAATCCTAATGTTGAAGAAGTTATATTAGCGACTAATCCCACTATTGATGGAGAAACAACCGCTTTATACATTTTTAAAAAGTTAAAGGATTTAAATGTTAAAGTTACTAGATTAGCTTATGGTCTCTCCATAGGAGCATCTTTAGATTATGCTGATCCATTAACTTTAACTAAGTCATTACAAGGAAGAATTAAAATAGGAGAATAAGATATATGTTTATTACTATAGAAGGACCTGAAGGAAGTGGAAAATCCTCTTCCATGCAAGAAGTTGTAAATAGATTAATTAATGAAGGTTATGAAATTATAACCACTAGAGAACCAGGTGGTACACCAATAGCAGAACAAATTAGAAACATCATTTTAGATGTAAATAATACCGCTTTAGATCCAAGAGCAGAGGCCCTACTATACGCTGCTAGTAGAAGACAACATCTAAAAGAAAAAGTCTGGCCTGCTTTAAAAGAAGGAAAGATTGTTATATGTGATAGATATATTGACTCCTCATTAGCGTATCAAGGAGGAGCCAGAAATTTAGGTATTGATAATATTTTAAATATCAATATGTTTGCAACAGAAAATACCTGGCCAGATTTAACACTTCTTTTTGATGTTACACCTGAAGTAGGTTTAACAAGAATTAAATCTAATGATAATAGAGAAGTAAATAGATTAGATTTAGAAAAAATAGAATTTCATAAAACTGTTAGAGAAACATTTTTAACATTAGCTAAAAAATATCCTGATAGATATGTAGTTATAGATGCTTCAAAACCTCAAAATGAAGTAATTGAAGAAACATATAAAATAATTAAGGAAAGATTAAATGCAAGTAAATGATTATATTAAAAATTATCAACACATTATTTATAATACATTTAAAAACGCTATAAATAATAATTCCTTAGTCCACGCCTACCTTTTAGTGGGTAATTCAGGGATACCACTTTTAGATATAGCTAAATATTTAGCTAAAACTTTAGTGTGCGACTCCCCTAACCCACTCGCGGACAACTCCTGCATAACTTGTCAAAGATTTGATAATGGAAATTATGCTGATTTATTTATTTATGATGGTTCAAAAGAATCAATTAAAAAAGAAGATGTATTAGCCTTAGAAGCTAATTTTGAAAAGAAAGCTTTAGAAAAGAAAAATAAAAAATTATACATTCTCCATCTTGTAGAAAATATGTCAATTCAGGCTATTAATTCGATGCTTAAGTTTTTAGAAGAACCACAAGAAAATATATTTATATTTTTAACTACGAATAATGAGTCGTTAGTGTTGCCCACTATTATTTCTAGATGCCAAGTATTACATCTAAAACCAATACCTAGAGATGATGTAATTAAATTATCTTTAGAAGAAGGTATAGATGCATTTGATGCTCAACTAATGTCATATGTATTTAATGAACCAGAATTATTAAAACAACATGTCAATAATGATTCAGATTATCAAGTAGCCAAAGAATGTTTAAATCTATTAATTGAAGCATTAATAGAAAATAAAAATAAAGTCATTTATATTGGAAATAAAAATATTTCAGATTTTATTGTCTCTAAACAATCTGCTACCTACTTTTTTGATATATTATGCACCTTGTTTTTAGATATACAGGCTATTTATTATCATAGAGACCCTTATTTAAAATCTATAAATGATAAATTAATTCTTATACAAGAAAAGATTACAAATATTGATGATCTTTGTTTACAATTATTAAAGACAAGACAATCGATTAGTTTAAATGTCAATGTCTCATTAATTTTAGATCACATCATAAATATCATCATAAAGAATATGAAAGAAGAATAGATATGGAAGAAGAAAAATTATATTTTATCGGTATTAAATTTATACATTCATCTAGGAGTTATTTTTTCTCTACAAAAGAAGATGATTTTAAAATTAATGATCAAGTTTTAGTAGAGACCGCTCAAGGTAAAGAAATAGGATTTGTATCTATTTTACCTAGACCAATATCTGAATATAATTCCCCATTAAATTTATCTCCTATTATTCGTAAAGCTAATGATAAAGATAAATTGTTTTTTAAACAAAATGTGGAAGATGCAAAAATTGCGGCCCAAATATTTAATCAAGAACAAGCTAAACTTGATTTAAATATGCGTTTAATTTATGCAGATTACACTATTGATAAAACAAGAATTACATTTACATATTCTAGTGATGATCGAGTGGACTTTAGAGAATTATTAAAAGTTTTAGCGACACGTCTTAGAACAAGAATTGAACTAAGACAAATAGGCCCTAGAGATAAAGCAAAACTTATAGGTGGTATTGGTATATGTGGTTTACCGCTTTGTTGCACTACTTTTTTAAATGAATTTGATGGTATATCAATTAATAGGGCTAAAAACCAAATGTTAGCGATTAATATTCCTAAACTATCAGGTCAATGTGGTAAGCTTGTTTGTTGTTTAAAATATGAAGATGATGCTTATACTGATTTAAAACAATTGTTCCCCGCTATTGATGATACGATTGAATATAATAAACAAATATTTTCAGTATCATCATATAATGTAATTTCATCTGTTATTACTTTAGTAAATGAAGAAAATGATACGATATATTTAACACTAGAAGAATATAATAAAATCAAACTTAAAAAGTCTAAACATGATAAAAAGAAACACGTCGTATAGTAGTAAATATCTTTTATATATCATTGCCACTCCTATTGGTAATTTATCTGATATAACTTTAAGAGCTTTAGATATTTTAAGTGAGGCTGATATTATTGCCTGTGAAGATACAAGAAACACTTTAAAATTATTAAATCATTTTGATATTAAAAATAAAAAATTAATATCTCTTCACGAACATAATGAAACTAAAATATCTTTGCAAATTATAGATAAAATTAAGCAAAACCTTAATATTTGCTATGTAAGTGATGCTGGCTATCCACTTATTAGTGATCCTGGTTCAATACTAGTTAAGATGTGTTTAGAAAATGATATAGCGGTATCAGTTATACCAGGCGCAAGTGCTTTTTTAAACGCTCTTGTGGGTTCTAATATATCCACTGACCATTTTTATTTTTATGGCTTTTTAGCGCCTACTACTTCTAAAAGAAAAAAACAATTAGCGGAACTTAAATCATTTAAAGACACAATCATCTTTTATGAAGCACCACATCGTTTAAAAGAAACATGTTTAGATATTAAATCTATATTTAGTAATCGTAAGATTACCATATGTAGAGAACTAACTAAATATCATGAAGAATATATTTATCTAAATATAGATGATATTGATGAATTAGATTTTGAATCTATTAAAGGGGAAATAGTTATTGTTGTGGAAGGTAATAAAGAGGAGACCACTATTGATATAACTGATATAGAAGATGAAATAAAAACATTATTAGAAACTTCTAATTTAAAAAACAATGAAATCGCTAAACAATTAGCAAATAAATACAATCTATCTAAAAATGAAATCTATGATCTAATATTAAAGATCAAGTCTTAATTCTTTATTTAGACGTTTTTCTTGTAAATAATAAACAACGATAATATAAGCTGCTAAAGAGGAGCACCATAAGAATACCGCTATTTTAGTTATTGGTTCAACTATTTCCATATCAGCGTTTTTATATTTAACTTCATAAGTTACATCACCAGTTAAACCAATAAAGGATATAAATCCACCTTGACCTACAAATGTATCTAATTGAGTAGTTACACCATCTTTTGTAGCATATACTTTCCAACCTTTTTCATAAGGTGTATTTAAGCTAATCATTCTATATGAATCATAATTCGTGGAGAATTTAAAATAATTGCTATTTATGTATTCGCCCTGAATACCTACTACTGTTTCGATTTTGCTGTCATAATCAGCTTTAGATTCTAAATAGAATGAAAAACTCGTTCTATTTGTGGACCTAGGATGTAAGACAACACTATAAATTTCTTCATCAGCATAAAACGCTCGCATTGATTTAACAGAATTACTTACATAATCATCTCTATGATTATCATAGGTAATGATTTCACCATCTTTATTTAATAAATAAACATCAACTTCATAACCACTGGTAAATGGAGCGTATAAATATAAAGCACTTCCTTCATCAAAATAATCAAAAGCTAATAAATCATCACTTCCAAACTGCGGTTTAGTGTCATAACTTCCAGAGAAGTTTTCTCTAGTTAAAGTAATATAGAAGTTATATGCATCTAAATCAGAATCATTAATTTCAGTGGTGGTTAAAGGTGTTTCATTTTCAATAATATCTTTTAAATTAGAAGCATCATAATCCCAATCATCATCCACAGCATAATATTTTAGGGCATATCTTGTACCATAAATATTAGTAGTGTTTCTACTATCATAGACAGTAACTCTATGATAAGTTGCATCGCTTCTATCAACATTAAAAGCACTGGACACTGTAGTTAAATCAGTTTTATATTCATCATCAATACTATCCCAAGTAGATTGAGAAACAATACCTTCAAGTAAATACATATCATCATTTCTTAAAGCATAAGAACTAGAACCTGATAAAGCACTTGAAGCATAATCATCATCATAAACATAAATCGTGTCATAGCTAAATGCGATATTATTAACGTTTGGATTTTCAAATACATATACTTGATCATTTGATAAATCTTCATTATAGATATAACCAAATGGAACATTAATTTGATCAATTATTTCTTCATCACTTAAACCACTTATCTTCACAGCAATAGTGTTTTCTTTTGTCACCATATAATATTTAATATTTAAAAAATAATCTAAAGCTTGTCTTTTTTCTACATAAGATGCTGACCAGCTTCCATACCAATCTGACATCCTAGCCCACCACTTAAATTCTCTAGTGTAGAAATTATATAAAGTATTAAACATCGCTGTACCATTATAATTATTCATATTTTGATTGTTATCAGATAGGTTTTGGGCTGCTAGTGATGAATATACTCTATAAAAAGATGAATCATAATCACTGATATTAGATGAAGCATCATAGACATAACTATTTAAAGCTGAACCACCATTACCACTACTGGGATTAGTGTAACTATGTCCAATAGTGACAAAATTACCTACTAAAGCCGTTTCAAAACAAGCAAAGTATAACAAGATATTATGGAATTTTTCTTTTTCATAAAAATAAAGTAAGACAAAGAAAAATACTAATACATATGCTATTAGACCAATACAAGCCCATGGATATAATAAATAATATTCAAGATTCGTAGAACTATCTACATACCATTTTGCAAGTAGTATACTTGCAATAATACCAGTAATTGTAAATCCTAAACCTAATAATAAATCAGACATTTTAATCTTATTTTTCTTTTCATCTAAATAAGATAAAACATAAGGAATTAAACATGCTTGAAACATTATCTGCCATCTAGCGTACGCTTTACCCCCACCAAATAATAAATAGTATGAAAATGGAGTAAATAACACTAAAACAAATATACAAATACTTATAATATGAGATATCTTACCTTTTCTTATTGAATTAATAATCGCAGGAAATAAGAAGAAAGTAATAGGTATACCACACCATAAAGAACCTGCTTCATTTACAAATGTATTACCACTTGAAGCACTTACTAAAGATATGTGTCTACAAGTTGTGGGAAAGATAAAAAATTCAATAATAGGATAAGTTTGTAATTTCCAATCCGCGGTTTCTGACCAAACAAATAAATGGGCAAGTAAAGCGCTAAAATCACCAGCTTGGTAATATTCCACTAATTGGGTTAAATATGTCGTGCCTTCAATTTTAGGATCTGACATACCAGTAATTAGGCCTGGAATAAAGACCACTAATGAAATACATATTGCACATACATATCCTAAAAATCCCATTAATAAGATTAATAGATTACTTTTAACTGCGTTTAACTTCAATCTTTGAAAATATCTAACCATTGCATAAACAAAGGTCATAATACATATCGCAGGGAAAAAGAAGAAATTATCTATGCCTAGATAGCCTAAAGAAATCGCTAACAGCCACGGTCTTTTATCTTGTAATACTTTTTCAATACCTAATAAGATTAAAGGTAAAAATACCGCAATATCTAAAAAGTTATTAAACCATTGGAAATAGGCAACCCAACCACAGGCCATAAACGCTATTCCACCAAATCTAGATAATAATTCAGATATGTTTAATTTTCTTAAAAATAATCTAAAGAAAACGCCTGCTAATACCATTCTAAGAATGGATACTAACGCCATGGTTTGAGGAATCCAATCTCTAGGGAATATTAAAATCAAAGCAAAAAATGGTGAGAATAAAATATAATATCCATCACTAGTAATCGCATCCGCGCCTAAAAAGATATTAGAATCCCAATGTGGAAATACACCTGTAGTAAAAAATGACCACCAATTGTCATAATAATCATAGGCAAATGGTATATATTGCATAACAAAATCACCACTATAAGGAGTGGTAAAATTATTATTAACAAGCATTAAAAAATAAAAACAAATACTAATAAATATTAAAAGAATTACATAATAAAATAAGGATGATTTATCCTTTAAAAACCCTGTATGAGATTTAATAAATTTTACAAATTTATTCTCTGAAAACTTGCTCTGTGTTAAATCAATCATATATGTGTAATTATAAATCTTTAAATAGAAAATAAAATAAATTTTATTTATGACACATATCTTATATATAAATAGTTAATTTTTTATTATATAAAAAATATTGAAATAATTTTATATTGGTCTATGATATTGTCGTTATGAAAATTAAAAATGTCGCTATTATTGCTCATGTAGACCATGGAAAAACTACACTAGTAGACCAATTATTAAAATGTGCAGGTACTTTTAGAAATAATGAAGAAGTTAATGAAAGAGTAATGGATTCTAATGATTTAGAAAGAGAAAGAGGCATTACTATCTTAGCTAAAACCACTTCTATTTATTATCATGATTATAAAATCAATATCGTAGACACTCCTGGACATGCTGATTTTGGTGGTGAAGTTGAACGTATTATGAATATGGTCGATGGTTGTTTATTACTTGTCGATGCTTTTGAAGGCGCTATGCCTCAAACTAGATTTGTCTTAAAGAAAGCTTTACAAGCTCATATAAAACCAATCGTAGTAGTCAATAAAATCGATAGAAAAAATATTGATATAAATAAAACCTTAGATGAAATATTAAATCTATTTATTGAACTAGGAGCATCAGATGATTTATTAGATTTTAAAGTATGTTATACATCTGCAATTAATGGTACATCTGGTTATACATTAGAAGACCAACAAGACAATATGAACGCAATATTTGATACGATAATACAAGAAATACCAGATCCTGATAGTGATAACAATCAACCTCTTAGATTTCAAATATCATTACTAGACTACAACGACTTTGTCGGAAGAGTGGGTATAGGTAAAATTAAAAACGGATCTATATCAGTAGGTCAAACAGTAACATGTTGTAGATTAGATGGATCATCTAAACAATTTAAAGTTTTAAAATTATATGGAAATCAAGGTCTTAAAAAGATTGAAATAGAAACTGCAAATGCAGGGGATATTGTGGCAGTTGCAGGTCTAACAGATATAAATGTTGGAGAAACTATTTGTGATAATAACCATTTAGATCCTCTTCCACTTCTACACATTGATGAACCTACTTTACAAATGACATTTGGAGTTAATACTTCCCCATTCGCGGGTCAAGACGGTAAATTTTTAACCGCTAGAAAAATAGAAGAAAGATTATATAAAGAATTACAAAAAGATGTTTCTTTAAGAGTTAGTAGAATTCCTAATTCTGAATCTTGGATTGTTTCAGGAAGAGGAGAATTACATCTATCAATTCTTATTGAAAATATGATAAGAGAAGGTTATGAATTACAAGTTAGTAAACCTCAAATAATCACTAAAGAAATTGATGGTATTAAACATGAACCTTTTGAAGATTTAACAATTGAAGTTCCTAATGATTATGTTGGAGATATTATGGAAGCTTTAGGAAATAAAAGTGCTCAATTAATAGATATGATAAATACAGATTTTACTACTAAGCTTGAATATGTTATTCCTAGTAGAGGATTACTTGGATTTGTATCTTCATTTATGACACTTACTAAAGGTTATGGAATTATATCTCATACCTTTAAAGAATATAGACCAATGGTAAATGTAAAATTAGGAGAAAGAAAAATAGGCGTTTTAGTGGCTACTGAAACTGGCGAAGCTACACCTTATGCAATTGAACATGTTGAAGAAAGAGGTACGATGTTTATATCACCTGGCACAAAAGTATATACAGGAATGATTGTGGGTGAAAATAGATATGATAATGATCTAGCAGTTAATGTTGTGGCTAAGAAAAATCTAACTAATGTTAGAAGTTCCACTAAAGATGTAACTGTGGTATTAAAAACACCAAGACAAATGTCTTTAGAAGTGTGTTTAGACTATATCAATAGTGATGAACTTGTCGAAATTACTCCTAAAGCTTATAGGATGAGAAAAAAGATATTAGATACCGCTGCTAGAAAGAAATTTGAAGCTCATCAAAAAGATTTAGAAAATAACTAAAATTATAAAAAATAGTTGCGATTTGCAACTATTTTATTTTATTTAATCAAATTTAAGACCTACAACGTCTTTACATTTAAGCGCAAATGCAACTCCTTTTCCAAGAGTGGCTAATCCCGCTGCTTCATTAATAGCTTTTAAAACATTATCACAAATATTATCAGGAACAATAATTAAAACAATTTCTTTTTCACTATTAATAATAATGCCAAATTTTTCTTCTATTTCTTTATTGCCAGTTCCTCTAGCGTGCAATAACGTTCCGCCTGTTGCACCTGCATTTCTAGCCGCATCCATTACCAAATCAGTAAAGCCAGCTTCTACTAAAGTAAAGATTAATGAAAATTGATTGTCCATAATAGTTCCTCCTAATATTGATTAGATAAAAATCTATAAGCAAGTCCGCCGACGACACTAGATAAATCTATTATCGCTGCAACACCTTTATTTTTCTTATGTGATAAGAAATACATATCTAATTCACGTTTTAAATCATTTAATTTTTCTTCTTTAACTAAAGCAATTATTACATCTTTAGTGTTATCTACAAAACCAAGTAAATCATATAAACCAGGAGCGGCAGTGCCTTCACCTTTTAAAGTCATCGTGACCGCTACTTCAAGTTTTTTAAAGAGGTTATTTATATCTTTGCCACGGCCACTATTAAGGATAACAAAACAAACACATAGTTTTTTTAATTCTATGTTTTTAGATAAACTAACAGTTTCTTTTTTTCTTCTAATTTTAGCCATATTAACTCCTAAAAATGAATAACCTCATTATCACTATATAAGTGTTTAGCAAATAAGTATTCTCTATGACGTTTCTTATAATCAATAACTATACCTAAAATTTGAATAGCAATAATTGGAGTAAGCGCTACTAGGGCAACTGTTCCAAAACATCTTTGTAAAACATATGATTTTTGTAAATCTTCTAAATCAGTATTATTATAAGCTGCAGTCATTCCAATATTTAAAGGTAGTAAAAATGATACAGACATTGGACCAGAAGCCACACCTCCACTATCAAAGGCTAAGGCACTAAATAAAGGCGGACAGAAAAATGACAACGCAATAGCGATCACAAATCCTGGAACAATATAATAAGCGATTGAAAAATCATATATTGCTCTAATTGCACTTAATCCAACTGCACATCCTACACCTAAAGATAAAGTAATTAATACTGATGATTTTTTAATACCGCCATCACTAATAGCTTCTATTTGTTTTGTTAAAGCATGGATCGCAGGTTCACATAAAATAGTAACTAAACCAACACAGAAGAATACTAATATAATAATAGCCTCATGTTGTGTTCCTAATTCTTGACCAATTAAGATACCAACAGGCATCATAACCACATTAACTGCATCTAAAAATAACACTAATCCAATATATGCACATAAGAAACCTAATAAAATTCTTAATATTTCATTTTTAGGTAATTTAATAAATATAGATTGATAAACTAAGAAGACCACTAAGATTGGAACAAGAGCTACTGCTACTTCTAGTAATGTTCCATATTCAGTCATTACCCCATTTTGAATCGTGGGAACTAAATTAGTAAAGAAAGATGTAAACATAGAAGTATCATTACTTAATGTTTGAGCTCCTAACTCATAAGTTCCTGTAACATCAGATGTATTTAATAAAAACATAATCGTCATAGAAATAATAGGACCAACACTAGCAATAGCGATTAAACCAAAACTTTCTTCTTTAGCTTTTTTACCTGCTCTTGCCATAGCCACCCCACTACCTAAAGATAGTAAAAATGGAACAGTCGCACTACCAGTAGTGGCACCACTTGAATCAAAAATTAAAGGCATGTATTGGCTTTGAGAATTACCATCTATGAGTAAACAAAAACAAAATACTATTCCATATAAGACAATAATCCACCATTTAAGGGATTGTCTTTTAAATACTCTAACAACACCTAAAGCTACAAATATACCAACACCTAAAGAAATAACAATAATTAAGGTCCAATTATTAAATGGTGTTAGCTCGGCTAAAATCATAATATCTGGTTCAGCACAAGTAATTAAAGCACCTAATAAGAAAGCTACTAATATAACAACCCAAAGATTGGCTTGTTTTGATAGAGAGGTTCCCATATATTCACCAACTTTAGTAATACTTCTAGAAGAGCCAACATTAAATATTGCTAGACCTAATATAAGTACTAAAGTACCGATAGCTAATAATACATAATTCCAACTACCACCTAGTGGTGTTAATTGGATTAAGGATAAAAACAAAATAATAACTACCACTGGTAGTATTGATAAAGCTGATTCATAAATTACTTTTAAAAGTTTCATGAATAAATTGTATCAAAAATACAATCTTATTTTAATTTATTTTTATTTTTTAAATAAATTTGAAAAACTGTTAGGCATTTTAGTTTCAAAATTATAAATTTTATTTTTTAGAGGATGTTTAATTTTTAATCTATAAGCATGAAGTCCTAATCTATTTATAGGATTAGAGGGGTTTCCATATTTATCATCACCAATAATTGTATGTCTTATATCATTCATATGGACACGGATTTGGTTTTTTCTGCCGCTGTCGATGTGAACATCTAATAAAGTATATAAATCATTTTCTTTAATTACTTTGTAATTAGTGATCGCTAATTTTCCATGTTTTTTATCATCGCTAGAATACATTAAATTTAAAGAATTAGATTTTAGATATGATTTAATAGTGCCTTCTTTATTTTTAAATATACCTTCACATATTGCATAATAGCCTCTATCTAAAACTAAATCATTCCAATTATCACTAAATAATTGTTGTAATTCTTTTGATTTAACCATCATCAAGATACCAGAGGTATCTTCATCTATACGATGCACTACATAAGGTCTAATATGTTTATCTTTTTCTAATAAATAATTAGATATTAATCTATATGCTGTTTTTTGTTTTTCTTTATCTGATGATATAGAAAGTAAACCAGATGGTTTATTAATTACTATTACATCATCATCTTCATAAACTATATCTAATGTGGATTTTACATTTTTTAAATTATGAGATGGTTTATTTAAGATGATGACTTCATCATCTATAGATAAAGGATAATCAAATTGTCTGATGACCGCACCATTAACGCAGACTAAATTATGAGCTAATAACCCTTTAATCGCGTTTCTTGATTGACCTTTAATATTAGAATATAAAAAACTTAAAAGCGTATCATCACTTTTAACTATATAAGTTTTAGAATTTTCAAATTGTTTAGAATAATTATTAAATCGCTTCTTGTTTTTGTTCATTCTTATTATTTTTAAGCTTTTTATATAATTTGATCGTCGATATTATAAGTATTGGAATACTAACTACAAAATTAATAAATAAACCAATAGGTATTTTCATAGCTAATCCTATAGAAAATTCCCACTGCATAGATTCATTAACTGCATATAAATTAGATGAAAATCCAATAATCATCCATAGACCAATAACAAAGATTAATACATACATACATATTAAAGATATTAAATGATATTTTAGTTTGTTTTTATCACTAATATAGTGATAAATAAAATATAAAATACATAAAATACCCATAAATAAAAATGAAATATATGTTGGTAGCATTATATACCAGTTTTTATCTATATATCCTTCTTGTAAATAAATAAATCCAAACATAAATTCACCCACAAAATAAGTAGCAAATGGTAATAAAAATCCTAACATTATAAAATCTTTTTTAGTAAATGAACGTTTATTAATATAAGTATTAATACTATATTCATTTTCTATTTTTTTATAAAGTAAACACGAAATTCCTATAAGTAGATATATTCCATTACCCACGAATACATCTAAAGGATAAAAAGGTGTCATGGTATGAAAGAAAATATCTCCATCTAATAAGAAAATAAAAACAAAAGTCATTAAGATTAAATCAATAAGAGAAATAACTATTAAAACTGTACCTAGTATTCGGAGTACTAATAACTTTTTAGATCGATCGCTTATATAAATATATAAAAGTGACATATAAAAACCAAATAATGGAATTATATAAGTAAAAAATGTAGGAAGAGTGTTTAAAGAATTTCTACCATAATGAGTCACTATTGGAAAAAATATTCTAACAGCATAAAAACAAGTAAAGCTAACAAATAAAAACATTAAAGATAAGACAATACCTCCAATTATGTGGCGTCTTCTATTATAAATTGCTAGATCTTTTACTACCCGTTCTGCCATAAAATTGTACAATCTCCTTCATAAGGAACATGTATTTTAGTTAGTTCAAAATACATAGTATTTCCATAATCTGATATAGTGGGATTTTCATGTATTGAATAAAAGGTTGCTCCTATTGTGTTTTCATCATAATAAAGATTAGAAGTAGTTTTTTCACCATATATAAATCTTATAGGATTATAATCTTCACTTTTTTGATAAAAGATGTCTGTGCTGTTAATATGGTCATGATTAGAAGCAATGGCTACTGTAGATTTTAAATAAGCCATTAAATCATAAAAACCACTATTATCAGAAGAAGAATAAACTCCCTCTTGAGCGTTACAATAATTATCTAAATAAGAAATAGAATCACCTGCTAAATCATGATAATAATTAATCGCATCTTCAAATTCAGGTATAGGAATATGTCCAAACACAATAGATTTTTTAAATGTATCATCTGTTATTGTAGATGGCATACTACTATAACCATTAGATTCTAATATAACTCTTGTATACCAACTTAATTGATCATCATGAATCGTGTCATAATCACCTAAATAATGAGAATTCGTGTCTAATATAATAATTTGAAAAGTTAAACTTCCAGAAGACATCAAATTAATAACATAATTTGAATTACCATAAACATTATCATTACTAGGATTTTTATATAAAGAATATTGATAATCTCCAGAGGTTAATAGATTGTTTATATAACCACTGGAATATGAGCCTTGTAAATCATGATTTCCATAATTAAAAGCATAAGGAATTTCTAAAGATTCAAAAAATTCAAAAGCTCGAGTTACTACTTCTTTATTTGCGTTCATAAATATATCACCATTTAACACGAGTAATGATGGTTTAGCTAATTGCATGTTTATATTATTAACAGTAGCATATGAATAAACAGCCTTTTCTATATATTCAAATTCTCTATCTAAATTTGAAGATGTTGATAAATGAATATCACCTAAATGACAAATTAAAAATCCATCTTCAAAAGTTAAAGTAGAGGTATAAGAACTTATATTATAAACCCTTTGACTCGTGGATGTACTACACGCCATTAAAGTCATAGGAAATATCAATAGACTTAATAAATACTTATAAAATTTCATATTTTTATTTTATCACATCCTTAACTTTTCTTATAACCATCTTTGCATATATTTTAGCAACATTAATATTAGTGATTTCTAAAAACTCTTTAAAGAAAGCATTTTGATTTATTTCACAAAGAATAGGTTCATTATTTTGACCAATTAATAAATCAATTCCTGCATAATCTATGTCTAAAATATCCACGATTTTCATAATGAATTGTTTATATTCATCATTTAAGATAAATTCTTCAGATTTACTACCCTTATAATTACTTCTAAAATCATTATCATGATATCTAAGAATCGCTCCTAATATTTGATGGTCCGCGACCATTACTCTAATAGATTTACCATAACTAGAAGTTATATATTCTTGAAATAATAATGGTTCTAGTTTCATTTGCTGATAAGCATCTAATAATTCATCTTTATTTGAGGCATACATCATATTTAAACCCATTGAACCATGTACACCTTTAACAATAATAGGAAAAGATAATTGATTAATAATATTATTTATAACTTCTTGAGAGTTATTGTTTTTTAAATTGTAATATAAAGGACCTGCGATAGTTTTAGGCATATTGATATTATAATTAGCTAATTTAATATGAGTTAGCATCTTATCATCACATAAAGTGATGAAATCTGGTCTATTAAAGATTAATATATCTTCTTTTACAAGAAGATTTAATAAATATTTATCTTTATCTAAATAGATAACAAAATCACATTTAGGGATGTTTAATTCGATGTAACCGCTATCATTAATTAAAGCTAATGAGCCATCATTTTTTAATATCTCAATTTCGCTATCTAATAACAAAAATTCTTCTTTTAATTTATCTATTTTATGTTGGATCGCATCACCAGCGGATCCATAATTAAAATTAACAATTATAAGACCTTTATACATCACTTTTAGCCTTTCTAATGTCTTTAAAAACAAATTCATTATTAACTTTAAAATTGTTTTTTGCTAAAGCTTTAATATTTGATAAATAGGTATTAGATTTTCTTAAAGAAAATGAATAATATTTTTTAAATTTAATAATGGAAGTTGTTATTACGTACACTAGTGAGATTAAAATAATAATAAAGTAGACCATTATTAGATTTGAAGAATTATTAAAATTAGCAAAACAAGCAAAAATACCTAATAAGGAAATAACAATATAAAATACGTATAGACCTGCTCCTAATAAGGGATGTCGTCCTTTAGAAAATAGGTTTAATTTAACGGTGAAGAATACCACCATTGCTAAAGAATACACTGCGTTAATTATCGAACTAGTTTGAGCAAATATATTAGAAAATCCTACAAAATGACCATAGATAAGATTTGATAAAGTATAGAAAAATAACACTACGGAAAAAACAAATAACAAAATATATAAATTAGCAAATGTTGAATTACCTACTTTAGGGGTGTTATTAAAATCTTTGTTAACTAAATTAGAGGCATACTCATCATATCTTTTTAATTCATCTTTAGCTTTAGCTAAATATGTTTTCCATTTAAAGATTTTATCCACTATTTGTTTTTCTTTTTTATTAATGGCTAAATCATTAAGCTTATTTAGATTTTTATCTATTTCATTTAATTTGTTGTTATAAGCCTCAATAACATCATATTTTCTATCATAACTAGTTATAGCTCTTCTCCATCCATCTTGAATAGCTAAATCAGGATAATAGCTAGATATTTTTGAATACACTACTTGAGATGATTTAGAATATTTAATTCTAGCTAGATGATATAATCTAGCTTTTAAATCATCTTGTATCTCTTCTTCACTTAATTTATATTCTGGATAGATTAAATCATCTAATAGATTAATATTTGCTAACGAACAGACATAAAATAAATATGAATAAAAATCATTTTTCCATATTTTAAGCATCGCTTTAGATAAATCTAATAATTTATCAAATTGTTGTTTATTTAAAAATGATAGTCCTTGTTTTTGCATATCAAAATAAGATTCACTATCACTAGTTTGATAATCAATAGGCTCACCGCAGTGAGGACATTTTATCTTTTCACTAGCTAATGTATCTAAATCAATTGGCTTTTTACAATTAGGACAAACAATCTCCACTTTTTAAACTCCAAGCAATAAGTATTATACTATAACAAACAAAATTGTATAATAATAACGAGGTATTATTATATGTTATACATAGGTGTTGATATAGGCGGTATGTCTATAAAAATTGGAGTGGTAAATGAAAAAGGAGAAATCATATCTAGATTTAATATGATCTTTGAACATATTAATCAAGAAGAGATGATTATCTCACTAGCAAATAAGATTAATGAGCATATTAAAGATAATAATTTAAAAGATATCCAAGGTATTGGAATTAGCTGTGCAGGTGTTGTAAATTCTAATACTGGTTATTGTGATTATAGCGCAAATCTAGGATGGGATAAATTAGATGTATGTGGCATACTTTCAAGATACACAAATCTAAAATGTAAAATATCTAATGATGCGAATTGTGCGACTCTTGGAGAAGTTAAATTTGGTATAGCTAAAAACTATCATAATGTTGTTATGCTTACTTTAGGTACAGGAGTAGGGGGAGGTCTTTATTTAAATGATAAATTATTTGAAGGCTATCAAGGGAAAGGCGCGGAATTAGGTCATTCATTATTTATTTATAATGGTAGAGAATGTGCCTGTGGTCTTAAAGGTTGTTTTGAAAGATATGCAAGTGCGTCTGCATTAATATATGACACTAAAGAAGAGATGTTAAAGAATAGAAATTCTAAGATGTGGGAATATGCAGATAACGATATTAATAATGTTAATGGTAAAACTGCTTTTGAATGTTCAAAATTAGGTGATGAAAGTGCTATTAAAGTCGTTAATCAATACATTAATTATCTAAGTGCAGGTATTCTTAGCTTTTGTAATATCTTTAGACCTGAAGCTGTTATATTAGGTGGAGGTATTTCTAATCAAAAAGAATATCTAATTAAACCTATTAAAAAGATTTTAAAAGATAATAATTATGGATATAAAAATACACCCTCAGTGGATGTATTAATTGCTAAATTAGGAAACGATGCTGGAATTATTGGTGCTGCGGCACTAGTAATGGATTAATATAAATAAATCTTAGGGAATATTTCTTTATATAAATATTCCTTTTTTAATTTTTCATATTGTTTTTTATCATTTCTAACACCATTATATAAATCTAATTTAAGGTTTTCATATTTTTCTCTACCTTTAGCGTTGCTAATTAAATAATTTCTTAAATTAATGGCTACATTCCAGGCTCTAGAATTAAATATATAAACATAAACCATAAAGACAATTTTATTATCTATGTTTCTATGAAAACAAAAACAATCTAAAGATGACTTTTCATTATCATATACATAACCTGATATTGTTAGTTTATCTTTAATGGCTATTTGATCATAAGCATTACCTGCTCCAATTGCAATATCAATAATAGGTCTAGCTCTTAAATTTTTAACCGCAGTAGAACCAATATGTTCAGCTACATAAGTATAAGTATTTAAAATATTTTTCAAATATCCTATTTCAATTTTATAAACTTTAGGCCAGTTAGGATCATAACTGGTAAGAAATAATGTATCTAA
>CAYSPV010000001.1:74824-94389 GCA_964433025.1 uncultured Staphylococcaceae bacterium
GATAAAATTGCACCACTTAATGACATTAAAAATCCCATAGAAAATATCGTACCTCTAAGAAGAGCGGCTAAATACACTCTTAATAGATTAACTAGTATTGCTTCTTTAATAGAAAATAAATATAAAGTCATTAATATAATCACATTAGCAAGTCCTAATTTAACGCCAGGAATTGTGGTCGGAATAAAAGAATCCACAATCGCTAATATAATCGCAATAGCGAGTAATATAGAAAGAAAAGTTATCTTTTTAACGTTCATATAGCTATATCAAAATCCTCATTATATCCTTCTATAGAAATAACTATTCCATTATACATACAAATAATGGGTAAATTAGGTGTATCTATTAATCCCATATTTACACAATATTGGGATGGGCAATTGCTTTGTATAATACCTATTTTATGATCACTTATAGATACTCTAAGAGTACCATTATCACCACTTATAGAAAATGTTCTATCATCACTTTCTTTTAAATCAATAATTTCAATAACATCATTTTTATGATATATGGTTGCAATTAATATATCAGCGCTACTTGCAACATTAAAATAAATAAGAGGAATTAAACAGGCTAAAAATATTAATAATACTGTGGTGATAGCCCACCAATAAGATTTAAAAAATGATTTGATTTTATTAATAATTATATAACCCCCAGCCATCAGTAAAATATACTAGCTCTTCATCGCTAGTTATTACTAATAATTCTAAATCATATTCATCAATTAAATCATATATTATTTCTTCATCATCAATAAGAGTAATCATAGTAGCTAAAATATCACCCACTAATGGGTCATCATTTTTAATACACACTAATTCATAATTAGTAATAGCTTCTCCAGTAGTAGGATTAACTATATGAGAATATCTAACACCATCTAATTCAATTCCTTGTTCATATATAGATGATGTTGATAAAAAACAATTAGACATAGTAAATCTAACACCAGCATCTTTTAGAGATACTATAAAAGATGAGCCATCACTTTTAGTGGACAAACCAATAGAAGAACTACCTAAATCAATTAAATAATGTTTAATATTGTTTTCTTGAAGATATTCATAAACTTTATTTAAAACATAACCTTTAGCAATCGCTCCTAAATCAATTTTAGCGTTTCCGTCTATATAAATACTTTTTGCATCATCATCAAAGATGATTGTAGTGTTCCTTATATCCTCTAATGCTTGTTCTATTTCACTACTTGTGGGTAGAGCATTACCTAAATAAGCATCTTTATAAAGTTCATTTAAATTAAAAGATAGAATATTAAAATATTCATTCGTATATGAATATCCTATTTTAATGATTTCATATAAGTCATCTGCCACTACAAGTGGTTCAGTTGCACGATTTAAATTATATAAATTGTAATCATCTGTGGAGCTTCTATAATATCCATCAAATAAATTATCATAATAGCTTAATAATGAATTTATTTCATAGACATAATCAATATCATAATCATATAGGGTTACACTACAAAAAGTAGAAAAATTATAAGTGGTCTGACTGACCACTTCCATCTCTTTACTACAACTAGTTAATATTGGTAAAATTAGAGCAATTTTTATGCAAATCTGACTTTTTTTCATCAAAACACTACTTCTATTTTTTCACCTTTATCATTAGGATGTTCATCTAAATATTTCCTAATGTTTTCATAAGTTGCACCCTTCATACCAGGCTTACATTTTCTTAGATCTTTGACTTCTTTATTTACAATCGCGGTAGCAAAATCTTTACATCCAGCATAACCACAAGATCCACAGTTATAGTTAGGAAGAAGTTTTTCAATTTCTTCTATTCTTTCATCTTCTTTTACATATAAAAGAGTGCTAGCAATAGCAAGTCCAAAACCAAACAATAAACCTAAACCTAACAAAATTAAAAAAGCCCATAATATATACATCATAATATTATCTATCTTCCTTTCTTTTATCATTGATTGGACATGCTAAATTATTACATGCACCACATTTTTCTTTATCTATTTTTATATTTTCACAACCTTTAGGTAAAGGTGTTTTTTTATACATAATAAAGCTAATAAAAAATATAGCCACTAAAGCAATAATAACACCAACAGCGATAATTAAATAACCCCATTCTGGCATATTAGCTAATCATCCCCGTCAGTCCCATAAACGCTATTGCCATAATCGCTGCAGTCATAAGAGCAATAGGTAAACCTTTAAAAGCTTTTGGTGTATCTGCAGATTCAAATTTTAATCTAATCGCGCTAAATATAACAATAACAATTAAAAATCCTAATGATGTTCCAATCGCAGATGCCATACTTTCTAAGAAAGTATATCCTTGATCAGAATTAGATTGTACAACACCTAATACTGCACAATTGGTAGTAATTAAAGGTAAATAAATACCAAGTGATTTATATAAAGTTGGTGAATATTTTTTAATTACTAAGCCCACTAATTGGACTAAACAAGCAATTACTAAAATATAAGTAATCGTATCTAAAAAAGACACTCCTGCGGGTACTAATACATAAGTATATAAAGGCCAACAAATCGCACTAGCTAAAATAATAACAAATACTACTGCTAGTCCCATTCCAGTCGCTGATTTTAATTTATTAGAGACACCTAAAAATGGACAAATACCATAAAATCTAGATAAAACAACATTATCAATTAACATTGAAGAAACAATAGCAAGTATAAAGGTAACAAAGGCATTTTCCATATTATTAATTAGCCTCCTTTAATTTTTGTTTTTCTAATTTTTCTTTTATTTTTTTATGATTAGCTTTGACATTATTAATCGCAGCAATAATTGCAAGAATAATAGCAAAAACAATAAAGGCACCAGCGGGTTGTATAAATAATGAAATCTCATAACCTTCAGGTAATATTTGTAATGTATAAGATGGAATAAAGGTAAATATAGCACCTACAGTAATTCCACCTGTACCTAATATTTCTCTAATAATTGCAATTGATAAAATAGCTAAGGTATAACCAATACCCATACCACATCCATCAAGTAAAGAATCTAAAACATTATGTTTAGAAGCAAATGCTTCCGCTCTACCTAAAACTATACAATTAACCACTATTAAAGATATAAATACACCTAAAGTAGAATATAATTCAGGTAAGAAAGCATTAGTAAACATTCTTACAATTGTCACAAATGTAGCAATTATAACAATATATGCAGGGGTAGTTATCTCTTCAGTAATTATTTTTCTAAGTAATGAAATTAAAACATTAGAACAAACTAAAACAATAGTAAATAAAATACCCATTCCTATTGCTCCTTCAATAGAGGTAGTAGTAGCTAAAGCAGGACAAGTACCCAACACTAAAACAAATAAGGGGTTTTCTTTAATTAGTCCTGCTGTAAATATAGCAAGTCTATTTCTTTTTTTAGTTCTTTTAATATCTTCACTCATAATTAAGATACCAATCCTATTAACTTAAATAAGTAGATGCATATAATTCAGCTTGTCTAACCATATCTTTTACATAGGTTGCACTACTAGTAGCACCCATATTTACATCATCTAAAGTTATATTTCCATCATTAAATTCATCAACATAATCAGTTTGTACAAGTTCACCATATGTATGTTCAATTAATGTTAGCACTATTTGACTTGCTTCATAACTAGGAGCATCTAACGCTACCAATAAATTAATCGCACCATATCTTTCTGCGATGCTAACACAGGAGAAAACATATCCTAATTGATTATTATCACCATCAAAGGCTTCATAATAACCTACTAGATAAGAATAATCAGGATCATTAATTCTAGTAAATGTGGAGAATGTAGCATTAGCATATAAAGAATATAAAGGTGCAATAATTACTTCACTTACATAATCTTCTGCTTGAAGTGCCATTTCTCTAACCACTGATGCGCTTGTTGTAGCACCCATATCTACATCATCTAAAGTTTTATTTCCATTATTAAAGTCATCTACATAATCACTTTGTACCAAATCACCATATGTATGTTCAATTAAGGTCAATAAAATATAACTAGCTTCAAAGTCAGGAGCATCTAAGGACACTAGCATATTAATACTTCCATAACTATTTGTAGAACTTGTAGAGAAGATATAACCTAAAAGGTTATCATCGCTATTATAAGCTTCATAATATCCTAATAAATATTCATAACTATCATTTTCTATACGTTTATATGTATTAAAGGATGCGTCTGCATATATAGTATATAAAGGTGCAATAATTACTTCACTTACATAATCTTCTGCTTGAAGTGCCATTTCTCTAACCACTGATGCGCTTGTTGTAGCACCCATATCTACATCATCTAAAGTTTTATTTCCATTATTAAAGTCATCTACATAATCACTTTGTACCAAATCACCATATGTATGTTCAATTAAGGTCAATAAAATATAACTAGCTTCAAAGTCAGGAGCATCTAAGGACACTAGCATATTAATACTTCCATAACTATTTGTAGAACTTGTAGAGAAGATATAACCTAACAGGTTATCATAACTATCATAGGCTTCATAATAGCCTAGTATATATTCATAATTTTCATTCTCTACAGAAATAAATGATGAGAATGTGGCATCTTCATAGAAAACATCTAAAGCTGCTGCTAATACGTTAGCAACATATTGTTCAGCTTGTCTTGCCATTTCTCTTACTAATGATGCACTTGTTGTAGCACCAACATCTACTTCATCTAATGTTATTTCACCATTATTAAATTTATCTACATATTCGCTTTGTACTATATCACCGTAATAATGTTCAATTAGTGTCAATATGATATAACTAGCTTCAAAATCAGGTGCATCTAATGATACTAACATAGAGATAGTACCATAATCATTAGTAGCACTTGTGGAGAAGATATAACCTAATATTTCACCACTATCATCATAAGCTTCATAATATCCTAATAGATATTCATAGTTTTCATCACTTATAGAAGTCATAGTAGAAAATGATGCAGCATCAGGATAAAAATCTGTTAATGATGTTGTTAATTTAGCGGTTATATAATCTTGAGCTTGCACTGCCATATCTCTAATTAAAGTAGCACCATAAGTAGCGCCCATATTTACATCATTAATACCTATTTCACCATTATTAAATGGATCAACATAATTGTTTTGTAATGTTGTAGCATATGATTGTCCATTAGTGGTCAAATATATTTGAGTAATAGCAAAATTAGGAGCATCTAATGATACAAGCATATCAATACTTCCATAACCATTAGCACCACTTGTGGAGAAGATATAACCTAAAAGGTTATCATAACTATCATAGGCTTCATAATAACCATTTAAATATGAATAATCAGAATCATCAATTTCATTGTATGAAGAAAATGTAGCGTCTGGATAAAATCTTACCAGTGTTTCTGTTATTAGATTATCATTGTATTCATCAATAATAGGTTGTGTAATCATATAAGATACAGCGATAAGTAAAGCGCTTACACAGGCAATTCCACCTAACACACATGATACATAACCAAAATGTTTTAACTGGCTCTTATTTATCTTCATATTAGACTATACCTCCATAAAATATTCCTAATATCATAATCGTAGTAAATATGACAAATATGCCTGCCATTACTAAGATATTTTTATATGTAAATCTTGGATTAGACCATTTAGGATATTCAATTAATGGTACTAACATATTAGCAAGTAATATAGAGAAGCCTACACCTTCAGCATAGCTTCCAAATAATCTAATAAATACAGTAATAATTGCTGCAATAATACCATATAAAATTCTTCCAGGTTGATTAACAGGAGATGTTACTGGATCAGTTAACATAAATACCGCTCCAAATAATAGTCCTCCAGTTAATATTTGAAATCCTAAAAATTTAAATACACCAATACTATTATCTAAACTATTAATACATAACCCTGCTACAAGCATCATTAAAGCAAAGCTTAATAAATATGAAAGCATGATTCTAAAATCAGCACTTCTTTTAATAATTAAATATATTGCACCTGCAAGGATAGTAAGAGTAAATGCTTCGCCTAATGTTCCATACATATTACCTGCAAGTAAATCTAATAATGAATAATCATTAATAGCACTAAAACCATTACTAGCTACATTACTAAGAGCAGTAGCACTAGCAATAGCATCAGCAGTTCCACTAGCAGATGCACTTGCACTTGTTGAAAAATTAAAATACCAACTACTAACAGTAGTGTCATATTGACTACCAAAACATATCTTAGCCACTACCATTCCTAAAGCAGCAGGGTTAAATATATTATGTCCTAAACCACCAAAGACTAATTTGCCAATTACTATACCAATTAATGCACCAACAAATACAGCATATAAAGGTGCACCTGCAGGCATTATAAGTGTATATATAATTGCACTTACAAGTGGTCCTAAAATATTATTTAAATTATATGTTTGATATGCATATAAAAATCTTTCTTTAAAAGGATGTTTTTGACCATCATAAGGAAGATTATGGGTAACTCCTACAAATACAAATTCCGCTGCTATCATCGTAAAAGCGGATATTAAGAAAATATATAAAGCATTTAATGTATAAACTACAAAAGCAAAAATTAAAGTAGGAGCAAGAGCAATTAAAACATCTAAAAGTAATGTATTTACATTAGAGTTTCTAAATAGATAAG
This sequence comes from uncultured Staphylococcaceae bacterium, assembly GCA_964433025.1. GTDB lineage: Bacteria > Bacillota_I > Bacilli_A > RFN20 > CAG-826 > CAJOOD01. The sequence continues at coordinate 81,490 of CAYSPV010000001.1, forward strand.
GAGACGTTTTTTTAACAAATGTCATAGTTTTGCAAAGATTTTGGCCTTTCTAATATATTCAGTTACATGTATTTTAGATGTACAACAATAAGTACATAAACCACATTCCATACATTTATTAGGATTAAGTAATTTAATGCGTTCTTTATCTTTAGCCTTAACAGCATTCATTATCATAACAGGTTGTAAATGAGCAGGACAAGACATAACACATGACCCACATCTAACACAATTTTCTTCTTTTTCTTCTTTGTTGTTTAACACTATTACTGAAGTTACAGTTTTAGTAATAATACAATCATCATTTGGTAAGCTTTCTCCCATCATAGGACCACCTAAGATGATAACTTTATCTATATCTTCATCTTTATAGCCACCACATTTTTCAATTAACTCTTTTACAGGAGTTCCTACTTTAACGATAAAGTTTTTAGGATTTACAATACCATCACCATTAACAGTGACATATCTTTCAATAACTGGTTTATTATATTTAATCGCATCATATAAACCCACTACTGTGGAGACATTAAAATTAATGACTCCATAATCCATAGGTAATTTACCATCTTCTACATTAATACCTAATGCGCCTTTTATAACTGCATGTTCCCATCCTTGAGGATAAAAATTACCTAAGCATTTGAGTTCAATTTGAGGATAGTCTATTAATATTTGAGTATATAATTCTCTTACTTCTTTGTATTTAGATTTAATACATATATAAGCCTTATCAGCGTTAAATGTTTGTATAGCATATAAAATACCTTTAATAACTTTATCAGGATTTTCTAACATCATTCTTTGATCCGCACTTATATAAGGTTCACATTCCACTCCATTAATTAAAATAGTGTTTATCTTCTTATCTGTTTGTAATTTGATATAAGTAGGAAATGATGAACCACCTAAACCAACAAGAGCGCTGTTTTTAACTATTTTAGTTATTTCATCTTTACTAAGCTTAGCGATCTCATCATCACTTCTTTCTTTAACAGATTTATCTATTTTATTTTTAAAATCATTTTCAATTTTAATAAAGTCCACTAGTCTACCATTACGATGATAATGTTTTTCTAAACCTAAATATTTACCAGATACAGTCGCATGTATAGGTTGTTCAAATCCATCACCATAACGCATGCCAATAACTTGATAACACATAACTGTGTCACCTTCTTTTATAAATATTTCAGCTTTTTTACATCTAACATTTTGAGTAGCAATAAAAACATATTTAGGATCAATATATTCTTCACTAGGTAAATTAGACATAAATTTTTTATTGTCTTTTATGTATCTTGCTTTTGCAATCATCTTATCTATATTATATTCCTTTTTTAAAAACATTCAATAACCTGTGCTCGAGCACAATAAATTATTAAGCACCAAGCATTAAAAAAGACCTATAAAGGTCCTTTTTAACATTGATTATAAGCTCAATAATTTAATAACTAGCTTTAGAATTTTGAGCAGCATATCTTGCTGCTAAAGCATCACAAATATCATCTATAGAATAATCAGAACCGCTGGGTTTATAGATTCCGCTATAATTTGAATTATCCTTTAAAAATATTGAATATAGTTGAGGATATGCATTATAGCCATTTAAGATACTTGGATCACATGTATCAATATGTTCAGTTAATAAGGTGTATAATTCCTCGCTACCAAGACTAACTATTCCACCCGACATTTGTCTTTTATCAGTACCATCATAATCATCATTCCAAAGATATAAAGCATAATCTTCAGTATTATCTAAAGTATAATCTACAGTTTGTAGCCAATCTTGTGTCCATGTACCTGTATAGGCTTTAACAACAATCTCACTAACACTTGATGGCAAATCCACATAATATAACCCATATCTAAATCCAGATGATTCAGTATTATTACTACTGCCCACTAATGTCATTTTTACATCGTTTTCAAAAGTACCAAGATTACTGTACCACATGTATAAACTACCATCAAAATTTTCATTTGCAGTCCACCAATAATCTTCTAATACAACATAGATACGTTTTTGATCAGTATCAGTAGGTTCTTCAGCAACAGTTTTTTCAATTGCATTGAAATCACTAAAAACACCCACTACAGTGGCAATAGATACAAGACCGCCTAAAACAACAAAAGATAGAGCTAAAAATTTCTTATTCATAACAAATCTCCTTTTTCTTTGTGTATATTTACTTTACAACTGTTATAAACCGTTTGCAAAAGATATTTTAATAAAAAGACTGTTTAGGTAATTAGATATCAAACAGTCTCATTTTTACTTAAATTGTTTTTGATAAATTATGCATATCTATCTTGAGCATCATATCTAGCCTTCATAGCGTCTATGATATCACCAATTGTGTATGTTATATTTTCAACTTCATAAACTACGGTAGAACGATCATAATTATTATTTCCTGAAAGGAATATATCATAGATTTGCTGATATGCATTGTAGCCATCTAAGATACTTGGATCACATGTATTATAAATGGTAAGTAATTGAGCTAAATATTCACTGCTGAGATTACAAGTTCCTGTTGTAACAGTTCTTTTTCCACTAACAACTTCGTTAATATAGAACATTTCGTATTCACTCTCAGTATATACATATACATCTTCAGTTTGTCTCCATTCATCACCATTACCATCAAAGTTTTTAAATATAATCATGCTAGCATCAGCGGGAATGTCTACATAATATAGACCGTATCTAAAAGTAGTATCACTAGAACTATTACTATTTCCTATTAAAGTCATTTTTGGAGCAGTAGCCCAGTCAACAGATGTACTGCTACTAGTATAATAAAGCCATAAATCACCATCTTCACTACTATGAGTCCAATTTACATCTGCTAATACTGCATAAATACGTTTATAATCAGTGTTTGTTTTGTCTTCAGCGACAATTTTTTCAACACCACTATAATTGTTATAAATGCCAATTGCAGCACCAATAGAAACAACGCCACATAAAGCAACAAAAGATAAGCCAAGAATCTTTTTATTCATAAAAAATCTCCTTTTTAAATTCGTTATTATAAATTTTACATTTTTTTAAAAATGTTGACAATAAATAATTTTATTAAATAAAAAGAGTACTTTGTACTCTTTACTTGTTATTTTGTTTAGCTTCTTCCTCTTCTTCTAGTTTACGATAGGCTACTTTTCCAACAAGTGTCGTGGGTAATATATCTTTAAATTCAATATCATATGGAAGAGCGTATTTAGCAATATTCTTTTTAAGATATTCCATGATATCTGTCTTTATTTCTTCATTTGGTTTTATGTCTTTTTTAAGCATTATAAATGCTTTTACTTTTTGCATCTTTATAGGATCTTTTACACCTATACAACATGACATATGTACATATGGATGTTTATCAATAATATTTTCTAATTGAGATGGGTATATATTATATCCATTGGATATAATTACTCTTTTTAATCTTTGGACAAAATAAATATATCCATCTTCATCCATATAACCTATATCACCTGAATGAACATATGTTAAACCATCTTTATGTTTTTTAAGGGTTTGGTTGGTTTCTTCTTCATTATCTAAATAACCTTTCATCACTGTAGGTCCTGCTATACATATTTCACCTTGTTCATTAAAGGGTAATTCTATATCAGTTCCAGGTTTACAAATACGGTAAATCATATCAGATAATGGAATACCTATACTTCCTTCTTTTTCTAATTTAAAAGGTGTTAGACATGACGCAGTTACACATTCAGTCATTCCATATCCTTCTTTTACTGTTACTGAAGCATTATGATCTTTTAAGAATTTATCTAATTTTTTCTTTAATTCAATAGATAAGGAATCACCACCTGAAAAGATTCCTTTTAAACAAGATAAATCTATATCATCTAAATTATCTATTCTAAGCATAGCTTCATATAATGAAGGTACACCTGCGATAAAGTTAGGTTTATGTTTTTTAATAAGTAAAGCATAGCTTTTAGGTGTAAATCTAGGTACAAGTATTACTGTTCCACCTTGTGATAACATCGTATGAATAGATATACCTAAACCAAAGCCATGGAATATAGGCATAACACCTAAAAAGGTGTCTCCTACTTTAAATGATTTAACAAATTCTAAGATTTGACTAGATAAAGCATTAAAGTTTTTATTAGTTAATAAAATACCTTTAGTGGTTCCAGTAGTGCCCCCAGAATAAAGAATTGCTCCTACATCATCACTTTGTATATCAGGGAACGCAGCCCCTCCCACTTTTTTAGCTAATTTAATAAAATTACAATATTTTATTATGTCTTCATTTTTATCTATTTTAGCTATTTTTCTTCCCATAGTTAATTCATATGGAAGTTTCATATAAGATGGTAAACCATCTTTAATGGACGCTACAATTACATATTTAAGATATTTTAAATTAGGTCTAATGTTTTTAACTTTACTATAAAATTGATCTAAACAAAGAATGGCAACAGATTTAGAAAAGTTTAAATAAAATTCATATTCACCTTCACTAGATAAAGGATGAATCATATTAGCGATTCCCCCAATCTTATTAACTGCATAAAACACGATAATTCCCATTGGGCAATTAGGCATAGCGATTGTAACTTTATCACCTTTTCTTATGCCTAATTTAAGTAAGGCTAAAGAAGCATTATATATTTCTTTTTTAAAGTCTTTATATTTAACTTTTTTACCCATAAATCTATAGGCATAAACATTAGGATATTTATCCGCAATATTTTCTACTGCTTTAGAAAAAGAGCCTTCAAAATAATTTATTGAATCTCTTACACCTTCATCATAACTTTTAAGCCATGGTTTATTAATTTTCTCCATATATCCCCCTTATAGTTAATTAACCATTTATTAATTCATCAATTATGTTATCTAATATGATTAAATCATTATCTTTTAATGTGGAATTAATAGTTAAAGATGTATCAATACATCTACAATTTTTATATTCATTAATTATTTTAGACATTAATGTTTTTGCTTGAGGAGACCATGAACCATTTTCAATAAGAGCGAACATCTTATTTTTAATATTATGGTCTTGCATCACTAGTAGGTAGCTTCTCATTAATGGAAATAATCCCATATTAAATGTAGGACAAATTAAAATGATTTTATCATAGATAAAAGATTTAGATAAAGCGATTGAAAAATCATCTTCATTAAGATATACACAGTCATGATCAATATTTAAATTTGTTAATTTATCATCTAAATATTCTTTAGCTTTAATAGAATTACCATATATAGATGTATATACAATTAATATTCCATCTTTTTCTTTTTCATATTTAGACCATTTATCATAATATGATAAACATATATTAATTCTTTTAGTGTGTATTGGTCCATGTAATGAACAAATTCTTTTTATATCTAAAGTAGAAGCTTTTTTAAGTAAAGCTTGTACTTGATCACCATATTTACCAACGATATTTGTATAATATCTTCTTTCTTCATAAAGTAATTCATCTTGGTCTTTATAATCTATTGAATCTACTTCATCAATAACAGTAAATGATCCAAATGCATCTGCAGAAAATAATGTTTTAATATAAGGATCATAACTTACCATTACTTCTGGCCAATGCACCATTGGAGCGCTTATAAACACTAATTCATGATTACCTAAATTTAATTTATCGTTTTCAACGATACATTTAACATTTTTAATACTTGCATTTGGAAAGAATTTTTTTAAGATATTTAATCCTAATGCAGAGATATAAATAGTTACATCTGGATATAGATTTAACACTGTTTCTATACCCGCGGTGTGATCGGGTTCTAAATGATGAATAACAAAATAATCTAAAGTTCTACCTTTTAAAGTAGATTTTAAATTATTAATAAATTCATCTAATATGGAAGAATCTGCGGTATCTAATAAACATGTTTTATTATCTAAAATAAGATAAGCATTATATGACATACCTTTATTTAAAGGTATTTCACCTTCAAATTTTCTTTGATTATGATTATTTTGATTTAATAAATAAACATCTTTTTCTAATAGTTTAATCATTGCTTATAGCAACTTCCTTTCCATCTTCTTGTTTCTTACTAGTGGGATAAAACATAAAGTCGATGACTGCAAAGACTACAAATGAGATTAACGCTCCCATAGATACATCACTTAAATAATGGGCTCCTACAGTCATTCTAGAGAATCCCATAATCATAGTCCAACCTAGACCAATATAAAATAATGGAACTTGATATTTTTCATAACGACTATCAATTTTACCTAGATAGGCTAAAAACACTACTACACAAGCTGTAGAATTTGTGTGTCCACTTGGAAATGACTTAAATTCTTCACTTATAGCATCTTCTAAAGATGGATTACCTGATAAAATATATTCTTTTAATTCATTACCAGTGGTCTCCCACCAATTAGCAAAATTATCATCTATATTAACACTAGTGTACGCTTCCACATCACCAATTAAAAATCTAAATCTTGGTCTAGCCATAATATCTTTAACAATCATGACTATTAATACAGGTATTAATATAGCTACACACATTATAATTAATGTTCTTAATAAATGTGGATTATCACTTCTTTTACCTAATTGAATACCTAAGAAAAATCCTAAAGAGCATAACACTAAAGCTATTGGATAACCAACATACCACATATCTTCTATATCAAAAGCGTTTCTAGAAATAATATGATCGCCTTGATAATAAATCGCTATGGCTAATGCCACTACTCCTAAGACCCATAAAATTATTTTTAACCATATTTTTTCATCTCTTAGTCCTAAAAAGAAAAAACATCCTCCTATTGCAGATATGGCTAAATAAATAGGAAGTTCTCCTAAGGCGGACATTATAATTCCAAAATAATTGTCCTTCCAATAGACTGCTTGAGCGATTTCTAAATCAAGAAAAGACGCTATGATTAGGCATATTAAAGGTATAGCGATTAAGGGGATAAAATGTTTTTTATTAGTCATTATTATTACTCCTTATATAAAATTTTTTATGTTTTTTAATTTTTGACATGTCTTTTATAAAATCACTAGATGAAGAAAATAATTTAACTGTAGAACTTAAATCATTACTCCAGGTAACAGGTATTTCATGAACTGAATAATTGTTTAGCTTTGCATAATATAAATATTCAACATCAAAGGCAAATCTATCAATTATAGTGACTAACGCCATTTCTCTAGCTATATCGCCTTTTATAGCTTTAAAGCCACATTGAGTGTCTTTAAAATGAAAACCAAATTTAAGATTTACTAATCTTCTACACCACCAACCAGTAAATCTTCTAATAAATGGTTGTCTTAAAGGTATTTTTGAATCTTTTAGATGTCTAGATCCAATAATAAAATCATATTTATCAATATTATCTATAACTGATTTGCTGGCCTCTAAATCAGTGGATAAATCTGCATCCATAAATAAAACATAATGACCTTTAGAGTTTAATATACCTTGTCTAATAGCATAACCTTTGCCACGATTATCAGCGTATGATACTTTAACAACTCCATTAATTGATTTAATAATTTCTTCTGTATCATCATTTGAGCCATCATTAACGATGATTAATTCATAATCTATGTTTAAATAGTTGAAATAAGGTATTACTTTTTGCTCTATATTTTGTTTTAAACATCTTGCTTCATTATAGCAAGGAATAATAATAGATAGGCTTTTCATATGCCTATATTATTACAAATATTTACTTATAAAGTAAACTAAAAAACATAAATAGAGATTGTCTTTTTATTTAGTTTAAATAAATCATTTTTAAAAATTTATTTTGTAGTGATACAATAAATGACATGGAAGAGAAATTAATATTTACAATTGATATTGGCACTCAATCACTAAGGTGCGCTTTAATTAATAAAAAAGGTGAAATAGTAGCTTTAGAAAAAGTTAAATATGATGAACCATATTTTTCTATTAAGCCTGGCTATGCTGAACAACACTGCAATGTTTATTTTGATGCTTTATGTAAAGCTTCAAAAAAAATTATAGCAAACAATCAAGATAAAATAAATAACATCCTAGCAGTAGCCTTAGATTGTTTTAGAGATTCCGTTATCATCTGTGATGATAATATGAATCCTCTTAGACCTGCGATATTATGGTTAGATCAAAGACAAGCTAAAGCTAGTGAAAAAATATCATGGTATTCTAAATTTTTATTTTTTATTGCAGGTAAATGGCAAACACTAGTGTTAAATAGAGCTAGAACTCCCGCTCATTGGATAAAAGAAAATGAACCAGAGATATGGGCAAAAACTACTCGATATATGTCAGTATCGACATTTGTGACATATCAATTAATTAATGAATATAAAGATTCTATATCTAACTATACAGGTCATTTCCCCACAAACTTTAAAAAGAGAACTTTTTATAAATCTGATAAACATTTCCAAGGACAAATATTTGGTATTAAATTAAAAATGTTATGTCAGATAGTGCCTTGTGGTGAAATATTAGGCACTATTACTAAAAAAGCCTCTGAATTAACAGGTATTCCTGAAGGATTAAAAATGATTTCTATTGGTTCAGATAAATCATGTGAAACATTAGGATTAGGAGCTATTACTCCTGATATAGGAGCGGTATCCTGTGGCACGGCGTCCACTATTGAGATTACTAATAAACGTTTTTGTAATCCTGAACCATTTTTACCAGCTTATCCAAGTGTTATAAATGGCTATTTTAATTCTGAAATACAAATCTATAGAGGATATTGGATGTTAGGTTGGTTTGCCTCTCAATTTGCTCAAAGAGAGCAAAAACAATCTAAAGAAAACAATATTCCTATCGAAGATATATTAAATTCTAAATTAAATGAAGTTCCACCAGGTAGTAATGGTTTAATATTACAACCATATTGGGGACCAGGATTAGGTAGGCCTTTATCAAGAGGTGCGGTTATTGGATTTAGTGATACTCATACTAAAACACACCTATATAGGGCTATTATTGAAGGTATTGATTATGAATTAAGAAGTGGTTTAGAAGGTATACAAAAAAGAAACCATGTTAAAGTTAAAAAGATTATGATTTCTGGTGGCGGTTCACAAAGTGAAGAGATCTGTCAAATCGCTGCAGATATATTTAATTTACCAGTCCATAGAGTGCAAACTTTTGAAACTTCTTCTTTAGGGGCTGCAATTGCAGCATTTATCGCTTGTAATGAATTTAATAGTTTAGAAGATGCAATTAATTCAATGGTACATCCAGGTAAAGTATTTTTACCAAATAAAGAAAACGCTAAACATTATGATTATTTATATCATCATGCTTATAAAAAGATGTATCCAAAACTTAAAAACGTTTATAAAGATATAAAACTTTACGAAGAAAAACGTAATAAATAAAATTTTGCTTTAATAATAAAGCAAACTTCATATATAATCTTTTTGTATGAAACAATTAATTGTCCTTTCCGCAGTGCCTGGATGTGGTAAATCTACATGGGCTAGAAACTACAAAAAAACCCATAAAAATACTTATATCATCTCAAGCGATGACATTAGATTTGAACTTACTGGTCAATATCAAGACTTTTCAAAACAAGCTCAAGTATGGAAAGAATTTGAAAATAGATTAATTAATTTTGGAAAACAAGATGGTGATTTTACTGTTATATTAGATGCAGTTATTGATTTAAATATTTTAAGAAAGAAATATTTTGATTTAGGTAAAGATTTTAAAAGACGTGTTTTAGTGGTTATTAAAAAAGATTTAGAAACTGTTTTATTTTTAAATAAAAAAAGAAGAAAAGAAAAATGGGTTCCTGAAGATGCTTTAATAACCTTATATAATAAATTTGAAGAACCTACTGAAGAAATATTAGAAATGTTTGATGAATATCAATACATTAAAGGATTCTTTTATAATTAAAAAATGAAAAAACATAGTGTCCTATTTGATAAAGAAAGTAAGATATTATTATTAATATCTTTATTATGTTTAATTGGGCTTGGTGTTACTCTTTGGGTTGGGTATTATTTATATCCTGATGGGGAATTTGATGCTTTTACTTATATATTTATAATTGGTTTTGCTATCTTTTTTATATTTGCGTTTCTTTCATATATTGTTAGGGTTATTAAATCATATAAAAAATAATAATTATTGTTTTAATTAAAAAAGATATTTTTTAAAATATGGGTGTGAAAAATTTTATTTTTATCTCTCCTAACTTTCCTCAAACCTATTACAAATTTATAACCTCATTAAAAAACAAAGGTTTTAATGTTTTAGGTATTGGAGATGGACCATATTATGATTTAAATGAAGAATTAAAACAAAATATCACCGAATATTATTTTGTTTATTCTTTAGCAGATTTTGACTCTGTTAAAGAAGCGGTACGTTTTTTTAAAGAAAAATATGGTGAAATAGAATATTTAGAATCAAATAATGAATATTGGTTAGTAAATGACGCTAGATTAAGGGAAATGTTTGATGTTAAATATGGTCAAAGACCAATAGATATGGACCATATTAAATATAAGTCCAAGATGAAATCTTGTTTTATTAACGCTGGTGTTAAAGTAGCAAGATATATCTTAGTAAGTGATATAGAAAAATCTAAAGAGTTTATAAAAGAAGTTGGTTATCCAGTATTTGTTAAACCTGATATGGGAGTGGGTGCAAATGAAAGCTTCTCTATTAATAATGAAGAAGAGTTAATAGCGTTTCATAATAAGGGAGTTACCACTACTTATATTATGGAAGAATTTTTAGAAGGTGAAATTATCTCATTTGATGGTATTTGTAATGATCAAAGTGAAGTATTAATAGCGCTCCAAGAACATTTTCCAATATCAAATGCCGATGTAGTTAATTTAGATTTAGATGATTATTATTATGCTTTATGTGATTTTGATAAAAAATTTTATCAATTAGGTAAAAAAGTAGTTAAGTCATTTAATATTAAACAAAGATGTTTCCATATTGAATTTTTTAAACTTAGTAAGCCTAGACCAGGTCTTGGAGATGTAGGCGATATTGTGGGATTAGAAGTTAATATGCGTCCACCAGGTGGAAACACTCCTGATTTATTATCTATCGCACTTAATAGATCTTTTTATGATTGTTACGCTCAAATGATTTTAGAAAATAAGATAGAAGAATCATTAAATGAAAAACATTACGTAGCTATATCAGTAGCAAGAAAAGATAGATTTAAATATAGGACCACTATTGAGGAGATTAAAAATAGATATCAAGATAAATTAATAGAATATGGTCGCTATAATAAAGAAATCGCCGCGAATATGGGCGATGAATATTATTTTGGTCGATTTGAAGATGTTGAATCAGCTTTAGAATTTAAAGATTTTATTCAAGAAAAAATATAACTATTAAATGCTTCAATAAACTTATTTAGATGAATGTCATCTTCATCATATTTAAAGACATTTATATCTTTTAATATCTCTTTACAAGCATAAATTAGATAGTCATTTATAGTTTTATTTTTATTATTTATAAGATAATCAATCATAGGTAAAAAACATTGCAAAAACTCTTTATTTGCCATAATTTGACTACGATTTGCCACGTTTTTAATATATTCATCTATGACTTGTAGTTGATGTTTTAAACGAGGAGGAAGGATAAATAAACCCATAGCCTCAATTAATCCTATACCTTCAGATTTTATAAATGATAATTCATCTCTAACATGGAATATTCCATTAGGGTATTCATCACTTACGTTATTATTTCTAGGTATAACATAAGCTTCATATTTCTTATTAAAATATCTAACAATAATTGTAAATGTATTATGGCTAGGACCGATAAGGTTGATGTCAGAGTCAGAATAAGATCTGTAGAACACTAATAGGTCATTTATAAATTCCGCTATCTTATTTTTATTAGTGCCTATAAATTTAAAGGTAGTACATGGCCAATTAAGTAAATAGCATTTAATATTTCTATCTAATTTATTAAATATGATTTCTTTTTTATGTTTAGCTTTCATTATAGGCATAACGTAGTTTCCACCTTGGAAATGTTCATGATTTAAGATTGAGCCTCCCACTATTGGTTTATCCGCATTAGTGCCTATAAACAAATGTTTAAATTTACTTACAAAATCAAATAAGCATTTGATGTTATCTAAATTAACAGACATTGGTTCGTGATTATTTTTAATAACAATAATATGTTGATTAAAATAGGCATATGGTGAAAATTGCATAAACCAATCTTGATTATTTAATTTTAAAGGTACATATCTTAAATCTAATCTTTGAGGTATTTTATCATTTCCATAATAATTAATATTTTCTAAACATAATGCGCATTTAGGATAATTAGATTCTTCTTTATTATTTATTAATTTAGCGATATCTTTATTATCTTTTTCAGGTTTAGATAAATTAATAGTGACCACTAATTTGTAAGGTGTTTTATTATCTTTGATAATAATATTTTTATTTATTTCTCTTTTTTTAATGTAGTTATTATTGATTTGATAGTTATATAAATAATCAAAAGCCACTTTAGGATCTTGTTTATATAACTTATTAAAATTATTAATGATTATAGATGGTCTAAGGGATAAATATCCTAATATTTCATTTATATCAGTTGCTGGTAAATATTTATTTAAATTATCAATAATTACATATAAATCATCTTGTTTAACATTTATTTTTTTATAGGTGTAATCACCACTTATATCTAATTTTTGAGCAATGTAGTTATAGGCATAAATAAAATCATGTTTATCTAATTCTAAATATTTATTTGCGTAATTTATCAATAAATTAATAAGTTCACCTATATCCATATTATTCCTTATCTTTATATGAGAATTTATAGTTAATAAATCTTTGATAATGTTGATTAGCTTTTATGAAATGATCCTCTAATAAAGA
>CAYSPV010000001.1:94489-115916 GCA_964433025.1 uncultured Staphylococcaceae bacterium
ATTTGAGATTTAAAATTATCAGTGTGTAAACCAAAATAACCTCCATGAAGACAATTTTTATTTTCATTAGAGGCTAGATAATAATATTGATTATTAATTTTTAATATTGAATCCTTAACCCTATTAGCAAGTCTTCCAATAGTTTTACCATGATAAATATTTCCTTTAATAAAATCATTTTTATCCCTAGGATAAATATTCATATCTTTACCATAATAATTTATCTTATAAATAGAAGCACCTAAACTAGATAATGTAACTTTAAAAGAAGTATCAAATTCAATATCTATATTTTCTATTAATGATATAGTTTTAACATCAATTTTCATATCATCCACCTTAATATAATATTTTATCATAATAAAATAATTTTATTTTTATAAAATAACTCTACATTTATAATTGAAGATATGAAAGAGACATTAAAAATAATAGTTAAAGATAAATATATTAATTATTTTAATGAAGAGCCTAATTATTTTATAAGCGCTAAAAGTAGGTATGAAATATTAGGTAATCATACCGATCATAATCATGGTTTATGCATTTCAAGTGATTGTCCTTTAGAAACTGCATGTTCAGTTAATAAGTTAGATGAAAATAAAATAATATTTAAATCTGAAAATTATGACTTAATACAAATAGATTTAGATGATCTAGAGATAAATAAAGAAGAATATCAAACATCAAAAGCCTTAATTAAAGGCGTTGTTAGATATTTAATAGATCATAATTATAAAATTGGAGGCTTTAAAGCTTATTGTATTAGTGAGGTTCCTATTGGAAGTGGTTTATCTTCAAGTGCATCATTTGAAATTGTGATCGCTAATATTGTTTCCACATTATTTAATAATGATAAAATTCCACCACTTATAAAAGCTTATGCAGGTCAATATTCAGAGAATAATTACTATAAAAAAGCCAGTGGTTTATTAGATCAAATTTCAATAGCGTTCCCAGGTATAAAATACATTAATTTTAATAGAAAAAATAAGCCTCAAATAATGACTTTACAAACCTCGTTAATTGACATTTTACAAGTAGCAATTATTAACCCTAAAACAAGTCATGAAAAATTAGATAATTTATACGAAAAAATACCTAACACTATGTATAAGATTGCAAGGCTATATAATCATGATTATTTAGCACAATTTACAAGGCAAGAAATTAACGATTTATTTAAGAAAAATATACATAACATTTCCCAAGATGAACTTAATATAGCCAAACACTTTTTTGATGAAAACAAAAGAGTAAAAATGGCTAAGAATGTTATATTAAATAATGATGTTGATTTACTGTTCTCATTAATCAAAAGTTTGGCAAAATCCAACTATTTGTATTTAAAAAACTCGCAAATCGGCGATATTTATGAAAACTCGCTTCAAAATGTTATAGATTTTTGTAATGAGATTTTAGACACAAATATCGCTGTTAAATTAACAGGTGGAGGCTACAGCGGCGCCTGTATAGCTTTTATAAAAAATAAGAAATTTAGTAAACTTGAGACCGCTATAAAAGAATGCCATCCAGATTGGGATATAATGCTTATAAATTAATGTAAAAAATGATCAAGAGTTTAAGTTATTTTTTCATGTAGGTTTTCGAACAATTTTTTATTAATTTTTTAATTTTTAATTGACATTTTTTAGCGAGTTAAAATATTATCTTTTTTTCGCTGTTTGTTTGCAGATATTTTAACGATTTTTAAAATCAATTTTATATATTAAAAATTTCTTAATCATCCATCTGAAAACATTGTTGTTTTAAGCCTAAATAGCAACATTAAAATTGCACTAAGAATAATGACAATTTTATATCAATAGAAATATAGATGTTAAATGTATGGGTTATTTTTTATAAAAAAGAAAATAAAAAATATTGTCGTGAATCTTTTCACATAATTATTTCAAATAAATATCAAACATCTTATTAAAATTTAATTCTAAATAAAAGGTTAGATTATTACAAATTCTATAAAATGATGGAAGGCTAAGCAGAGAAAGCCTGAAATTATTTTATAGAATAATCTAACCAATTAAGACAAAGAAGACATCAAAACCTTTTAAAAAATACCTGTTGCATTAAATTAATCAAATTTAAGTAACAGTCTTTTTGTCATGCCTATATTATCATCAAAAATTAAATAATTTGTCAAATTTTGACAACCTTATTGCAACAGAACATTAAAAATCCAAGAACCGTGCTACATAAAAAATACTAAGATCCCTTTTTAGACATGCAAATTATTTTAAAGTTCTCCTTTATACGTTATAACGTGGAATAAAATTATTAAACAAATAAAATTTTAATAGCGTACTATCCACTACTAATAATCTTAATATTTACTATCAAAATTATATTAAATATTTTTATGTTAACCGTGCTTTTTTTATGTTAACCAGTAATTTTTATATTTCAGAACAGTATTTTTATAAATTAATATTATTTTTTCACAAAAAAAGTGAACTTCGCATATATCGTTGTCCACATCACTTTTTGTTTCTTTTTAATTAAAAATGTTTAATATAAACTCTAGCCTCAAATGGCATCACATACGTACTAGAATCATTAAAATAATTACAAAGAATTCTCTTATAATCATCAAGTAAATACGTTAGCTTATGAGGAAGTTTTAAAATTTCGTTTTTAAATGAACATACCACTATTAGAGATGTTTTCTTGTTTCTTCTTTCATATATAAAAAGTTTTTTATTATGCTTATATAAGAACTTAATAGAGCCATCTTTAATAACTTTCTCATTTTTACGAATATTTATTAATTCTTGATAGAATTTATAAACGCTTCTTCTTGAATTTAAATCTCTTTTAACGTTTACTTCGTCCTTATTAGGATTAACTCTTATCCATGGTTCACTATTAGAAAAGCCTGCATATATAGAATCATCCCAGCACATAGGAGTTCTAGCATTATCTCTAGATACATCTAAAATACGTTTTTTTACTATTAATGATAAAAATTTATTTTTATCACATAAATTAAGCATATTTTTACTTTCAATATCTTGTATTTCATCAAAATCCTTAAAATTAGCGTTCGTCATACCAATTTCTTGACCTTGATATATAAATGGAGTGCCTTTTAATAACATATAAGATGTTGCAAGCATAGTGGCAGATTCTTTTCTATATTTAGTGTCACTTGTTAAAAAGCGGCCCACTATTCGTCTTTGATCATGATTTTCTAAGACTAATGGATACCAAACATCATTTTTATCAATATTTTGTTCCCATTTATTAATAATTTTTTTATATCTAACTAAGTTAAATTTTCTACCTATATATTTAACACCTAAATAACAATCACTATCTAAATGTTCAAAGCTAAATGCCATATCTAATTCTTTTCTACTTGGTTGACATAATAAATTGATATTCTCCATAGAAGTGAATACAGTTTCGCCTACTGTAAAACAATCATAATCAGAATATGCCTTTTCATATAGTTCATGTAAAAATTCATGTAATCTAGGTCCATCTATAAAGGCATCAGAACCTGTTAAAGCTACTTTTTTTCTTCTATCTTTAAAATCTTGTTTTTTAGATATTAAATTAATAACATCACATCTAAATCCATCTATACCTAGATCTAACCAAAATCTTAATATATCGATAATTTCTTGTCTTAATTTTGGATTTTCCCAGTTTAAATCAGGTTGGTGTTTAGAAAATAAATGTAAGTACCATTCTCCATTTTCACTTTCTTTAGTCCATACTTTTTCGCTAAAAAATCCATCCCAATTCGTGGGCTCTTTTGTGTTATCTTTTTGTCCTTTATTAAAAATATAATAATCTCTATAAGGACTATTTTTATCATTAAGAGCGGCTTTAAACCATTGATGTTGATCTGAGGTATGGTTGACCACTAAATCCATAACAACTTTAATATCTAATTTATGAGCTTTTTTAATTAAAGCTTTCATATCTTCTAAAGTGCCAAATTTAGAATATATTTCTTTATAGTTTGCAATATCATATCCATTATCTACTTGAGGAGAATCATAAACAGGCGAAAGCCATATACAATTAATACCTAATTCTTTTAAATAATCTAATTTAGATATAATACCTTTAATATCTCCAAAGCCATCATTATTACTATCTTTGAATGATCTTGGATATATTTGATAAACTATCGCGTCTTTATACCAATTCGTATGTTTCATATCAATTTTCCTACATAAATAATTGTATTATTTATTTAAAAAATAGTATATAAATTTTTTATTAGACAAATAGTTAATAAAATAATCAAATTCTTTGCAAAAATCCCCTAAATGAGAAAATTTACAAGGATTTTATTATAGTTATGCATTTAATAAAATATACATTTATGCTATAATTTGTCTATGAAAATCTTACTCGTATCAGACTCTCATGGAGATGATCAAATCTTAAAAACTTTATATAATCAATACCCTAATATGGATTTATATTTACATGCAGGTGATAGCCAATCAAGTCCTGAAAATATAAAGCCCTTTATATCTGTTAGGGGTAATTGTGATTATAATTATGATTTTTTAGACCACATCCAAATAAAAACACCATATGGACATTTATATATGGAGCATTTTTATGGTCGTGATTTTAAAGAACTTTTAGAAAACCCAGACATTAAAATATATGTATATGGGCATACTCATATACCAGAAATTAAAAAGGTTAATGATAAATATTTTATTAATCCAGGTTCTATATCTAGACCTAGATCATATAAGGGTAAAACATACGCGATATTAGATATAAATAAAGATAAAATCTTTGCAAAAATCCATAAATTTAAAGATAATTAATGATTTTATCTTTTTAATTCTACGTTATATTTTTCTAATAATTCATCCTGAGATTTATAATATTTATAAAACAATCTAAAGTAAGAACGGATGTTTTTTTGTATATAATGATCTTCAATCGTAAAATCATTTTCTATTTGTTTAAAATCGTATTTAGGATTAACTTTCCAAGAATTCATAAAACCAAACTTAATAGCATTTTTAGGACAATACATCGTACATCTCATACATAAGGCACATTTATTTGAAAATTTAATATTATTATTTTCATCTAAATATATTGTCCCTGTAGGACAATTATTAACACATACTAAACATTTATTACATTCTACTTTATTAATCCTACAGAAATAATGATTAAGTTTAGGGGCTAGATATTCGATTCTAAAAACAAAAGATACAAGTTTAAATATTAATGGAAATTTAAGATTATCTACTTCATCGTTTAATAAACGAATAACCATAACATTACATAAAGGTTCTAAATATAAATATTGTTGTTTAACAACTTCATTTTTATATCTAAACATAATGTTATAAGGCATTAATAAATGCTTTTCCATGACTAATTTATAACCTTTTTTCTTAAGGGATTTATAAATTCTATATGAAGAAGCTGAATTAACCTTAAAAGGCTCTCCAGAAGTCTTAAATATAAAATATTTTTTATTATTTACCTTTGGTAAAGCTTTAATAAAATGATAAAAAGCTTGAGGAACATTAAAAGCGTGTATTGGATATCCTATACCTATTAGATCATAATCATTAGGATCTTTATCATCCATCTTTTTAGTGTTATATAACACTACATCTACTTCAATATCATTTAATTTAAAATATTTAGCAATGTAGGTAGCCGCTAAAAAGGTGTTATAAGTACCGCTAAAACAATATATCAATACACGTTTTATCATAGATAAATTTATCTAAAAGAATTGTTTGGATAACAAGCATCCATTGTCTTTTTAATAGCTTCTTCTAAACCTCCACGATTTATATGAAGTTCTTTATTAACTCTATCCATAACGTCTTCAGGAATAATGACTGTATGACTAGACATAATATCTTTCATTACTCTTCCTAAATCTAAACCAGGTTCATTACCTTGTTTTTTCTCTTTTTTGGCAATCATATTTGCACCCATTGCACATATAGAACCACTTGGATTAATAATTTTTCTTGGTTTTCCAAGCACTGCGGTCATCATCGTGTTTAACATCCAATTAAAGGTTTTGTTTTGATCTCCTATTGGATATTTAGCGCCATCTTTTCCATATTCTAAAGCTCCAATCGCAGCTTCTCCAACATGTTCTACTGCAATCATCGTGGTACTTCCATTAGGGAAGAATATAATTTTCTTTTTATAAGCAAATCTATCTAAAAAAGTGCCTTTCCAAAGTGGAATTCTTTCTGGCATACTTCCAAAGATATAAGGAAGTTCTAATACCACGACTTCCATTTTTTCTTTTTGTTGATTTAATAGGGCAGCTTGTTCTACTCTTGCTCTAATATAAGGATGATATTTACTTAATTCTAGATTAGGATAAATATGATCAAAATAAGCAAAATAAGAATTAAAGACTACTGCTTTTTTAACACCCGCTTTTTCTGCTGCTCTAAAACATTTTGCACAATCTTCTACCAAATGTTTTCTAAAAAATTCATATGAAGGTGCTCTTGGAGTTTCTCTATCATCAGGTCCAATAGAATAAATCATATAATCATAGCCTTTACATAACTTAGTAATTTCTTCTTCAGAGGCAGTAAAAACATCAATAAAATTCGTAGTAATTTCTTTTGGATACCAACCTTCTAAATTAATATCATCTAAAGATATGGATCCAATTTCATATCCTCTTTTTAATCCCTCTAAAGCAGAATAATAGCCTAAAAAACCAGTTCCACCAAAAATTATAATTTTACCTTTTTTCATAATTTTATCCTTTCAAATTTTAATTCCTAACTTCAATTATAAATCATAACTAAAAACTTAATCAACAAAATTATAAAATGTGTTGTTAAACATCTATTAAAAGACTCAAGTCTTTTATTTGCCAATTCCAATATTTATATTATTTAGGCAAAAATCAATGAGGAAAATCAACTTAAAAAATCAAAAATTTACCTTCTTTTTAGACCATTGAAAAAATATACACTGGTTCTTAATAATTTTTCAAAACTTGCATATTTTCACTCAAGAAATCGCTAAAAAGTGTCATATTTTCACTTAAACTTTTGCCAAAAAGTGTCATATTTTCACTCTAGCTTTTATTAAAAAGTGCAGTATTTTCAATTAAATGGCATATAGTATAAATAAAAAACCTATCTCTTTTGGATAGGTAATTTATATCATTTTAGTTATATATTTTTTAATTATTCTTCATCTGTAACTTCTTCAAATTCAGATGCACCAACACCACATAAAGGACAGGTATAATCTTGTGGTAATTCATCTCCTTCATAGATATAACCACAGATCGTGCAACGCCATTTTTTCATAGTCTAATAAACTCCTTTCTTAGATTTGATTATTATAGTTTTTTAAAAGTTATTTGTATAGAAATATGCTTTTTAAATATTTAAGATAAGCGCCAAAGAGGTTAAAAGAGCAAATTTTAAATTAAACCCTCCTGATACTCCTTTAATATTTAATATCTCACCAATAAAATAGATATTATTTTCTATTTTTGATTCCATTGTATTTATATCAACATTATTAATATCAATACCACCTAAACATATTTGACTTTCTTCAAATTGATATCTTTTATCAAAGGTAAAAGTTAAGTTATGTAAGGTATCAATTATTAACTTAATCTTATCTTTATTAATGTTATTAATATCAATATTTAATCGTTTATAAATATAATCTATAAGCTTACTAGGAATTAAAGAATATAAAGGATCTATATGGTTAATATAAGCTTCATATAACTTATCAATATCTAAGTCATTTTTTACAATATCTAAGCAAATCTTATATTTATTGTTTAAATTTTGAAAAGTTTTAACCGTAGAATTAAATATAACAATTCCACTTAAACCATCTCTTTTAAATATGACTTCACCATATTCTTTAAACTCTAATTTATCATTATTATAAACACTTACATCACATTTAAATCTAACCCCAAATAATGACTTAACATTTTCTTTAACCTTAATAGGGCATAACCCACTTATAAATGGATTAACATCATAATTATGAGATTTAAATATATCTAATAATGATTTATCACAACCTAGTTTAGGTGAAGCGATACTTCCATTAGAAAACACTACTTTATCAAAACTATATTTATTATTGTTTTGGTCGATGATAATGATTTTATTATTATCTACATAATAATCTTTAATAAAACAATTATAAGTAACATTAATATTTAATGATTTGATTTGTTGTATTAATAACTTACAAACATTATCGCTTGATAATGATATAGGATATAAACATCCATTATTTAACTCAGTTAAATAAATGTTTAAATTATTTAATGTTTTTATTTGAATATTTAAAGGATATTTATTTAATAAATATTTAACATTATCATTATTAAAATTATTAATATCATCACTTATATTATTGATATTACATCTACCATTACCAGTGGCACTGAGTTTTTTAAGTAAGATGTTATTATATTCAAAAATATAAATATCATAATTTGGATATTTTCTTTTTAATAATATTGAAGATATACAACTAGAATATCCTCCACCTATAAAGGCTATTTTCATGTCTTATTATCTTCTTTCTTTTGTTTCTTTTTCTTAATGATATACCTTATTAGATGTATTACTGCATACGTTATAAGTGCAAACACTATAACACCTGAAAAATCTATTAATACATCGCTAAATGAACCAGTTCGATCTTCGACAAATAGTTGGATGATTTCTGTAGAGCCTGCTACTACTAGGCCTATTAATAAAGTTATACCTAAAATAATTAATAAATATTTTTCTTTGTTAACTTTATCAATATCTTTAAAGAAGAAGAATATAGTTAAATATAATAAAATTGCATCAATTCCAAATAAGAAGAAATGACCAATAAACTTTCTTATAAAAGAATGAAAATCACTATAATTATCTTCATTAATAGCCTGAGCTTCAGTAACAGTAACAGTTAATTCTTGGGTTAATGATGGATTAGAAACACTATAGATGGTTAAAGTAACTTCACCTAATGAAGTAGCAAGCAGACTTATCTGTCTACCTTGCATAATTAAGTCAAAATTAGATTCATAATTTAATACACCAATCTCCAAATTAGTGGTGTTACTAGGCTCAAATGATGCAGTTATAGTAAATGTATTGTTAAGAGAAACACCACCTAAAGAATTTAAAGAAGAAGTATTTAAAGTCATTGAAGTAGGCACTACTTCGTTAATATTTACTACAAAATCATAATAGACATTATTATCCATATTAGATATGGCTCTAACATTTACACTTCCTTGTTTTTTATAACCATACATCTTTCCATCTTTACTAATCTTTACATATAATGGATCACTTACTATATAAGTAACAGATGTATCAGTAGGCTGATCTCCTATAAATTCCACTTCCAATTGATTATATAAACCATAATCTAAATCATATATACCAACATTAAAATCACCATTGATTATTAATTGTTGAGGGTACACTAATTCTTCGCCATTTGAATTAACAGATAATAATAGTTTATTATCTGGATTATCTACTTCATAAATATATGTTTCACCCTCGCTTAAAGCGTGTACAACATTATATTCATCAACATAGGCAACATCTTTATTACTACTTTCAAAGTCTAATAAATATTCATCATAATATCTTATTGCCGTTAATTGATCATCATAATCTAAATAGGTGATATTTATATTAGACGACATACCTACTTCTAGCTCATTATTTTCTATTTCAAAAGAATAATCACTAGGTTTATTTAATGGAGTGCCATTTAAGATAATTGATTTAGAAATAGATGAATTATAAGTAGAGGTAATAGTAAGTGTAGAGGACTCACTTTCAGTGTAGCTCTCTATATAAAAATAATTACCACTTTGTATAACATTAAAATTATCATTATCACTAAGACTATAAGTAAGACCTAAATTAGAGGCATCACTAGGTTCATAATAAACAGTTAATCTTTGAGTCGTGCCATACACTATATCTAAACTTTCAATATTATCTTGGAAATATATGTTATTAAGTTCCACTGTATTAACACTCGTGCTCACATTACTATTAATTAAAAAAGCAAATATATTAGATAAGAAATTACTTTGAACAGATGAAAAAGAACCAGGTAAAGAAGCTTGCACTATAATAAAAGCATTAAATAATATCGTAATTGATAAAAAAACATACTTTAAAACCTTGTATCTTTTCATAACAATTAGTTTAGCAAATTAAAATGTTAAATTAAAAATAATTTAATATTATCGTACGTTATTTGGTTTAAGGGGATTATCATATATCTCTAGAATAAATCTTTTAAAATTAAAAACTGCTTTATAAATATAAAAACTATATTTCTGATATTGCAATCCAATATATCTTTCTTTGCCTATTGCATATAGTCCAAATCGATCATTTAAATCTTCACCAAACCATTTATTAACGAGTATATTATCTTCATTTACTGCATATTTTAAAGAAGAATCATTATCATATGCCATCCAATACTCTAAATCACTTTCATTAACGTAATAGCCAATTAATTCATAATCTTCATTAAATGTAATTGTATCTTCTAAATCAGATCGATAAGTTATTCCATCAAGTTCAAACGCTGAATCTAAAACCATCACTATATAAATATCTTGAGTTGTAAAATCACTGCTATCGCATGAACTAGTACTACTCTTATTAAAATCATATTCATTAGTGCAGCCACTAACAAAAGATACTGAAAGTAAGATTACAAAAAATATAAGTAGTTTTCTAAAAGTTTTCATCTATATATTTATAATATCAAAGAATCTAAACCTAAAAAAATAATATATTTAAAACTCGTATTTTTCAAGTGTTTTACCAGTATCAAGATCTTTAATAGTCATTACATTATCGATAAAAGAAATATATGAATGATGATTTTTTTCTTTTGGTATAGAAATACTACCTGGATTTATATATAAAGTATTGTTAATTTTAACAAAACCATAGACATGATAATGGCCATATATAATACATTCATAATTGTTTAAATTATCAATAGAAACATCAAATTTTAAATATTGGCCATGTAGTAATAGACATCTTTTATTATTTAAATTAAGCTCTAATTTATCATTTAAATTAAAATCTAAAACCATCTCATCTACTTCAGCATCACAATTACCTTTTAAGGCAATTATTTTATCTTTATAGCTATTTAAAAGAGGATATATCTCTTTAGGATTATAATCTTTAGGTAAATCATTTCTAGGACCATGATATAAGATATCTCCTAAGATAATTAACTTATCATATTTACCTTTATTAAAAACCTCTAATGCTTTTTTAATATAATATAATGAACCATGAATATCAGATATAATTAAATATTTCATATTTAAATCTCCTTATTTAGATTGTATTTAATCTGTTATTATTTGTAAATATTCTTCATATGTTACATCCCAAATAATTGGACAATTATCTGGATTATAATCATTATCCCAACTACTAGGTTGAGATTCTAATTCACAATAAATTGTTAAATTAGAACAGCCTTTAAAAGCTTCATAACCTAATGTAGTAACTGTACTAGGAAGATATATCGAACTTAATGAAGAACACCCATTAAAAGCGGATTCACCAATAGAAGTTAATTGACTATCATAATCAATCACAACATTAATTAAGTTTGTATACGATGAAAAGACATTACTAGAAATGCTTGTGACTTTTATACCATCATAATATGAAGGAATTAATATTGTGTCATATTCACTTATCTTAGTGTTAACACCGCTGATAGAATAACTATCATTATCTAATGTATATATCAATACATCATCACTGACATTATATCGAGCAGTATATGCTGTATTTCCATCAACAGGAGCAATTTCAGGAGACCATCCCCTAAAAGTAAAACTAGCTTGAGCATATGCTTCTCTTATAGGAATATCACCATTATAACTAGGCATTAGACCATATAAATGTTCGCTTTTTCTAAGTATTGAACCATCATAATTAAGCCATGTAATAGTACCATAGTAATCTATATCAAAATAGTCACATATATAACAATCATATATCATAACAATTATAGGATCTGATAAATTACCAGATTCCGCAATCATATGTGGTTCTTTATTTGCTATAACATCGTGTCCACAAGTAGAGGCGTTCCAATGAAATCTTTCATCATATGACCATGTATTAGAAAATGTATGTTGATGATCTAAATTAGAACAACTAGATAAAACAAAACCAAAAACAAGGCTACATAATGTAATTGTATGTCTTAATTTTTGATTCATATTTATTCTCCTTATTTAGACCAAATCTAATAAAAATATTTTACTTTATAGTCTAATAAATAGCAATTAAACCCAAATAAAAATGTGAGCGGTCACTCACATTTTATATTACATATAAAGTCTATTATCTATTCAGTATATGTAGACCATACACCTGTCACACCAGGATCTCCCCAGCTTGCAGATGTATTTGCAATTGAATATAGATTGTTTTCTCCACGATCAGATATGGTTATATCAACAGTTTTTGCACCCCAATCAGCACCTGATGATGAAGTTCTAGCAAAGATCATATAAGAATATGTAGAAACATCTACATCAAAATACCAAATATCATCTTCACCACTGACTCTGCTCATTAATGTACCAGGCCATGTAGAATATTGAGCACCACTTGAAGTCCATAAATAAATAGATGTATATGCTTCATCTGCAGACCACCAAGAAGCATCTTCAAAATAAATTCTTACAATTTCAGCATCTTCAGATGATGAAGTATTTCCAAAATCATAATCACCTTTATAACTAAAGAAAGCATATAAAATATCACCATCTATATCACTACTTAATTCAGTTACTACATTAGGTACACCATCACCATCATATTTAATCCATGATGTAAACACTACATCTTCTTGTGTTGATGTAATAACATCACTATCAGGTAAAGAGGTACCTGAAGTGCCACTAAAAACAACATAGTTTTCTAAAAATAATTCATCACTATCTTGACCTTTATTGCCATTATATAAACCATTAACAGTTAAAGCTAAATAAACACTTATTTCACCATCACTAGCTTGTTCATTATTAACACTTATATTAGGAGTTTCTTCATAAGTAGAAACGCTGTTATTACATGACACTAAACCTAGAGCTATAAATGGAATTAAGATTAAAAATAATTTTTTGTTCTTCATATAATAACCTCCTAATAAGCAATAACTAATACACCATAAGGTGGAATAGCGCCAGCACTAGTGGCACCATTTAAGGCATAAACTGTACCACTTGAAGTATCTACTGATGCAGCAACATTATTTGTGCCGACATTAATATAAATAGCAAATGTTCCATTATCAGATTCCACTGTGAAATGATAAACATCTACACAGCTATTAAAGTCTTGACCAACATATGTAGCATTTGCACCATATAACTTCTTAATCGCAGTTAATTCTTTATAAAAATCTAACATATCTCCATCAGTGCTACTACTAGCTTGATCAGCTGCAGATTTTAAAGTTTCATTATATGAATCATATTCGACTTGATAACCATTAAAGGAATAACTAGTTTCAGTATCATCACCCCATTTAAATGGTTGTCTATACCACATATCTAAATTGTTTTCATTACCATATAAGGTTTCATGTTGATCAGTATTTCCTGACATACCTAATTCATCACCATAATAAATCCAAGAAATACCAGGAGTTAATATTGTAGAGGCTGCTCCAACTTTTGCTCTTTGTATTTGAGCAGTGGTGCCTGTAATTTTATCTGTATCACCTGACATATGATTAATTGCTCTAGCGACGTCATGATTTGAGGTAAATGCACCATTGATGAAGTCAGATCTGCTACCTCCAGGAACATTACCTACACCATCAATATAATTAGAGGCACTAGATTTATATATATCATATGTTTCAGCAGAGTGAGCTTTTGATACAGTATTAGCGTTTCTTCCATATAACCATTCATAGTTATGATAATAAAGGGAGAAATCAAATTGAGAATCTAAAGCTTGATAATATGGTGCAATTCTTGCTCCATATCCATCAAAGTTTTCACCCACTAGGAAACACTCAGGATAAATAGCTTTTAATCTATTAGCAAACTCTTTCCAGAAATTAACATTTTTGGTTAAATCACTAGAATAATCATAATCTGCAGTTACATACATCATCATTTCATCATCATAATAAGTTCTTTCACCAGTGTCATAAACAATAATATCAGAACCAGTGTCATCAACTTCATCTTTCATATAGATGTGTTTAACTGCGTCTAATCTAAAGCCATCTAAACCAAATCCTAACCAATATAAAGCCATGTTAATGACTAAGTCTCTTGTGGCTTGAGAGTCATAGTTTAGTTCCGCCATGGAGGAGCCAAATTTACCATAATAATAGTAATTAGATTCACCATCTTTATACCAATCTGGATGGTCTTCTACATTAATATAGGTATAAGTACCATTATCATAATATTGGACTTGATCACCTTCATATTTCCAATGATACATATCTCGATAATTAATCTCTTCACCAAATTCGTTATATCCAACTTCACCAGCTTGAGATTTTAAAAACCAAGTATTGTTTTTAGAAGTATGATTTAAGACTAAATCCATGATAACTTTCATACCCTTTTGATGAGCTTTATAAATTAATTCACGATAATCTTCTAAAGTTCCAAATTTAGAATCTACATTATAAAAATCAGTAACATCATATCCATGATATGATTCAGATTCTTGAATAGGTGTTAACCATAATACTTCCACACCTAAATCTTCTAAATAATCTAAGGAATTAATAATTCCTCTGATATCACCTAAACCATCTCCATCACTATCTCTAAATGAGGCTACAAATATTTGATAGCCAACACCTAAACTTGAAAAATCACTTGCAGTAGGTGATATACCATAACTACTACTAGAAGAATCAACATCTGTAGAACTTCTATAACTACCAGTAGTGTCAGTCACTATTGGATTAACTGTGGCTTCACCAGAATACGCAAAGGTATAGTTTTTAACATCACCTTGGATGATATAAATGTGTAAATATCCTTTTTCTGCAAGTAATTCATCAAAATTAGAGATGTAGGTATTAGAACCACCATCAGTGGTCCAGTGAGTACCACCATCCATCGTAGATTGATCGACAATTAAAAATCCAAGTCTAGTCATACCTTCAAAAGATACTGTATTACCACTTCTACCTCCAACAAGGTTATCAGCGTATAAATCAACATCCATAATACGACCGCTTTGATCGACATCTTGACCACTTCCACCAATATTAGTCATCCAAGAAGTAGTCATAGCATAATATAATGCTTGAACATCAGCATTAGATGCTCCCCATAAAGTACCTTCACTATCAGTAGGAGCATTTTGCCAAAGCCATAACGCATAATTATCATAATTAGCGTCTTCTCGATAATAATGGAAATAGACATGACCTTGCTCAGACCATGAATCTACCCAACTATCATAATTTTCAATTATTGATGTGCTGATGCTTGTTGTTGTTGTAGTGCTACTACTTGTAGTAGTAGTGCTAGAACCTGATAAAGAACTAGAGACAGGATCTTCATTATTATTACAAGCAGTCACAGTAAGTGAAACAAGTAAACCAACACACAATAAATATTTTTTATTAATCATATAAATCCCCCTTATTCAACATAATCCCAAATGCCATATAAAGTTAAAACAGCAGGATATAAATTACCAGGAATAGTGTCTACTTCAAAATCCCATAAATCATCACTTGTGGCAATTAATGGTTGTGTAGACCAACCTACAAAAACATTAAAAGCAGGATCTATAGAAGTAGGATCTTCTGGAATATCATCGATTAACTCATAAGAAGTACCTGTTCCAGTATAATATCTAGTACCAGCATATGATTCATAAATACTAGAATAATAATAAATAGTAACAGTTTGAATAATAATATTCGTTGTACTTGTCGTGCTAGTAATACTAGATGATGAATCATCTATTTTATTATTATCACATCCCATTAACGCTAAGACGGGGATAAGTAAAAGTAATAATTTATTCTTTTTCATATGTATACCTCCTACTATCTAATGACAAAGACCACTACTTGATGACGATTTAAAGTTAATGAATTTCCATAAGAATAGAAAACATCATCCCAACCTGTACCATCTGTGGAAGCACTATTATAGATAAGTTCAGCTTGTCCAGCTTTATCCCAACTAATAGTAGTATTATCTTCTCTACCACTAACAAAAATATAATAATCATCACCACTATAGTTATAACCAGTATTAAAATATGTTCCTATCATAGTCGCGTTACTACTAGAATAATTAACACCATTATACCAACTAGACATAGAACTAAATGGTGAGCCACTAGTGTCAGAATATGAAAGTCTAGCATCACTTAATTGACTTCTAATTTCATATAAGGTGTTAAATTTTTGACTTACTTCATAAACATTAACATCACTACCTTGATATTCAATTTTAATCTTACGATCATATTTAAAGGAATTAGTGTTATCTGAATTACGATAAGAATTATGAGAAATAATCTTTCCAAACATTCTTACATCATCAGTAGCGGTCTCCACAGAAGTATCTTCAGAATAAGTTGGATAATCAGGATAAGCTTTAACTTCATAAGATTCTTGCTCAGGATCTACTTCTTTACTTCTAAATAATTCTTCTCCACCATGTATAAAGGCTATGCCTTGAGAGAAAGCAATAGTAGCATGAACCGCTAGTGAAGCTTCTGCTACATCATATGGATTAGGTTCTAAAGAAGCAGATGGATCAGATGAACTACCTTGAGTATAGTCTGCTAAAGTGTAATTTAGCTGATCAAACAGCGTGTAATTATCATGACATGAAGCATAATTTAAGGTCTGATATGGATTTGAACCTCCACCATCAGCACTGGCTGTTCCTTGTATCATTAAAGCGACATTTCCAGCACTATAAGAATCAGATGCACCTTGAGACATAAAGCCCCAACCTGGATATGGATTATTAGTGCCATAACCTTGGTCGTTTTCACCTCTAATGGCATTTCTTCCACCATCATTAAAGGCGGCTAATAAACCTGGTGATGATTCACTTTGATAAAGCTCAGAATATACTTGATATCTTTCAGTTCCAGACGTACCTTCATCACCATTATAACTAGCAGCAGTCCAAGGCTCACCATAAACTACAAAGTCTGGATCAATTTTATATAATTCATCTTTAACTTGACGCATGGTTTCAGTATCAATTAAACCCATTAAGTCAAATCTAAAGCCTCTAATTTTATATTCAGTTGCCCACCAAATGACACTGTCGACGATAAATTTACGCATCATTGTGGCTTCAGATTTTACTTCATTACCTACACCTGAACCATTATAGTAATAACCATCTTCAGTCATTCTAAAATAATAATTAGGCATAATTTTTTGGAAGTTAGAAGAAGGAGCAGAGCTAACATGATTATAAACAACGTCCATAATAACTCTAGTGTGGTTATCATTGTTCGCGTATGCCATAACTAATTCTTTAAATTCAGTTACTCTAACCGCTCCATCATATGGATCAGATGAATAACTTCCTTCTACGACATTATAATTAAGTGGATTATAACCCCAGTTATAAGAGGTATCTACTTCAGAATTTGATTGGTCAAATACAGGAAGTAATTGAATCGCATTTACTCCTAATTCTTCAATATGGTCATAACCAGTAGTAACTGTATAACCATCTTCACTATAGGTTGTACCTTCTTCATAGAAAGCTTGATAAGTACCAGGAGTAGATTCACCACCCCAAGTATCATCCATAGTTAAATCACGAATATGGACTTCATAAATGGCTAAATCAGTAGGTTTTTCTAAATCATAGCCTTCCACTCCATCCCAAACATCAGGAACTTCATCCCAACCATCAGGATCAGTAGAATCAAAATCTAAAATCATGCCTCTTTCACCATTTATACCTGCACTTTTAGCGTAAGGATCAACGACTTCGTTTTGGCCAGAGGTATTATATACATAATATGTATAATAATAACCATTAATATCGCCTTCTACTTCACATTGCCATACACCACCTGCAGTATAAGACATATTGTATAATTGATAAGTATTATTATAAGCAGAACCATCTTCATCTAAATAACGTGGGGTACCAACATAATATAGACGAAGTTCTACTCTTGCAGACATTGGAGACCATAATCTAAATGTGGTCTTTTCTTTAGTGTATATAGCCCCTAATTCTCCATCATATGTATAATATGTTTCAAATCTATCCGTGCCATATAATAAATCATAATCCGCGGGTCTAGTTTTTGTTCTATCAGGATAATTGGTAAAGGTTATTTGTACCTGATAGACCACACTTGGCGGCATATAATAATCAAATGTTATATCTATCTCTGTTGTTGTGGTGTGTATATCACCACTGGTGATGAGATAGTTTTCATATTGAGCAGTTTGTGTATCTAAACTTAAAGCATAATAACCTGGTGTTAAAGCATAGACACGATAAGAAGAAATAGGACCAGTTCCTTCTACATGAATGGTCTTCCAATCGCTAAATTTAGCGTATGTAATCTTATCACCTAAAGTTTCTTCTTCACTAGCAAATACATCAATATCTGAACCAGTTCCATCTATGGCCCATATTTCTAATAAACCATTTTCATCTGGTGGATAACTAGCATAAGAAATTTCAGTATCTGTGGATTGTCCTGCCCAGGTGTTTTGAACTTTAATAATGAAATAGAATATTTCATGAGTAGGATAATCTCTTGATGGATATAAGGTAATATACATACCAAAATCATCAACACCATCAGCCTCTAATTCGACACCATCAACACCATTAACCCAGACATAAAATCTAAGATTATCATAATTTGTTGGTGGATCCATTTGATAATGAATAATTAATGTATCAGGTATGGTTACAGAATCACTTGTCGCATACTGAATACCTAAATATTCACCTTTAGTGTCATCACTAAATTGTTCCATAACTTCTTTTTCTTCTTGACTTATCGTAATAGGATTAGCGTTAGCACACACCCCTATTGATAAGCCAAGAAAGCCAAGAATAGCTAAATGACGGATTTTCATAAATTGCCTCCTTTAGATTTATTTGATTTTTTATTAATAACAATAATAATAGTTGAGATAATTGCACCACTTAAAATAGATACAACAAGCAAACAAATAATTAATGTTGTATTGTTAGAAGTTGTATTAGGTGCAAGAGCGTTAGCGTTACTAACAGTGCTCCTATTTAAGAAATCAGTATAAATAGATGTAGAATATTTATTAATTATATAATCATATCTAGCCACACACATACCAATCGTATCATTACTATCAGATGAATAGGTAGTTAAGATATTTTTATTTGTATCATCTAAGGTTGAATGTTTATCCATTAATTCATTCCAAGTGTCCACACTTGGAGCATCAATACCTAATGGATCACACACTAAGGTGTTTAAAAAGTCATTAGCAAAATCTTCAGCAGTATATGTTTCCTCTACTTCATCTTCGATGAATTTGTATAAAGTTATACTAGCCATACTTAAATATGAACTAGCTCTATAATATCTAAATCCATACCAACTAGCGTTATATCTAAAATATGATGTTCCACATTGAATTAATGTTTCACCACTTGTGGTAGTAAAGGTATGTTTTACACTTGGTGATGTGTCACTTGTTTCTATTTGATTACTATCAGATGCTGAATTATATAAATAAGTATCTTCATTATAAATAATGTCATAATCACCATTACCTGAACCACTTATATTAACCATATAATTAATCGCATTTTCATCACTAATAGTGTTATCTTCAATATCAAGTGTTACATAATTACCAGTTCTATTTACTCCATCACTAGAACCAGGGTTAAACACTAGTCCTGAAGTAGATGACTCTTCATATACGATTAGATAATAACCATTATAATCATCTAATTGAGTGGTTACTTTTTCAAATGTTCCTGATAAGGATGAATTTGCTATAACTTCTACTTGTATAGAATCACTTATATTAGGAAATAATATAGATGTTGCAGTAATTGTAGCACTTCCTACTTTTAATCCTGTAACTACACCTGATGTAGATACAGATGCGACACTGCTATCAGATGAAGTATATGTAACATTATTAGAAGCATCACTAGGTGATACAGTTATACTTAATTGATATGTTTCATTAACTTTTAAAGTTAATGATGAAGGAGATATACTAATACTTGTCACTTCCACGACTTCACTTACTGTTACATTCATAGTAGCAGTTAAATATTCACTTCCATACCAACATGATGCAGTAATTGTGGCACTTCCTACACTTAAAGCAGTAGCTTGATTACCACTTATAGAAACAACATTACTATTGCTGCTTGTATAAGAAATTGATATAGCACTATTTAAATTAACATAGCCATTTAAAGTGTATACTTCACCAACTTGTAAGGAGAGGTTGGCCGCTAAAACGATCATAGGATTATCACTTCCCCAAATATAATTAGCGTATTCAGGATGATCGACAAATGGATTTCTATTTCCTTGATTAGTGTACACGGTATTATTTCTATAAATATCACGATCAGTTACACCATATAAGTTATGCCAAGATAAACATGTTTCTACACTATCAAAGATATCGGTTATATCATAACCATAATAAACCGCACAATACATGACTGCTCTTGCTACTTCACCTTTAGCCTCATCACATGGTTCAAAATAACTACTAGTGGTATAACAATCTGTTTCTACACCATAAGTAGACACTCTATTTGAAGTAGTGTGTTCTACTTCAGCAAACTTTTTATTTCCTCTGATGTTATTAATTTCACCTTCACAAGCAAAAACATTGTGATTATCAGTACTTGCCTCAGAAAACGCTGATTGAGTATATATATGTTCTCTATTCCACGTTGTAGAAGAATAAGAATTACTTACATGAGCGCTTTTATCAAATAATTCTCTACTATATATACATATAACTTTATCATCATATCCTTCAGCCTCATCAGCATCTTCATATCTAGACCAATCATATGATTTGGATTGGGGTTGATTAAAAGAAGCTAAAGCCTCTAATAAATCATCACCTGTTAAACCTTCACAAGCATCATAATAATTAGATGAATAAGTAGGTGTTTGGCTACCACTAAAAGCTTCAACTTGTTGAATATCATTTAAATTATAATTATTGCTTAAAGTAATAGAAGAAATTCCAAGTGTTATTAATGCCCCAATAAAAGCAATCTTAACAAACCAGTTATTTTTCATTTGATCTCCCTTTGAAATAAGTTATACATGATTATACAACAAAAAAGACAATAATAAATAAATTTTTTATTTATTTGTTA
>CAYSPV010000002.1:0-79835 GCA_964433025.1 uncultured Staphylococcaceae bacterium
ATTAGACAATTGACAAAAATTAGCCAAAAAAAATATGTTGACTTATTTTATCAAAATAAGTATATTATGACTTGCAGAAATAAGCAGGTTAATATTGCTTGTCTGATGTCTATTAATTAAAAAAGTAACCAAGGCTAATAGGTGAATAATAGACACCCGAAGTTAAGAATTAACCCCTGTTTTATTTGCAAAAAACAAATAAGAAAGGAGAGACATATGCGAGATAGAAGTTCAGATTGGAAAAAATCACGTCGTTTAAATTTTTCTATTTTAGAAACTGGAAAAGAATTATCTAAACGTCCTTATGGTCCTGGTCAACACGGTAAAGATCGTAAGAAAAAAGCTAGTGAATATGGAAAACAACTAATCGAAAAACAAAAACTAAGAGCGATGTATGGTGTTAATGAACGTCAATTTAGACGTCTATTTATGTTAGCTTTACGTTCTAAAGAAGTTACTGGCTATGCTTTTATGAAATTACTTGAATCTAGATTAGATAATTTAGTCTATCGTATGGGCTTTGCTAGAACAAGAAAAGGCGCTAGACAATTAGTAAATCATGGCCATGTCTTAGTTAATGGTAAAAAAGTTAACATTCCAAGTTATTTATGTAGTGTTAATGATGTGATTTCAATTCCTGAAAAAGCACAATCTATGAAAGTAATTAAAGAATCACTTGATAGTGTTGCCTATAGCTGTGGCTGGGTAAGTGTGGATAAAGAAAAAATGTCCGCAACATACATTAGAGAACCAGATCGTAAAGAATTACCTCTAGATATTGCTGAATCACAAATCGTTGAATACTATAACCGTAAGTTATAGTTTATTACTTAATAGACGCTATCTTTTTAAAAAAAGTTGCTATCACGGCAACTTTTTATTTTAACACTAATAAGGCATATAACTTCTTACCACGTCTTATGACATAGT
Organism: uncultured Staphylococcaceae bacterium; assembly: GCA_964433025.1. Taxonomy (GTDB): domain Bacteria; phylum Bacillota_I; class Bacilli_A; order RFN20; family CAG-826; genus CAJOOD01. Next base: position 931 of record CAYSPV010000002.1, read on the forward strand.
ATTTATTATATAAAGCCTTATCTTTATCTAAGATATAAGTTTCATCACTTATTTTATTAGAGTTAACGCTTACAGCGTTACTAACTAAAAACTGTCTAGCTTCTCTTTTAGAGGAGGCTAGATTACAAGTTATTAAAGCATCTACGATGTTGATGGAATCACTATCAATATTAAATGTTAAACCATTAAATACTTCTTTTAATTGTTCTTCATTTAAGGATGTTACATTATTAGAAAATAAAGCTTCTGACATCTTAACAGCTTCATCTGCATCTTCTTTACTATGAATGTCTTTTACTATTTCATACGCAAGTGCTTTTTGTGCAATTCTTGCACCTAGGTTCTCTAAATGATTTTTAGTAATTGCTTCAATCTCATCCTTACTTAAGAAGGTAAAAATCTTTAAATATTTACAAGCATCTTCATCCGTTGTGTTATAAAAATATTGATATAACTGATATGGTGAAGTTAGATCTTTATTTAAAAATAATGCTCCTTGTTCAGACTTACCAAACTTTTTGCCATCGCTTCTTACAATTAAATGACAAGTCATAACAGAAGCTTTAGCATCACTTCCTTCAAATTTTCTAATAAGCTCTAATCCAGAAGTTAAATTACCCCATTGATCAGAACCTCCTATTTGGATACGACAATTATAGTTTTGATATAAATATAAAAAGTCTATAGCTTGTAATATGTTATAAGAAAATTCAGTATAAGAGATACCACTTTCAAGACGAGAGGCAATTATATCTTTACTTAATAAATAGTTAATAGAGAAATGTTTTCCATAATCTCTTAACATATCTAATAAACTTAATTTAGATAACCAATCATAGTTATTAACTAAAATACCTTTACTAGGATCACTTAAATCAATGAATTTTTCTAATTGGGCTTTTATGGCATTAGTGTTTCTTAATAAAGTATCTTTATCTTGTAGATTTCTTTCTTTAGATTTACCAGAAGGGTCTCCAATCATTCCAGTTGCGCCACCCACAACTGCAATAATTCTATGTCCTGCATTTTGTAATCTTTTAAGTAAAGAAATCATGACATAATTTCCAACATGCATACTAGAAGCGCTTGGATCAAAACCACAATAAATTGTTTGAGGAGAATTTAATAATTCATACATTTCTTCTTCATTAGAGAAGTCTTTAATTAAATTACGATATTTTAAATCATCTAAGATATTTGCCATATAATATTTCCTCCTTAATATATTGGGTATTTGACCTTTTTAAGTCTAGCAGATTTAATATCTTTACGTCCAACTTTTGCTTCATCTTGACCATCTAATTTTACTAAATCTCCTGTAAAACCAACAGTCATGTTATTTATAAAATATGTACCCACGCCATACATATCAACTGGGACATTAAGCTGTTTCCACTCTTTAATCTTATCTTTATTAAATGATGAAGATACAACGATTTGAACATAATCAAAACCATTTTCATCTAAGGCTTTACGTAAAGCAAATATTAATTCTTTACAAACACCATGAGGATCAAATCCTGAAGTATCTTTATCAGAAAAATATTTATCAATTAAAGATAAAGATGTATCTACACGTAACGCTTTTAAATCTTTACCTAAGTGTTTGGCTATTTTTAAAGAATCAGTTATTACATCATTGTTATAATCAATTAAGGCAGTTACTTTTTCATTTGGATAGGTTGCTTTATATATGTCACTAGCTTTAATAATGTCTCCATGACACATTTGAATTAAAGCATGAGGCATAGTGCCCATACCTTTTCCGCCCCACCAAAGACCTTGTGCATCTGTAGATACTCTATCTATACCTGCAATATAAGTAGCATAACCATCTCCTATTTGCGTTAGATAATCATCTTGTCTATCCGCCATAGAAAAGACAGGAGTATCTCCTACTACCTTTTTAAGTTGATAGACATTAGTGGCTACAGAAGATCTTCTAGCAAGTATTCCATCAATAACACTTTCTAAATATCCAAAATCTTCATATCTACCATATACTTTTAATACTGGCTCATTAGCGTTAATAATATCTCCATCATCTAAAGCTTCAATTATTAAATCTTGAGGATTATTAGCAAATGTATGAAGTAAGGCTATTGCTTCATCAACTCCACATAACATAACATCATCTTTTCTTTGAAACCATTGCATACACACAGTATGACCTTTTAAATGTTTATTTACGATTTCTCTAGCTTTTAAAAAGTAGTTCGCGCTAAAAAAGCCATCTTTTAATCTTTCATCAAACTTAAAAGTTTTATTTGTTAATCTATCTATTTTTTTAGCTTCCTTTAGTTTAATTTCTAATTCTTCCATACGTTTTTCCTTTAAACATTGATATTTTAATTATTTTAATAATTATTGTAAATGATATTATGCCTTAATCTAATTACTAGATTTTTACAAAATATCTACTAATTTATTACTAGTTTATTAATAATCATGCATTTTTTAATATATTTTCTATATCATCCACTGATAGGTTTTCAACTAAGTTAATAAGACTATTTTTAGCCCCTTGATAATCATCACTATCAATGATTGTATTTGCAGTATGGATATTATTTCCACATATACAATGGGTTAATGTCTTAATTCCTTCATTAGCAACATGAAATGAACCTGCATCTGTACCACCTAAAGCTCTAAAATATTGATATTTAGCATTAACATTTTCTAAGGCCTCTACTTGTTTTTGTAATAATAATGGTCTAGCAATCATTGAATAGTCTAAATATCTAATTAAGACTCCATCTCCTATTTTCCCATCATTACCGCTATTAGCGTTAGCGTTGCTACAATCTAAAACAATAACAATATCGGGTTTAATATGATTAGGTATAACTTTTGCACCTCTAGCCCCAACTTCTTCATCAACTGAAGCTCCTATATATAAATCAAAAGGTAAGTCTTTATCTTTAAAATATCTTAATAATTCTATTCCTAAGACTATTGAATATCTATTATCTATAGCTTTAGAAATTAAACGATTAGCATCGTTTATTAATAATGTAGGACCAATAAATGAAATCATATCTCCTATTTGTATATTATGATCTAAAGCGTCTTGTTTTGATTTAAAACCAAAATCAAATTTAACATCACTTATATTAGAAGCATCTTTTTTAATTCCATTTAAATCAGCAGCACCCACATATTCTTTATTATCACTACTAGTTAATAAAAATCTAGTTCCCTTAATCGCGTCAATTGAAATACTACCTATATTATGAACATTTATTAAACCATTATCATTAATCCATCTAACAATAAATCCTACTTCATCCATATGTCCATCTATTAGAACTTTATAAGCATTTTTAACTTTAGATTTTTTATAAGCAAATAAATTACCTAAATTATCTTTGATAATTTCATATCCTAAATCTTTATATTCTTTTATTAAAACTCTAGCGATTTTATTTTCATATGAAGATATCGCGTTTATTTGACAATATTTTTTAAATAATTCATATTCTTCTTTTTTAAACATATATCTTTACTCCTTTATTACTTCTAATCTATATATTTTTTGATTGTTATTTCTAAAATAGCTTTCATAATCTGTTATTTCATCAAATGTATTATCAAATTTATAATCATAATCGATATTTAATATTTTAAACTTTGAATTATTAAAGTATTTAATAGAATCTTCAAATAATAATTCATTATCAGTTTTAAACTTTAATGTTCCACCTATTTTTAAGATTTTATAATAGCAATCTAATAAATTATTAGATGTTAATCTTCTTTTATGATGTCTTTTTTTAGGCCATGGATCAGAAAAGTTTAACACAATTGTGTTAATACTTTCTTCTTTTATTCCTTCTAATATATCATTTATGTCTTTTGCAATAATAAGGGCATTATCAACATTATTATCTATTAATTTTTTTAAAGTTATACCTGCACAGGTAGGATTTTTTTCTACTCCAATAAAATAATAATTATTAAATCTTAAGGCCATTTTATAAAGATAATCACCTTTACCAGATCCTATTTCTAAGATGATATTTTCTTTATTAAATATTGATTTATCAATATTTGTAGGTGATAAATCTTCTCTAGTATTTAAAAGGTCCACTGCCCATTTTTTAAATTTAGTTCTCATTTTTTACTTATTAGTTTTCCTAAAGATAAAATTGCATCTAAATATATTTTCATCGCTAAATAAAAATCAGATAGTCTAATTTGTTCATCTGCTTCATGCATGTGAGTAGGAAAATCAGCATGTTGCATACCAAACGCTACTGTGTTATTTGCCTCTTTAGCGTACGTCCCTCCACCTGTTGTAATAGGTTTAGATTTTTTATCTTTACTTACTCTTTGATAAGATTTTAATAATGTTTTAATTAAAGGTGATTTTTTATCAAAATATAATAGTTTCGAAGACTCTAAAAAACTTATCTTATAATCTTTTAAATTCGCCACGATATTATTTTTAATAATATTTTCATCACAACCATTTACATATCTAAAATTAACCCCTATATCAATAATGTCTTTTCCATAATTTAATAAACCGACATTAAAGGAGTTATTACCCATATCTTTACTATAACCTTCAATGTTTAGACCACTTCCATCTAAAGGAGTAATAAAATTCATTAAATTTATAAATTGTTCATTATCTTTATAATATTCTTTTAAAGCATTTAATATTTCTATAGATGAATTAACACCTAATTCTGGAGTAGATCCATGAGCAGATTTTCCATAATGAATGATAGTGTACACTCCATCTTTAAAAGTAGATTCATCGATTAAATTTTTATTAGATAAAAGATTAAAAATCTTTTCATCATCTACTTTAATAATAGTCTTATCTATCACTGCGTTATAAGCAACTCCACTTGTAATAGAGATTAAATGCTCTAATTTAAGACTTCCTTTAATATTAAAGTTAATAAATCCTTTTTCACCATAAACAATAGGAAATTCACTATCGGGAGTAAAACCATATGTGGGTTGAGGCTTTTTAAGTGTATCAAAATAATATTTAACACATTCTGAACCATTTTCTTCATTACCGCCGATTACAAATCTTATTTTATAATCTTTGGCTAAATTATTTTCTTTTATAGCTTTTAAGGCATAATAACAACAAATTAAAGGTCCTTTATCATCACTTACACCTCTACCATATAAAATGTCATCTTTAAGTGTTACTTCAAATGGATTATAAGACCATTTACCAGTTGCAGGCACAACATCTGCGTGTGCTAACACTAGTATATCTTTATCTCCTTCACCATAACTTATTTCTACGACTTTATTATCATAATTTATAGCCCTAAAACCATCTTTTATGGCTAGACCTGTAATATAATTTAAAGCTTTAGATACTCCTTTTCCAAAAGGATCAGCTTCTGATACAGACTTTTTATCATAACTAGAATCTATACTTACAAACTGCTTTAAAGTATTTAGTGCTTCATCATGATATTTGTTTAATAATTCATCATAATTAATTCTTTTTGACATACTATTTTCTTCCTCTTTTCTATAATTGGTAAGTTTTGGAAATCCTTTAAATAAAGCGATTGCAACATTAGGAGTTATAAGCATCGCTAGGACAAGTTCAATTATACCATTTATTGTTATAATTGAAGCAAGTAAACCAAAATAACCACTTCCTGCAACATCAACATTATCTAAATTAAAAACATAAAGCATAGATAAGGTTAAAAATGAATGTATTAAAGACATAACACCAGAATTAATATAAAACAAAACATACATTATTTTTTTATTCTTTAATTTTTTAATTAAAGAAAAGGTATAACCTGATAGTCCTCCAAATACCATTCTAGGTAATATTGATATTAATGGATTTATAAATAATGGGTCTATAACACTGCTTGGCATAGAGACCGCTTTTATTAAGGAGGTAAGTCCAAAAATAAAACCATATAATAGACCTCTTTTAAAGCCAAAACAAATCGCTCCAATTAAAACGACAACATGTAATATGGTAATAGAAATTCCTACACCAGGAATAGAAATATAACCTGTATAAGGAACAAAGGTTAAAATGATAATAATAGCTAAAAATAAAGAATCAATACATAACTGTAATACTTTATTATTTCTCATTATTATCGCTCACATTTCTTTTTAATATTTCATTTAAACCGTCAAGCACTAATTTGTTGTCATAGATGTAGCCTAATTTAATAAATTCATCTTTTAGATGAATAGCGTTTCCACCTGTGACCACTATTTTAAAGTCATAATTATATTGCTCTTTAATCTTATTTATAAAACCTTCTAACATTAAAATATGACCTAATATAACACCAGATTTAATCGCATCTATAGAATTCTTACCTAAAATATTTTTAGGTAAAGTATAATCTGTATCTGGAAGTAAAGCAGTCTTACTTGTAAGACTATCTTTAGAAATACTAAGACCTGGAATAAATATACAACCAATAAATATGGAGTTATTATCCACGACTAAAATCTTAGTCGCAGTCCCCATATCAATAATAATTAAAGGTGAATTATATTTAGCTATACCACCACATACATCACAAATTAAATCCGAACCTAATTCTTTAATATTATCAATTCTAAATATTACTTTAGTTTTAAAACCTATAGACATAATCATAGGTTTAACTTTAAACATCTTTTCAAACACTGATGATATGACATCATTAATTTTAGGCACGACTGATGAGATGATAATATGTTTGATATCACTATTTAAATATTTAGAAAACAAATCTAAAAATAGACTATAATAATCGCCTTCTAATTTATTTAAATCTGTAGAGACAATGTGTCGATCAATTAATTTATCGCCTTGATAAATTCCTATTTGAATCGTGGTATTTCCAATATCGATTAATATATTCATAATTTACCTCCATACAATCTTTTTTAAAGTATCGTTAGATGAAATTATTAATTAATAATTTTAAATTGCTACGATATTTACAATTTTATTTTTTACTATGATAACTTTTTTAATTTCCTTTCCTTGAGTATGTCTAATTATAGATTCTAATTTAAACACCTCTTCTTTTAAGGTCTCATCATCTATATCTTTACTAATAGTAATATTAGCTCTTAATTTACCATTAACTTGAATTGCAATAGTTATCGTATCTAATTTTAATTTAGCTTCATCATAAGTTGGCCAACTTTCATAATCTATTAAATTATCATGACCTAACATAGAATATAATTCTTCTCCTAAAAATGGACAAATACAGGCTAACATTTTCACAAAACCTTCCATATAAGGTTTATAAATAGATTTAGCTTTATAAACATCGTTTATAAAAATCATCATCTGAGATATAGCAGTGTTAAATTGTAATGTCTCAAAATCATTAGTGACTTTCTTAACTAGATAGTTATAGGAGTAGTCGAGTTCGCCGCTATTTTCATCTGAAAACTTAGAGAAGTATTCGTTATCTTCAAATAAACGATATACCCTATCTAAAAATCTTCTACTACCTTCTAAACCTTTACTTGACCAAGGAAGCATAGCTTCTAAAGGTCCCATAAACATTTCATATAATCTTAAAGCATCCGCTCCATATTGTTCGATAAGTTCATCAGGATTAACAACATTTCCTCTAGATTTAGACATTTTTTCTCCATTTTCTCCTAAAATCATTCCTTGATGGAATAATTTTTTAAATGGTTCTTTACAGTCCACTATTCCTTCATCATATAAAAACTTATGCCAAAATCTAGCATATAATAAATGTAGTACTGCATGTTCTGCCCCACCTATATATAAATCAACAGGTAACCAATGTTTTAATAATTTTGGATCTGCTAACTCTTTATCATTATGTGGATCAATATAGCGGATATAATACCAACATGATCCTGCCCATTGAGGCATCGTATTTGTTTCTCTTAGACCATGTTTTCCATCAATGACTACATTTAACCAGTTAGTCGCGTGCACTAAGGGGGATTCACCTGTACCTGATGGTTTATATTCATCAAGTTCAGGTAAGACTAATGGTAATTCATTTTCATCTACAGGTCTTAAGGTATTATCATCCATGATAATAATAGGAATAGGTTCACCCCAATATCTTTGTCTAGAGAATAGCCAATCTCTTAATTTATAAGAGATTTTTTTATTTCCTAAACCTAATGATTGTAATTTTTCTAAGATTACTTTTTTAGCGTCTGCGATATTTAATCCATTTGCAATACCGCTATTGATGTGTTTGGCGTCTCCTTCAAAAGCTTGACCTTCAACATCATTTTCTAAAACTTTTATTATTGGTAAGTTATGTTGTGTAGCAAATTCATAATCTCTTTGATCATGAGCAGGTACAGCCATAACCGCACCACTACCATAACTTACTAAAACATAATCAGCTATATAAATAGGAACTTCTTTATTGTTTATTGGATTAATCGCATACGCTCCAATAAATACACCTGTTTTTTCTTTTGTAACTATTTGTCTATCTAAATCAGATTTATGGGCTATTTCTTCTTGATATTTTTTAACTGCAGCTAAACATTTTTTTGAAGTTATTTTTTCTACTAATGGATGTTCAGGTGCTAAACAACAATAAGTACATCCATATAATGTATCTAATCTGGTAGTAAATACTTCAAAAGATACATCATTAAAGTCTTTGACTTTAAAAGTAATATTAGCCCCTTCACTTCTACCTATCCAATTTCTTTGCATATCTAAAGTAGATATAGGCCAATCTAGACCATCTAAATCTTCTAATAATCTTTCAGCATAAGAAGTAATTTTTAAAAGCCATTGACGCATGGGTTTTCTAATTACTTCATATCCACCTACTTCAGATTTTCCATCTATTACTTCTTCATTAGCTAATACTGTTCCTAGTGTGGGACAAAAATTAACTGGTCTATAATCAATATAGGCTAAATCTTTATTAAACATCTTTAAAAAGATGTCTTGAGTCCATTTATAATATGATGGTTCACATGTTGTTATTTCTTTATCCCAGTCATAAGAAAAGCCGAAGGCTTTTATTTGCTTTTTAAAGCGTTTAATATTAGCTTTGGTAAATTCCATTGGATGTTTATTCATCTTAATAGAATATTGTTCAGCGGGTAAACCAAAAGCATCCCATCCCATAGGATGTAAGACATTATAGCCTTGCATTCTTTTCATTCTTGCCACGATATCTGAGGCGGTATAGCCTTCAGGATGACCAACATGAAGACCTTGTCCAGATGGATAAGGAAACATATCTAAAACATAATATTTAGGCTTACTAAAATCAGAAGTATCACAATAATATGTTTTATTTTTGTCCCATATTTTTAAATATTTAGCTTCAATTTGTTTATGATTATAAGGCATAAGTTACTCTTTTCTATTTATTTTTAATAGCGTCTTTATATAAACCAAGATATAGTTTAGCACTTTTAAGCCAACTATGGTCTACTTTTAAAGCATTTTTAATAAGGGTATTAAAAATACTCTTATTATTATAAAAGTTTAAAGCATACAAACAAGTATTTTTAAAAGCTTCATAAGAATAATCATCAAAGCCAAATCCATTAGCGTTAGCTAAATTATAATTATCATATCCAATAACAGAATCTTTTAAACCACCAGTTCTTCTTACAATTGGAAGAGTGCCATATCTTTGGGCAATCATTTGACCAATACCACATGGCTCAAATAATGATGGCATCATAAAATAATCACTTCCAGCATAAATTAGATGGGCAAGTTTATCACTATAGCCAATATAAAGACCGACATTATTTGGATAAGTTCCTCTTAATATTTCAAATCCTTGTTCTAAATTATATTCTCCAGATCCTAATATTATAATATTAGCACCACTTCTTACTAAGTCATAACAACTACTTAATAAAATATCTATTCCTTTTTGCCAGGTAAGACGACTTACTAACGCAAATAAAGGTCGATTATCATCTTCTAAATTAAAATAGTTATATAAAGCTTTTTTATTTTCTTTTTTACCTATTTCATAGGTATTAATATCAAATGTTTTAGCAATGTATTCATCTGCGCTTGGATTAAATTCATCAATGTCTATACCATTTAAAAATCCCGCGAAGTCATAAGTTTTAAATTGTAAGACTACATCTAAACCTTTACTTCCATCTTTTGATAATAATTCTTCCCTATGAGTGGGTGACACAGTAGTAATCTTATCTGCGTATATAATTCCACTTTTCAAAGTGGAAACATTACCATAAAATTCGACATTACCATTGTTATATAATTCATCACTTAGATTATAAAAATCACCCAAAACTATCTTATCAAACATCCCTTGGAAAGCGGGATTATGTATTGTTAAAACAAATTTAGTGTTTTTAAAGATGTCTTGTCTTGGTTTTTCTTCTTTAATTAAACAAGGAAGCATTCCAGGTTGCCAGTCATGGACATGAATGATATCAGGTGCATATTTTAAGACTTCTAATAACTTCTTCGTGGCAAGTGTAAAATATGCAAATCTTTCACCATCATCAAAATCACCATATAGGTGTCCACGATTAAAATATTGATTGTTTTGAATTAGATAATATGTAATGCCTTTAATGTTAATTGTGTATATCTCACATAAAGCATGTCTCCAAGACATATCAACATAAAAACTACAAACATATTTAACATCAAAACGATTATAAGCATTACTATAATATGGCATTATAATCGTTACTTCATTTTTAAGTGTCACTAAGTTTTGACTTAATGCATAAACAACATCTGCTAGTCCGCCAGTTTTCGCTATTGGATTTGCTTCAGATGCTACCATTACTATTTTCATAAAATTAATTACCTTTTAATAAAGACTGGTGAGTCAATATCCCCTTCTATATCATCACAAATGTACACTGCTTTTTCGGTAATAATATGTTTAACTTTACAATTTTTATCAATTACAGAATCTGTAAATATTATCGAATTAGAAACAGTCGCGCCTTTTTCCACTACTACGTTTCTAGATAAAATAGAATGTTCAACTTTACCATTTATAATACAACCATTAGAAATAATAGAATCTTTAACATTAGCGTTTTCTAAATATTTAGCAGGTGGAGTGTCATGAGTTCTAGTATATATAGGCCAATCACGACGGAATAATTTTCTTCTATTTTCAAACTTAAGTAAACTAAAAGAATTTTTAATATAATCATCTAAAGACATAATAGGAATGACATAATGTTCAAATCTATATGTATCAATCTTTAGTTTTTCATTTTTTAATAGATAGTTAATCATATCAAAAATACTATAAGCTTTATTTATTTTAGGAGCTTTTTGTAAAATTTCTAAAAAGACATCTATAGATATAATAAATGTATCTAAAGATACATTAATATCATCTTTAGTCTTAGAATTTCTTTTAAAAGCTTTAACAGTGTTATCATCATTTAATGTAACTAATTTAGATTTAGCAAAGTTTTTCTTTCCATCTTTGATAGGAACATAAACACAGGTAATTTTACTATTAAATTCTATGTGTTGATCTATTATTGGTCTAAAATCCATACTAGATAAATAATGAGCAGGCGCTACAACTACATAGTCCACTAGATTACCAAAGTTTTTAATATGGTATAGATTCGCTAAGATATTATTTATATCTGTATTCCATGATGGTTTAGATAAACCATTTTCATTAAAAAAGACATTTTCAGATCCTATTTTGGTATTCATGGTCCAAGTCGCACCGCTTTGAATATGACCTAATACGGAATGAGGAAAACGATGAGCTAATATACAGACACTATCAATATTAGAATTAGTGAAGTTTGATAAAGTAAAGTCCATGATCGCAAAACGACCTAAAAATGTAACAGAGCCTAAAGCTCTTTTATCATTTAAATTAGGAATTAAAGGTGAAGTATGTAAATTACAAAATCCAATTACTCTTCTAGCGTTCATAATATTTTACTCCTTTAATGATTAACAAGTACGACTTCATCACCATCTAAATTGATCTCTCTTTTATCACCAATCGTGGTGTTTGGCGCAATAATAGCGTTTCTTATTTTTACTCCACTTAAAATATGACTATTATTCATAATCACACATCTAGAGACTTCCGCTCCTTGTTCGATAATTACATTATCTGATATTACACAATAATCCACAGAACCTAACACTATTGCTCCTTGATTAATTAAACATCTAGTGGCTTTAGCATTTCTTCCTATATATTGAGGAACTGAGTGAGTGTCTTCAGAATAAATCATGCCATTATCTGGTGAATATAGACCTAATTCATCTTTATTAGCTAATAGATCCATATTAGCTTCATGTAATGAAGTAATAGTACCGACATCTTTCCAATATTTTTTATATCTATAAACTTGCATTTTACGTTTTTTATTTAACATGTTAGGAATAATATTTTTTCCAAAATCATGAGCAGACTTAACATCCTTTTCATCATCTTTTAAAAATCTTTTTAAAACTTTCCAAGTAAAAACATATACACCCATACTTACTAGATTTGATTTTGGTTCTTTTGGTTTTTCTTGAAAACCAATAATATTATCTTTTTCATCTACTTGTAAAACTCCAAATCTAGAAGCTTCTTCAATAGGAATTTCCATAACAGATATTGTACAATCAACATTATTTTCTCCGTGTAAAGCAATCATTTCATTATAGGTAGTTTTATAAATATGATCTCCAGATAAAATTAAGACATATTCTGGTTTAAAAGAATCTATCCAATCCATATTTTGCATAATAGCATCTGCGGTTCCTCTATACCAATTAGCACTTTCTTCTGTTTGTCTTGGGGCTAGTGTTGACATTAATGAGTGAACACCGTTATATCCCCATTTTTCTCCATTACCAATATAAGAATCTAATAAAGTAGATTCATATTGAGTACAAACACCTACGACTGGTATTTGTGAATTAGTGCAGTTAGATAAAGGAAAATCAATAATTCGATATTTAGCCGCAAAACTTACAGCGGGTTTAGCAATTTTTTTGGTTAAAAATTCTAAACGTGTACCTTTTCCACCTGCTAGAACAATCGCGATTACATTATTATGGGCCATAAATATGTCTCCTAATTTTTATTTATAATTCATTTTAACAAATATTTATTTTAATAAAAATTAAAATATTATATGTTTAATCATAAAAAGTTATCTATAATAAAAACGATATGAAAGTAAGACAATCTTTATTAAGAATAACTTTAACCTTTATAGCAGTAGCGCTCTTCCTGGCCCTACTAATTTTCTCTATGACTTTTAGTCTATTTCTTACTTGGCCATGGGTATCAGGTTGTTATATTATCATTGGACTATATCTAGCCTCTTCTATTGTCTTTTATATTTTAACGATTAAATATAACTACTATATCATTGAGAAAAAATGCATCATCATTCGTAAATATAATAAAAATCTTTATTATTATTTTGATGATATTATCTATATTGATGAAGAATATTCTAAAAAACATAAAATGATTTTATTTGTAACAAATAAAAAAGATGTTAGATATATAGTATTTGATAGAAAAAAGATTGTTTATGACACGATGATGAATAAATGTAAACATTTATTAACTTATGAAGAGTTAATGGCTAAATATGGAGAAATTAAAGGTTTAAGAAAACCGAAAAATAAATAATTATTTTTATAAATCTAAACTACTAGGATCAAGTAAAAATTGTTTTAAACCAATAATTAGATATCCTTTTTCATCTCTTCTAGCTTTTATATTTTTTTCTACAATAATTATTTTTTTAAATGAATCATTAGTTTTATCAAAAGATCTAGTTTCTTGTTTTAGTTTTTCATCACTAGGAATATCATAAGCTGATTGAATATAAAAGCGCTTACTTCCTAAGTTAGCCACAAAATCGATTACTAAAGTTTTTCTTTTAGCACCACCATTAGAGTAGTCCCTAGTATCAATTATTCCTACATCAACATTATAGCCACGATATCTTAGCTCATTATAGATAATGTTTTCCATAATATGATTAAATTCAATTTGTCTAAAATCTAACTGAGCATTTCTAAGTCCTACATCTTCAAAATATATCTTATAAGGAGTGTTAATATATTTTTTACCTTTAATATCATATCGATTTACTTTAGAAATAATAAAAGCATCTTCCATATAATTTATATATCTATCTATAGTTGGAGCAGATAAACATGTATTTTTTAAAGTCTTAACAGTATTAACTAATTTATTAGGATTTATTAACGTTGAAATACCTGAGGCTAATATATTTAATAAGTCATTAAGATTTTCATCACTGCTTAAATTATTTTTTAAGACTATATCTCTAAGATATACATTTTTTATTTGAGTTTTTAAATAAGTTGATTTTTGTTCAGCAGTTTTCATCTCTAAAGTAGCAGGAAGTCCTCCATAAACCATATATTCATCAAGTGAGTACTCTTTATTTTCATAACTAGCGTAAAACTCAGAAAACGATAAAGGAAATACGTGTATTTCATCCCCTCTACCCGCGAACTCACTTAATACATCTTTAGAAAGAAATTTAGAATTACTTCCAGTTACATAAATATCTAAATTATCTTGTCTTAAATATCCATTTAATACAGCTTCAAAATAGTCAAGATTTTGTACTTCATCTAATAAAAGATAATACATATCATTATCTTTGATTTTATTTTCAATAAAATTCATAAACTTTTTAGGATCTACTTTTTGATTGTTTTTATTTAGTTGGTGTAAATCTTCATCAATTAAAAGTAAATCTTGTGCAGAATCAAAAGCAAACCTAATGATATGATCTTCTTTTACACCATTATTTATTAAGTCATTATAAAAGATTTTATTTAATAAATATGATTTTCCACTTCTTCTAATTCCAGTTATAACCTTAACAAAACCATTATGTTTTCTAATGTTTAACATTTCTAAATATTTATTTCTTTTAATTTCCATAACTTACTCCATTTTAGATTTTTGGTAGACCTACCACTTTTCTAAAATGGATTATAACATATACATAAAAAATTACAATTATTTTAGTGATTATAATTTCTTAAAGTAAATTCATCTTTTTATCATTTTTTCTTATAAGAAAAAGTTATTGATTAGATATTTTAACTATGCTAATATTTATAAGCGAATTAGCCAGGAGGTGTAATTAATTATGTCAAGAGTATGCCCAGTTACAGGAAAAGGTCCATTAAGTGGAAACAATCGTAGCCATAGCTTACGCGCTACAAGAAGAAGATGGAACACTAATTTACAAAAATTCCGTGTTGAAATTGATGGTAGAGTACAAACAGTTAGAATGTCTGCTCATGCCTATCGTTGCTTAAATAAAACTTCAAAATAAATTAAGACTTTTTTTGTTTATATATTTAGACTTATTAAAAGTCTTTTTTTATGCCATAAACGCTATTAATAAAATTGTATTTATATAATAAATAATATATAAAGACCATTCACTATAACATAAGGCAAACCATTTAGGTCTTTTATATTCTTTAGAGCCATCTTCTAAAGTTACTTCTTCTAATTTATACCATTTAAGTAAAGAAGGATTAAAACATAAAATTAAAGATATTAATGTAGTTATACAAGATATGATAAGAATAATTAAAGACTTATTCGTGTAGTCATCCGCGAGTGTAAAGCCACTTATAATGATTAATGAAACACTTAATAATATTGAAAATAAGATAAATAATAAATCACCAAATAAATGATATCTATAATTTGACATATTAAATATTGAAATAAGAATAATTGGAATAATCATAAATATTCCAATAACACAAGCTAAAAAGAATACTATATTTAAGCTTTGATCTATTCCACTTCCTTTAGCGATAATCAAATTAACAAACACTGCGATATTGGCAAATAAAGATAATAATAAAAGAATAACTCCTATTAAATAAAAAGAAGTTCTTCTAATTTGAATTAATTCATATAAATAATGATTTTTAAAATCAAATCTTTTTTTATCTATATGATAAAAATTACCACATAAAAATATAAGACCACATATAAAAAATAAAATAGAGACACATATTAAAATAAAATTAACCATTTAATTTATTAAATGCTTCATTAATATCTTTAGCTTTAAATAAATATGAACCTACGACTGCAATATCTAAACCAAGTTGAGCAAGTGTTATAATATTGTTGTTGTTAATTCCTCCATCACATTCAATTAAAAATGAAGCTTCATTATTAATCTTATAATAGTTTAAATATAAAATCTTACTTAAAGCATTACGCATAAATTTTTGTCCCCCAAAACCAGGTTCTACGGACATAATTAATACTAAATCTACAAAAGGTAAGAATTGTTTAATATTTAAAATATCAGTGCCTGGTTTAATAGATAAACCAACTTTAACCCCTTCATCTTTAATAGCCTGTATAACTTTAAAAACTTCTTCATCATTTTTACAAGCTTCATAATGGAAAGTTAAATAATCAATGTTTAAAGAAGTATAGTATCTATAAGTTTGTAATGGGTTAGAGACCATTATATGAACATCTTTTACAATAGAATTATCATCTTTTAAAGCTTCTAATATGGGTGTTCCAAAACTTAAGTTATTTACAAAATGACCATCCATAACATCAAAATGAATCCAGTTAGTAAATGGTTTAACTTTTTCTATTTCTTCTTTTAATTTTAGAAAATCTGCATTTAAAATTGAGGCACTAAAAATCATAATTTAAATCTCCTTATTTAAAGCCAAATACTCTTCCAAGAAAAGACTTTTTTTCTTTTAAAAGATCGGGGTTTTGCTTGATTTTTAATAAATCTGCTTGCATTTCCATGACACTTTCATATCTTTCTTTGGGATTTTTCTTACAAGCTTTATCCACTATTCTTTCAATTTCTTTTGGACAATTGACAACATATTTTCTAATAGGTGGGAATTTATCTTTAACTTGACTAACCGCGACATCAACAGGATTAGATTTTTCAAAAGGTAAATGACCAGTTAATAACTCAAAAAATGTAACCCCCATAGCGTAGATATCAGATTTAAATGTAGCAGGTTTACCTTGGGCTATTTCAGGCGCCATATAATGTACTGAACCCACGACCTCATTAGTGTTCGTTAAATGCGATCTAATCTTTTCAATTTGGGCTATTCCAAAATCGCCTAATTTAATTGTCCCATCAGTCATAATAAAGATATTATCAGGTTTAATATCTCTATGAACAATGTTATTGCTGTGAGCACAATTTAAAGCACTTGTAAGTTGAAGCATGATATCCACTGCTTCTTGTAAAGAAAATCTAGTTCTAAAATCTAAAGCTTCTTTTAAAGATTGACCATTTATAAATTCATAAGCTATATAGGGTCTACCTTCTACTACTCCATGATTATAGATTTTTACAATATTAGGATCATTTAATTGGGCCACTATATTGGCTTCATTTTCAAAGCGCTTTAAATTTACAGGATTAGACATAACATCTTCTCTTATAAATTTAATGGCCACAGTCTTTTTTAAAATAATATCATTAGCTTCATAAACTTCCGCCATTCCACCATGACCGACTCTTGACATAATACGATATCTTTCATCAACAATATCACCAAATTTAATAGGCATGAATCGAAGCCTCCCAATAAACAACTGCAATATTATCACTGCCTCCATTTGCATTAGCTAGTGATATAAGTTCATCACATTTTTGTTGTGGTGAATCATCTAATCTTAAAATAGTTTCAATATCAATCGTATTTACATTGTTATATAAACCATCACTACACACTAGTATTGGTTCATTATTATATTTTTTAATAGTTATATCCATAGTAACAGAAGGATAAACACCTAAAGCATTTAATAAGACATGTCTTTTTGGATGAGTTTTCATATCTTCTTCAGATATTTGTCCACTTCTATATAAATAAGCTACATAAGTTTGATCTTCAGTTAATTGTTTTAATTTATTATTTTTATCTAAGGCATAACATCTAGAATCACCGATTTGGCCAATTATTAATTGACCTTTAGTGAGTAACACAAGTGTTAATGTAGTACCCATTCCTTTATATAAAGGGTTTCTAGATGCTTCATCATAAACAATCGCGTTAGCTTTTTTAATAACACTTTTAATCCAAGCTTTAGCAAATATAGAGGCTAAAAAATTAGGAGCATCTAAAAATTGTTCGCTTATATATTCTTTTACAAGTCTAGAAGCTAAATCACCGTGGTTTTGTCCACCCATTCCATCACAAACAAGTAATAAAACATCACCATGAGCATTAGTTAAAGCATTTGCTTGATCTTCATTGGTGATACGTATTTTACCAACATCCGTTTTAAATGAATAAGTGCCTAATATTTTATTTTTCATCTTTTGCTCTTAACTGTCCACATGCAGCATCAATATCCGCACCAAACTCTTTTCTTATTGTAGCGGTTATTCCATTTTTTATCAATCTATCAAGGAAAGCTTTTATTGTTTTTTCATCACTTCTTTGATAATCGTTTTCTATAACAGGGTTATAGGGAATTAAATTAACGTATGCTAACATTCCTTTAATTAATTTTGCTAGTTCATCTGCGTTTTGTAAAGAATCATTAATACCTTTTAATAAAATATATTCAAAAGTTAATCTTCGATTAGCGATTCTTTCATAATCTCTACAAGCTGGTATTAATTTTTCTAAAGGATAAACTTTGTTTATTTTCATTAATTTATTACGAGTTTCATTATTAGATGCATGTAATGAAATAGCTAAATTTATTTGTAATCCCTCATTAGCGTACCTATATATTTTATCCACAATCCCACATGTTGACACTGTGATATGTCTAGCACCAATAGCAAAAGCTTTTGGATGATTAATTATTCTTATAAAATCCATCACATTATCATAATTATCAAAAGGCTCACCTGTTCCCATTACTACGACATGACTTACTCTTTGACTAGGATCTTCTTCTTTTAATAATTGATCAATTATCATTACTTGTCCCACCATTTCATCAACGGTTAAATTTCTTCTTGTTTTAAGTTGACCAGATGCACAAAAACTACAGCCCATATTACAGCCAACTTGAGAAGAAACACACACCACATTACCATAAGAATAACGCATTAAAACGGTTTCAATTTTATTATTATCAGATAATTTTAAAAGTAATTTTATAGTGCCATCACTTGCTACTTGTTTTATATCTATTATAGGTAAATCAGCAACAAATTTTTCTTTTAATACTTCTCTAAAACGTAAAGAAATATCGCTCATTTTATCAAAATCAGCGACTCTTTTTTCATATAACCAAATATATAGTTGTGTTGCGCGATACTTTTTTTGATCTAATGACAACATCAGATCTTCTAATTTTTTTATTTCTAATCCATAAATATTAATCATTTATTTTAGAGCCTTTTTTTAAAAGCGCGACAAACATCATTTCACCTTCATTTTCATAAGGGAATACTTGTCGTTGCTTTTCAATTGTAAACTCTTTGTTTTTATTTATAAAGTCAAAAATAATCGTTTCACCTTCTTTTTTATTTAAGGTGTTGACTGCATAGAGGAGGTAACCACCATCTTCGACAAACTTTGAAGCTTCAGATAAAGTATTTCTTTCATTTTCAATTAGTTGATCTAATGAATCTTGTTTAAAAACTAAGAAATAATCAGGTTCACCTTTTAGACGATATAAATTTGATGATTCTGGCATAACTACAAATAATTGAGATTTATTTGATATACCAGTAATTAAAGCCGATGGTTCACATTCAATAAAATTAACATTTTTAATTTGATATCTATTAGCGATTGTTTTAAAAGAAAATAAATCTTTATTAGGAGTAATAAATATATCCATTGCTAGATTGTTATTATATTTAAAAGCATAATTTAAGAATATGTTATTTATAGTACCTAAATAGAAGTAAACAGATTTAAGTACATCAATATCAATTCCATCCATTATTTCTTTTAAAATTAATGATACTTTTGCTACTTTGTTCGCTACTAGATATTTTTTTCTTCTAATAGGTTCTTTTCCGACATATTTAACAATGTCTTCATAATCAGTATCTAATAATTCATTTTTATAAGTATCAAGTAATTGAGCTTTATTATTTTTATTAGTGTTCAACAATAAATAATTTGGTAAATATTTTTGTAAACATTTAACAGTTTTTAAGGCTTTATTTGTGCCAAATTGACTCTTCCACATTTTATATATCCATTCTGGAATATTAAATCTTTGAGAAATAAATTCTGTGGATATTAAATATCTATTGTAGTCTTCACTATCTTTTTCAAATTTAGAAATAATTAATGGTTCATTATTTTCTACTTTATCTTTGTATATTTCTTCAAAGATAGCTATATCAAAATTAATATTATTTTCTTTAATAAAATTATTTAAAAATTCAAAGCTTTCTTCTTTAGAAAATCTTTTTAAAAACAACCCATTAGCGAGTATTAACCCCAAAGCATATCTTAAATTATCATTTAACTGTTCAATTTTAGAAGATAATACATTGTTAAATACAATGTAATGTCTTAAATAACATCCACATAAAGCTGATATATCAGAAGATTGTAATTCTTTCCCATCTTTATCTTCAAAACTTTTTTTAAGGGCTAAATGGAAAGATACATGATTATTGATAATTTCTTTTAAGATGTTGATTGACTCATAATAAGCTTTCATAAAATATACCTCATTTAGTTGTTATGAAAATGGTCTTTATAATCTTTAAATATATCTCCTGTAAATATCTCTTCTTCTTCATCGATTTCTTCATAATCGATGTCTATTTCTTTTGAATTTTCTTCATCTAAATATCTAGGATAATCATCATTAATATAAAGATGTCTAGAATGTAGATGATAATATGTAAAATTAATTTCTATATTAATCGCGTATAATTTAATAGAGTTAATAATAAAATCATAGATTTTATCTTCTAAGGCTTTTAATTGTTCAGGGGCATTAAAATTAATAATGACATGCCAAGAAGTTTGTTCATATCCATTATGAAACACCATATTATTTGGACTAATAAAATTAATATTTTCTTCACTAGTTTCACAAAGTTTAGCTAAATTTGAAGTAATTTCTTTACTTATTTGTTGAACAACAAATTGATCTAATCCATAGATTGTAATATTAATCATATTAATAACCTCACGCATATATTATTGTAAAATTAAAAACAAATGTAAAGCATTTAAATTTATTTAAACTAGACATATTTTTTATTTTATTTATTATTTTTGCTAGAAGTCTGCAAATATTTGTTTTAAATATCAATTGGGTCTATATCTAAAGATACTTTTATAGAACTTTGTGAAAACAAAGGAGTCAAACAACCTTTTAAAATATTATGAGCAAAGTTTATATCTTTAAACTTAACTAGTATTGTTCTAATGTGTCGATCTTGAAATTGTTTAATATAAGGAGATGATGGCCCAATAATTTGAGCTTTATCTTCAAATTTATCTTTTAAATTCATAGCTAGGATGTAGGCATTTTCCACCACCGATGATTCATTTTTAGCGGATATCTCTATCTTAGCTAAATAACAATATGGAGGATAAAAAGTATCTTTTCTTATTTGAATTTCTTTTTGATAAAAAAGATCATAATTTTGTCTAGCAGCATATCTAATAGCATAATGACTTGGATTATAAGTTTGAATGATAGCTTCTCCTATTTTATCTCCTCTTCCACTTCTTCCAATGGCCTGAGTTATAGTTTGGAATGTTTTTTCACTACTTCTAAATGAAGGCATGTTTAAACCTATGTCTGCGAGCACTACACCTACAAGAGTAACATTTAAAAAGTCATGGCCTTTAGCAATCATTTGAGTGCCTATTAAAATATCGGCTTCATGATTTAAAAATTTATTAATCGTATTTTTAATATTTGATTTTAATTTAGCTTTATCAGAATCAAGTCTTAATATCTTAGCGTTTGGAAATAATTTTTGAGCTTCTTTTTCTACTTTTTCACTTCCAAATCCTACTTTTATAAAACTATCAGATCCACATTCTAAACACATATTAGGTTCTACTTCCATATAATCACAGTGATGACATTTAAGCATGTTATCAGAATAATGATAAGTTAAAGGAACATGACAGTTAGGACATTTAAAAACATGACCGCATTTCCTACAAGATATTGAAGTAGAAAATCCTCTTCTATTAATTAATAAAATGACTTGTTCATGTTTTAATAATCTTTCCTTGATTTTATTTCTTAAAGTCTTTGAAAAAATATAAGAATGTTCATCAATATTATGATAATCAAGCATATTCACTATTGTAGTGTTTGGTAATTGTTTTTCATTAATACGTTTATCTAATCTTAAGAGATGATAAACGTTTTTAGAGGCTCTAGCTTTAGAATCTAAAGATGGTGTAGCGCTTGCAAGTAACACCTTACAATTTTCTATTTGACTTCTAAATATAGCGACCTGTCTAGCATGATAATAAGGATTATTTTCTTGTTTATAAGTTTCAGAATGTTCTTCATCAATAATAATTAGACCTAAATCTTTTAAAGGGGCAAATACTCCACTTCTAGCGCCTATAACAATCCTAGCTTTATTAGAGGCAATCTTTCTATATTCATCATATTTTTCAGCGTTTGTTAACTCACTATGTAGAATTGCAATATCATTTCCAAATCGATTATAAAAGTATTGAGACATCTGAGGAGTTAAAGATATTTCAGGTACAAGTATTAATACGGACTTATTTTGTTTTAATATTTCTTTGGCAATATGTAAATAAACTTCTGTCTTACCAGAACCTGTTACACCTTGTAAAAGATATACTTTATCATCACTATTAAAGAATTCATTTACGACATTTAATTGGGACTTAGTAAGTTCTTTTTCATATGAATTTTTTTGCAAATCTAAACTAAATCTTTGTTTTTCTTCTTTAATTAGATAAACTTTTTCTTTTTTAATTAGATTATCTAAAACAGTCTTTGATTTGATTTCTTTTTTTAAAACTTTTTTATTTTCTTTAATTAATTTAAATAGTTCTAATTGTTTTAAAGTTAATCCTTGTTCATCTAAATCTAAGGGAATGACATATTCATCATAAGCTATTTTAGGAGCTTTTAGAGATGATAAAGATGGTTTTAATGAAGGGGGTAGCATGGTTTGTAAAACCGCGATTTTACTTGTGATGTAATAATCAGAGATTTTGTCCGCGAGTAATAATAAATTATTGGTTAGTAAAGGTGTTTCATCTATAACATCAATTATTTCATTTATTTGAAATCCTGATTCATTACATAACTCCACTAATGTTTTATCTGTGTCTTTAACATCTAATACATAACCTACTAGTCTTTTATTATTAAATTCTAATAACACTCTTACACCTTTATTAATGGTTTTTTGACCATTATAAACGTAGGTAAAAGGATGATTTAAACTTAAAGTTGTATATTGGATTAAAACATCAATAATTTTCATATATAAATTATTATAATTTATTTTTAATCTAAATTAATGTTATTTAAGATAATTTTTATAATTTCTTTTGAGGCTCTATTTAAATAATCATTTACTACGACATAATCATAGCCATCGTGTTTGTTGATTTCTCTTCTTGCTTTTTCAAGTCTTTCCTTAATTACTTCTTCACTTTCTGATCTTCTTTTTCTAATTCTATTTTCAAGTTCTTTTAAAGAAGGAGGAAGTAAAAATATAGATATAACACGATAATCTTTATTACCTTTTAATTTATTTAAGACTTGAGTAGCACCATTGATTTCAATTTCTAAAAAGACATTTTTATTATTATTTAACCAAGCTTCTACTTTATCTTTAGGAGTGCCATAATAATTGCCCACGAATTGGCAGTACTCTAATAAATTGTCGTTTTTAATATTTTCTAAAAATTCTTCTTCACTTACAAAATAATAATCTTTATCAGGTACTTCTTTTTTACGTGGTTTTCTTGTGGTCATAGAGACAGAATAAACAAGATTTAAATTTTTATGTTTAAAGACTTTTTTTCTTATTGTCCCTTTACCGACCCCAGATGGTCCACTTAAAATAATTAGTAATCCCTTTTTCATAACGATATAGACTACCATTATATCTTAAAATTAGTTGTAGTCAAATAAACTTGAAAAAAATTTATATTAACTTAATAATATAAACGTATATGAATTATGATTTTTATTTAAAAAAACATATAAGTGAAATTGTAAGTGATATTAATTTAAAAATTAAATCAAGTCACATTGCTTCTTTTAGCTTTATATCTAGTGAAAGTGTACTCATCACTTTTTCTTTTTATCGTAAACAAGATTTATATATAAATTTAAAAAATAATCAACCTTATATCGGTTTTGTAAATAAAAGAAAATCAATATCTAATTTAAATAAAGATATTCCTTATAAATTTAGACATTTTATTAAGGATAGTTATATTGCAGGTGTTAGTAATTTAAATGATGACACGATTATCATCTTTGATTTAAATAAAAAAGTTGATGAATTTGATTATAAAAAATATAAATTAATCATGGAATTAATTCATAATAAAACTAATTTAGTTTTATGTGATGAAAATAACAACATAATCGTAGTGTTAAAACCACATAGTTCTTTATTAGATAGAAATATGATAATTGGTCAAAAATATGACTTACCTAATAAAGTTAATATCGCTAATAAACAAAAAGAAGATATAACTTATGATGATTATTTAAGATATGGGGAGGGGTTGTACACTGCTTCTTTAGCTAAAAGAAAAGATGAAAAATATCATGACTTATTAAAATTTATCAAACAAAAAATCAATATCACTAAAAACAAATTACCTAAATTAGATACTGAAATATTAAATGGAAATAATGATCTAATTTATAAAGAGCTAGGAGAAGCTTGTTATTATTATCAACAAGAAGATTTAAAACAATTATTTAAAGATAACAATAAAAAATATGATGATACATTAACAAATATAGAATTAGCGAATAACTGTTTTTATAAATATAAAAAAGCTAAAAGTAAAATTGAAAATGCCGCTACACAAAAAGAAAAATGTAAAGATGATTTACTTTATTATCAACATCTATTAGAACAATATGAAAATGGAAGTGAAGATGACTTACTTCAAATGCAAACTTATTTATTAAAAAATAAGGTTATTAATAAACATGAAAAACAAATATCTAATAAATTATCACCATATTTTATTAAATTAGATAATTATAAAATCTTATTTGGAAAAAATGATCTACAAAATGATAATTTAACTTTTAAAATCGCTAAAGATAATGATTTATTTTTACATATTCATCCTTATTCAGGCGCTCATGTGATAATTAAAGGTGATAATCCTAGTGATGAAGTTATATCTATTGCAGCGCAGATCTGTTTATTATGTAGCAAAAAAGAAGCAAGTGAAGTTGTATACACTAATAAAAAATACCTTAAAAAAGGTCATAAATTAGGTCAAGTTATCTTAAAAAAATATCAAACATTAAAAATAGATAAAGTAAGTGATAAAGTTAAACAATTATATGATTCTGCTCAAAGATATTAATCATTAAGATTAATATAATCAATAATATTATCTACAAAATAATCATCAAAAGTGACTACTACACCTTGATAGGCAAATAAATATAGCTGCGGTAAATATAATTCATCACCATAATCATTAAAAGCATATGCATCATTTGCATAGCTTGTCGTATCTACGATATATTGATAATCTTCACTTGTGATATTAGTTAAATCAACATTATAAACATTAAAATGACCTAGTTCCGCGAGTCCTTCTAACTCTTCTTTTGCTTCGCTACATGAGGCACAGCTATCAACACTAAATAAGACTAGCATCGTAGTAACTTCATTAATGACCATATCATATAACTCTTCACCGCTTATAGTCACTAATCGACCATATTCCACGCGTGGGAGAGTTAATTTATTAAAATTAGATCTTTCTGTGCAACCAATTAAAAGTAATGGAAGAGTAAGTAATGATAAATATTTAGTTTTCATTATTAGATACCTCATTAATTAAAAAGTCTTCCCCTTTTATTTCTTCTTGAGTGGCTAGATTATTAAAACCTTGTTGTCTTAATACTTCATAAGCCACTATAGCTACAGAGTTAGATAAGTTTAAACTACGACAATTTGGAACCATTGGAATGCGTAATAGCTTATCTTTATTAAGTCTAAGTAGTTCATGAGGAATGCCTGTTGATTCTCTTCCAAACATTAAATAATAATCATGGACTTTGTTTGAAAAATCAAAACTAGAATAAACCTTATCAGCGTATCTAGTCACATAATAAATATCAGCGGTTTTATTTAATTTATAAAAATCATCTATGTTTTCATAATATTGCATATTAAGTTCATCTATATAATCTAAACCACTTCTTTTTATAGCTTTTTCATCTAAAGAAAAACTTATAGGTCCTATTATGTGAAGTTTAGCCTTAATAGCGACACATGTTCGCATAATATTTCCTGTATTAAGGGGTTTTTCTGGTCTAAATAATACAATATGGATCATATAAAAAATAATATAATTTTTTTTAATAAAATAAAGAAAATTATTTTATTGTGTGTTAAAGTAATGACATGGCAAATAATTTTGAAAATATTAAAAAATTGTTTTTTAAACTAACTGATAAAAAAGTTAAAACCATTACAAAATATGATGATGGATTTTCTAATCAGGTTTATTTAATAAATGATGCTTATGTATTAAAAACTCCTAAGGAGTTTATTGCCCCATTTATTGATTATAAAAATGAAAAATATATTTTAGAAGTTTTAAAAGATAATAAAAATGTCGTTAATACTTATTTATATGATATTAATAGTAAAACTTTAATTATGAAAGTTGTTCATCAAGCTAGACTTTATAATCAATTAGAAAAAAATCAAATCATATTACTAGCAAAAGCTTTAAAAAAATTACATAAAATTGAAGATTTTAATATTGAACCATTTAAGATGGTTGATAGATTAAAACTTTATAAGACATATAGCAAAGAACCTATAGATGGAAGATATGAAAGAAAGATTATTAATAGGATTAATAAAGGTATTAAAAAAGAAAGATTATGTTTATGTCATAATGATTTAGTTAGAAACAATTTATTATTTAAATATAACAATGTTGTTTTAATTGATTTTGAATTTGCAGGTCTTAACTACCTCTATTTTGATCTAGCTTCATTTATAAGTGAAAACAATTTAAATGATGAACAAAAAAATATCTTCTTAAAAGCTTATTTTGGTTATAGATTAAATAAAAACAAAATTAAAAAAGTTGATAACTTTATCCAATTTGAAGATATTTTATGGTATTACTGGGCCGAGATGATGTATGAAAACAGCAAAGATGAATGTTTTATAAACATCAAAAAAGAAAAATTAAATCGTATTAGTCAAAATATTAAAAATAATAATTAATTTTTATCTTAAAGCATTACGTTTAGCGTTTATAGAAGGAAGAATTTTTTCTTCATATCTATCTAAAGCTTTTTTAATTATAGATAAAGCAGTTTTTTTATTTTCTACTTTATCAATATAAGTAGTCTTACCTTCTAAAGTTTTATAAACTTGAAAGAAGTGTTTTATTTCTTCCATGATATGATTTGGAATATCTTTTATATCATCAAAGTTATTATAAAATGGATCGTCTTTTGCTACCGCAATTATTTTAGTGTCCATTAATCCATTATCTTCCATAATAAGTACACCGATAGGTTTACATCTAACTAAGGCCATAGGAAGTATAGCTTCACTAGCTAAGACTAAAACATCAAGTGGATCAAAATCTTCAGCATATGTTAAAGGAATAAATCCATAGTTTTGAGGATAGTGAGTGGATGTAAATAAAACACGATCTAAAATTAAATGACCTGTTTGTTTATCTAATTCATATTTATTTTTACTACCTTTAGAGATTTCTATCATGGCTAAAAAATCATCTTCTTTAATTCTATCTTTGGAAATATCGTGCCAAGCGTGCATATTTTTTTACTCCTTATTAGTTATGATAACATAAACAAATATTTAAAAATAGTATCATTTAATGTGGTTTTTTAAATTTTATAGATATATAAAAATTTATTTGTGCTATTTTAATATAGTATGAAAAGCCTATTAAAAAAAGTCTTATTATCTTTATCATTAGGGGTATTTTGTATAAATACTATATCCTGTTCTAGTGATGAAAATAGAGTCTATGTCGCTAATGATTTAGATTTATATATGCAAAAAGATGATACGGAAGTATCACTTTCTACAAAAGAAATTACAGGTGATACTTTTTTAAAAAAAATTAATCATCAAGAATCATTTATTTTATATTATTATTCTAATTACTGCGCTACTTGCACTACTGTAAGTGAATATTGGAATACCTTTTTAAGAAGTTATAATTATCTAATATATTCTTTTAGTGCTCAAGCAAGCGATATATATTATATCGCTAATTTATATCCTGACTATTTTGATGAAACACCTAAGATCATGTTTTTTAAACAAGGCGAATTAGTCTTAACTTTATCATCATCAAGATATTCATCTTATCGTTTATTTGAATCGGCAATGATCGAATTTGCTAGAAAATCAGATATATACACTACGACTAGATTAGATGCTTTTATGGAATTTATAAGTAGTAATTCTAGATATTATCTATTTTTAAAAGATGATAATTTATCATCAGTAAATGATGATGATATATCAGCCTATGATATTTATATAAATGATATTAGACCTAATATTGAAAATAATAGTGTCCCATCACTTGTTTTAGATGTAAGCACTATTAGTGATGAAATAAAAGAATATTTATTATCATCTGCTTTTTCTATTAATGTTGAGGTTTACACTACTACATTTACATATGTAAACAATGATCAAATGACCACCTATGACTATCTTATAGAAGATGGTTATAATGAAATGATGTATTTAATAAGTAATTCTTAATTTGATTTTACATTGATTCTATTAAGAGCACGATTTAAAGCAAGTTGCGCTCTTTTTATATCTAAATTAGTGTCTTTAGAATTTAATCTAGCTAACGCTCTTTCTTTGGCTTTATTTGCTCTATCTAGATCTATTTCATCTTTACTTTCGATAGTGTTAACAATCACATTACAAACATTATTTTCTATATATAATAAACCACTAGAAATAGCAAATTCATAAGTTTTATTATCTTTAACATAAGATAACTTACAAATAGTTAAATCACTTATAAATGATGTATAGTTAGGCATAATTCCAAACTTACCATCACTAGCGTACGCACTTAAATAAGTGACATCATCTTCTAAATAAATGCCAAGTTTATTAGTGATAATAAGATGGAAACTATTTTTCATTATTTATTGTCCTTTTTATATTTTTCTAATACATCTTTAATAGAACCACAATATAAGAAATAATTTTCATTAATATGGTCTACTTTACCAGATAATATTTCTTCAAATGAAGAAATAGTGTCTTCTAATTTTACAAATTTACCATCTACACCATTAAATTGAGATGCTACAAAAAATGGTTGAGATAAGAAGTTTCTTATTTTACGCGCTCTATAGACAGTTAATTTATCTTCTTCCGATAATTCATCCATACCCAAAATAGCAATAATATCACTTAACTCTTTATATTTTTGTAAGATATGTAAGACCTCATTAGCGACTTTATAATGTCTTTCACCTACGATATTAACTTGTAAAGCATTTGATGCAGATTGTAGAGGATCAATTGCAGGATATAAACCTAAAGAAGCAATACTTCTATCTAATACTGTTTTAGCATCTAGATGAGAAAACGCAGTTGCAGGAGCGGGGTCAGTTAAATCATCCGCAGGAACATAAATTGCTTGAATAGAGGTAATTGAGCCATCTTTTGTGGACGTTATTCTTTCTTGTAATTGTCCCATTTCTGAGGCTAATGTGGGTTGATATCCCACTGCAGAAGGCATTCTACCAAGTAAGGCACTTACTTCACTACCAGCTTGGGTAAATCTAAAAATATTATCAATAAATAATAAGACATCGCTATGTTCATAATCACGGAAATACTCCGCCATAGTAAGACCAGATAAACCTACTCTCATACGAGCGCCTGGTGGTTCATTCATTTGACCAAATACTAAAGCTGAGTTTTTTAATACACCGCTTTGTTTCATTTCATAATATAAATCATTACCTTCTCTTGATCTTTCTCCAACACCAGCAAATACAGATATACCACGTTTTTCAGAGGCCACATTGTGCATTAATTCTTGAATTAAGACTGTCTTTCCAACACCTGCACCTCCAAATAAACCAACTTTACCACCTTTAATATAAGGACAAAGTAAGTCAATGACTTTAATACCTGTTTCAAATATTTCTACATCCACACTTTGATCTTCAAATTTAGGAGAATCTCTATGGATAGGCAAACGTTTACATTTTTTAAATACTTTATCATCTAAATCATCAATAGGTTGACCTAAAACATTAAATATACGTCCTAAGGTTTCTTTTCCTACTGGTACAGTTATTGGACCTTCTAAATCAATAGCCTCTAGTCCTTTATATAAACCTTCAGTAGGTCCCATAGATACACATCTAATCGTATCATCACCGATGTGTTGAGATACTTCTACGGTTAATGTTTTATTATCTTCTAAGATAATTTCAATTGCATTTAATATTTTAGGTAAGGGACCATTATTAAATACAATATCTACAATTGGACCAATAATTTGTTTTACATAACCTTTATTCATAATATTTACCTCCTAAACATTATTAAAAGCAGAAACAACTTCTATGATTTCATTAGTAATTGATTCTTGTCTTGCTTTGTTATATTGAATAGTTAATTTTTCTAATAATTCATTAGCGTTATCACTTGCTTGTTCCATCGCATTTCTTCTTGAAGTATATTCACTTACTAAAGAATTTAAAATGTAAGCATATAATAATGATTCAACATATAAAGGAATAAATGTATCAATGATTTGATTTTTATTTGGTTGAATAATAGGTTCAACTTCTTTATATCTTGTATCATCTTCTTTTAAATTTAAAGTTAAAGGTAATAACTTTTTATCAGTGCATCTAAAAGTAAGAGAATTTACATATTTTGTATAAATTAAATGGACTTCTGCATACTTTTTATTTAAAAATGCTCTCAAAATATAATCTTTAACTTTACTTGATGTTTTATTAATATCATCAATAGAAGTACTTAAAAATTCCTCATCAAAATTAATATTTTTATTTTGATAATGATTAAGACCTTTATTTCCTAAAATAATAAAATAAGCATTTTCATCATTAATAATATTTTCATCTAAATAATTAAAAATATTATAGTTATAAGATCCACATAAACCTAAATCAGACGTAATAACAATGTATAACTTTTTAGAAGTAATATTATTATCTATTTCATTAAAATAAACTGAATCAATATCATCTCCTAAAAGTGTTAATTTAGACATGATTAAATCTAGTTTACTAGAAAAGATGTCTTGTCCACTTAAACGATTTGATATCGTTTTAAGTTTGGCTATGGACACTAACTTCATAGCGTTAGTGATCTTTTCAATAGACTTAATAGAGTTAATACGTTTTTTACTTTGTAATACAGAAGTTGACATAGGCTTTATTTATTAATATAAGGTTTAAAAAATTCATCTAAGGCTACTTTTAATTTATTATCTAATTCATCAGAAATATCTTGAGTTTTATTTATCTCTTTTAAGATATCTTTACAAGAATGTCTTAGATAAGTTAAAGCGCGTTTTAATATTGGTTTTATTTCTTCATTTTTTAAAGAATCTAAATAATAGTTTTTAGCAATATATAGTTCTAAGATTTGATCAATTACAGGATAGGTATCATATTGGTCTTGTTTTAATACTTCAAATAAGACTTCACCATGTCTTAAGATCTTTTTAGTTGCATCATCTAGATCAGATCCAAATTGGCTAAATGATTTTAATTCATTATAGTTAGCTAAATCTATTTTTAAAGATGATGAAACTTTTTTCATAGCTTTGATTTGGGCTGCTCCACCAACACGGGACACTGATAAACCTGAATCAATAGCAGGTCTTTGTCCAATATTATATAAATCTGTTAATAAAAATATTTGACCATCAGTAATTGATATAACATTTGTGGGAATATAAGCAGAAATATCACCTGCTTGAGTTTCCACGATTGGAAGGGCGGTAATAGAGCCACCACCATGAGCTTTATCTAACTTACAAGCTCTTTCAAGTAATCTAGAATGTAAATAGAAAATATCACCTGGATAAGCTTCTCTACCTGGAGAGCGTTTTAAAAGCAATGATAAGGCACGATAGGCTACTGCATGTTTTGATAAATCATCATAGATGATTAATACATCTTTTCCTTGCTCCATCCATTCTTCTGCTATTGCACAACCTACAAATGGGGCAATATAAAGTAGGGGAGCTTCTTCAGATGCACCAGCGTTAATCACCACTGTATAATCTAAAGCATGATATGTTTTTAATTTATCAACGATTTGGGCGACTGTGGAATTTTTTTGTCCAATAGCGACATAAATACAAATCACATTTTGATCTTTTTGATTAATAATTGTATCAATTGCGATCGCGGTTTTTCCTATTTGTCTATCACCAATAATTAATTCTCTTTGACCTCTTCCTATTGGAATCATCGCATCAATTGCTTTAATTCCCGTTTGTAAAGGTTTATTTACTGATTCACGAGTCATTACACCTGGAGCGATTCTTTCTATTGGTCTAAACTTATTAGTTTTAATTGGACCAAGTCCATCAATAGGAATACCAACAGGATTAATAACTCTTCCTAGTAACTCATCTCCTACTGGAGTTTGCATGACCTGTTTAGTTCTTCTTACTTTATCACCTTCTTTTATTGTATTCGTATCACCAAGTAAAATTACACCGATATGGTCTTCTTCAATATTCATGACCATACCATATATATCATCATTAAATACCACTAGTTCACCTAGCATGACTTTATTAAGTCCATATACTAAACAAATTCCATCTCCACTTGAAATAACTACCCCGATATCATCGCTTTGTATTTCACTAGCAAAATTTTGAATTTGTTTTTTAATTAATTCGGATATTTTTTTAACATTTACATCCATAAATTTAAGTCCTCCTATTTATTTAATGTAGAAGATGTTTTATCTAATAATGATAGCTGTAATTGCTTGAGTTGATATTGTAAAGAACCATCATAGACATGACCATCAATAGCGATCTTTATACCTCCAATTAAGGAAGTATCAACTTTACCTTTTAAATAGACTTTTTTATTGATTTTTTTAGATAAAATCTTTTCTAATTTTTCTAAAACTTTTTTATCAATCTTATCTTCACTAAAGTACACTATTCCTTCTTTAATATTTAATTTTTTATTACATAAATTAATAAAATTATCTAAGATTTGCACGATTTTTCTAATTTTATGATCACTTATTAAAACCTTAATAGAATTAATAAAATCATTACTTAAAATACCTTTAAATAATTGGTCCACTACATCTAATCGAGTTGATATTTCTATAAATTGACAGTTAAGAATATCAATTAAAACATCATAGTTTTTAAATAGATCTCTAATAGAAATAGCGGCATCTCGATAGTTATCAACCTTATTATTTTCTAAGGCTATTAAATAGAAAGCATTCGCGTAATTTAGATAAGATTGAAGCATAATTATTTATTTACCTCATCAATAAAATCATCCACTATTTTTTTATTATCATCGCTGGTGATGTTTTTATTTAATAATTTATTCGTAGCTAAAATAGATACATCCACGATCTCTTTATGGATATCGTCTTTTAAAGCTTCATATTTAGCTTTAATATCTTCATCGGCTTTAATTTTTAGTTGTCTAATTTCTTCTTTTGATTGTTCTTGAATAATTTTAGTTTCTTCTAAAGCCGATTTTTTAGCCTCTTCAATCATTTCATCACTTCTTTTACGAGCATCTGATAATAAATCTTTAGATTCTTGTAAGTCTTTTTTAGATTGTTCATTGTTAAGGAATGCACTTTTAATTTCTTCATCCACGGCGTCTTGTCTTTTTTTAATAATTCTTTTTATTGGCTTATAAGCAAAGATAAAAAAGAGCACTATTAAAACAATTAAAGATAATAGTTGAATGATAAAAGCCCATAAGTTAGGAATGATTTTTTCTAAAAAAGTTTCTCCATCTGGTAAAGATGGATAATCTGAACTAGTATCATCTAAAAACGTTAATAACAATATAAATAAGTTATTCATAATACTAGACAAACAAAATCATAATGGCAACAAGTAAGGCATAAATACCTGTTGTTTCAACAAGTGCACAACCTAAGATCATATTGTTTCTTAAGACTTTAGCCATTTCAGGGTTTCTGGTCATACCATCTAAGGCATGTGAAACCACAAATCCTTCACCAAGTGCGTTTCCAATACCTGATAAGACGGCAATTCCTGCTGCTAATGCGGTAAGATCCATAAATTTTTTAACCTCCTTATAGTTTTAAAATATATGTTAAGTAGTTATTACTACATCACATCAATTCGTGGCGATACTTTTAATTTGAGTCGCACTGTCTAATTCTTCTTCATCATCTGGTCCTTCTTGACCTATTAACATCATAGATAACATACAGAAGACCACTGTTTGTATAAAGGCTGAGAATAAATCAAAATAAAGATGTAAAATAGGGGCAATAATAGGGGCAATAATTAAAGAATTATAATATTCAGGAATAAAGCTAAATATAGTCATCGATAAATTTTCTAAAGCATAATAAACTAAATTCATTAATGTCCAACCTGCGATTGCATTTCCAAACAAACGGAAAGATATAGAAATTAAAGGTGCCCACATCGATATTAAATTAATTGGTAAAAATAATGGCACTTGAGGAATTGGATCAAGATATCTTTTAAAATATTTCCATTTATTTGTTTTAACTGCGGTTGCGTGTATACATACAAATACGATTAACGCTAATGAAAGGGGTACTGCTAGATTTGTTAAAGGCGCTGGTAAACCAGTTAAACCAAATATAAAAGCTAAAAATAAATAGGCTGCTAAAGCAAACATAAATCCACCAAAACCATCAAAATGTTTGCCCATTATATCTAGGGCAAAATTATCAAAGAATTTAACTCCTACTTCAAATAAAAACACTAAGCCTTTAGGTTTTTTTAAAGGATCTACTTTTCTAGCTTTTATATTTACGATGACCACTAAGATTAAAATAATTAAAATACAACAAAGAGAGGAAAATAAAAATCCAATCGTTTCATCATTCCAATTACTAGGAGACATTAAGAATAATTCTTTGATTTGATCCATATTTATTCCTTTTTAGTTATTAGTGAACTTATTATTAAAGATATTAGACCTATAAATGAAGAGGCAAATGTTGCCCATACATTAAAGATATGAAGATCTAATAAATAATATAAACAGGCTGCAAGTATTATTACAGCGATATGTATTAAAGACATAACAACAATATTAATAATGGTAACAATCATTAAAGTATGATCATTTAATGTTTTTTCTTTAATGGTAAATAAACATAAAGAAAGTATACAACCTAAACCACCAAGAAGTATTCCAAAGGCTACTTCCATTAAATCAATTACTATTAAAGGTAAGGTTATTAAAAAGATAGAAAAAGTTATTAATATCGCTATTAAGATTGATTTTTGAATTAACGTTAAATTATTAAATAGTGTTTTCATGCTTTTATAAACTTAAATTTGGTAAAGCAAATAATTCCATTTTCATATTTAATATTTATTTCACCATTAATTAGAGGCGCTAAATATTGTTTAAATTTATCGCTCATCTTAGTTTGATCACATAAATATTCTTCAGGAATAGTTTTAACCTCATTAGCGATTAAATGGACATCTTCAACATGATATTCAACTTCATATGGATCATTTGATATACGTTTTAAAATAACCATTTTAGCGGTTAAACCTTCTAAAGCAGCATCCACTGCTTTTTTTGCTACATTAATGGCTTCTTCTTGATCAACTTTAGATGTCATAGGAACGAACGCTCTTTGAGGAACACTTAGTTCAATAATTCTATAAGGTAAATGTAATTTATCTTCTACATCATAGGCTAATTCATTAGCCACACCCTCTAATTGGATATGACCAAATCCATCAGTTTTAGATGATGTAACTTCTCTTGGAAAATCTATTCCTTCAGAGATACACACTACTACGGATCCTTTTTGCTTATAGACTCTATCAATATCTTCTAAAAAGCTATCAACAGTAAATTTTCTTTCTGGTATATAAATTAAATCAGGTCTTAATCTTTCATCTAATATATCTGTTGAGGCTGTTAGCCAACCAGCATTTCTTCCCATGATTTCAATTAAATGGACTTTGCCTTTTTTAAAGCCTCTAGCGTCTAAGGCAATTTGAGCAATCGTATTTATTACATATTTACAAGCACTGCCAAAACCTAGACTATGATCTGTTATAGCTAAGTCATTATCAATAGTTTTAGGAACTCCAATTACTTTAACATCTAAATTTAATTCTAAACATAAACTAGATATTCTATAACAGGTATCCATGGAGTCATTACCTCCATTGATTAATATATAACCTATGTTATGTTTTTTAATGTTTTCAACGATTTTAAAATATAATTCATGATGATATTCATTAGGTAATTTTAATCTTGTAGAACCTAAAATTGCCCCTGAAGTTTGTTTTAATAATTCGATTTGATCATCATCTTCTAAATCTAATATTACTAGATCATCATTTATAAGACCTTCTATACCATGAAGTGATCCTAAAATATGATCGATTTTATCTTTATGTAATTGACATTGTCTTATTGCACCATATAAGGAAGAATTAATAACAGAAGTAGGCCCTCCTGATTGAATATATACAAGATTTTTTTTCATAAAAAAGACTCCTTAGACATAATGATAACACAACACTATTATTTTATAAAAAAATAATTTTATATTTTTAAATATGATACATAATTGCTAAAATAGTATCATAATAAAAGAAGTGAGGAATTACACATGTCAATTAAAATTAATGTTTTAGGTGAAGAAAAAGTTTTTTCAAGACCTGTTAGAGTTTTAGATGTAGTTGGACCAAATAAAGACTATATATGTGCTCGTATTGATAATCGGGTTAGAGAATTAACTTATGTTTTAGAAAAAGATTGTGCTTTAGAACCTCTTACCTGTAAAGATACAGAATCAATAAAAATATATGAAGCATCTGTTAGATTTTTAGTAGCAATGGCTATGCATAATATTGCCCCACATCTACAATTTAGATTTTCCTATAATGTATCTAGATCTGTATTTTTACAAATATTAAATGAAAATCAAACCGCATCTACAAAATTAACTCTTGCCTTAGAAAAAGAAATGCATCGTTTAGTGGAGGCTGATATTCCTTTAATTAGAGGTAAAATCTTAAAAGAAGAAGTCATGAAAATTTATGAAAGTGAAGAATTTTCTGACAAATTAAAAATATTAAAATATCGTCCAGAAAAAGACGCTCATATTTATACATGTGGTGATTATAAAAACTATATGTATGAAAGAATGGTACCCTCTACTGGTTATATTAAAAAATGGAGATTAAAATTTTATTCTCCTGGTATTATCATTCAATATCCTAGAAGCGAATGTAAAGGTGAAATACCTGAATTTAAAGACGCTCCTACCTATGGTAGAACTTTAAAAAGAGCCCATGCTTGGGCCTCTATTGCAGGTATTGATACTATCGCAGGTATTAATGAAATGACTAAAAATTATGGAGCAGTCGATTTCATTAATATGTGTGAACATTTCCATAACGCCCAATTTGCGGAACTAGGTGATTTAATTGAAAAAGATATCGACTCTATCCGTTTAGTGTGTATCGCAGGTCCTTCTAGTTCAGGTAAAACCACTTTTGCAAATAGATTAAGAATAGAATTACTATCTAGAGGTATTAGACCTGTACGTATTTCTATTGATGATTATTATTTACCAAAAGATCAAGTACCAAAAGATGAAAATGGAGATCCTGATTTAGAAGATATTAAAGCTTTAGATATTGAATTATTTAATAAAAATATCGCTGAACTTATTGAAGGTTATGAAGTTGAACTTCCTAAATTTGATTTTTCCTTGGGAAAAAGAGTGCCAGGTCGTAAAGTTAAAGTTAGTTTAGAAGAGCCTATTATTATTGAAGGTATTCATGCTTTAAATGATATGCTTACAAACTCTATTCCTAGACACCAAAAATTTAAAATCTATATCGCTCCTCAAGCTCAAATTAATTATGATAATCATAATCCAATGTCATTAACTGATTTAAGATTATTAAGAAGAATTGTTAGAGACTATCAATTTAGAAATGCTTCCGCTATTGAAACACTTGAAATGTGGCCTTCAGTTAGAAAAGGTGAATTTAAATGGATCTATGATAATCAAGAAGGCGCAGATTTTGTTTTTAATTCTTTCTTAGTATATGAATTAAGTGTAATGAAAAAATATGCTTTACCTTTACTTAGTAAAATAGATTCAGATAATGAACATTTCCCCACTGCGGAGCGTTTAATAAGAATGTTAAAATTCTTTGATGAATTAGACGATCAATGGGTGCCTTGTAATTCAGTATTTAGAGAATTTATAGGCGGTTCATGTTATGCTGATGTTTAATTAAAATATTTAACTTTTGCAAAGATTTAGTCATTTTTAGAGGGGTTATTGAGCTTAGAAAAAGCATTGACCTCTCTTTTATATATACTCGTTAATTGGGCAAAATATATCTTTTGCATATTTTCATATTGTTGCATTTGTTTTTCAAAAGAATTAGAAAAGAAATAGGCTTTAAATATCTTTTCAATTCTAAAAAATGATTCATATAAAATGATTAATGTTAAATGATAATAATATGGTTTATTTGAATATATTAACATAGGCGTGGAATGTACAATCTCTGAGCTTTGTTCATAGACTTTAGAATATTTAGATAGACCTACGGCTTTTTGTAGACCATCTCTAAAGTTTAATTTAAAGCTTTCATCTTTACTTTCTGTTGTATCATACAACCAACCATATTCAATAAACTTTTTCATATCTTTAGATTTTAGATCATGTTGTCGCATTTTATCTTTGATTTCTACAAACATTTGATCTGTTTCTTCTTTTGTTTTTAAACCGCTTCTAAAGGCGATTGCATAAGTCATATGTCTAAGATAAGTTTCCACTAAAGGGGTACGATATTTTTCTAGTAATATTAAAGTACATTCACATTCATGAAGAGTTCTCCAAGAGGCTAGAGCTTCTGTTTCAAAACCCATTGTTAGTAAATATAAACAACATCTAGCAATACTTATTGATTTATTTAATAAATCATTAATTAATGTTTGTCTTGGATTATTTTTAGGAGTCTTATTTAAAGTATTTAACATAAAGTTTAAATAAGTATCTAAAGATGAAATAGGGGGTATATATTTATTGCCTAAAGTAGTTTCTTTATAGTTAAAGAAATCTAAAGACATGTATTTGTCTGCTACTACTGAGGCCATTTGAATTTTAATCTTATCATCATTGTTAAACTTATCTATTTCTTCTTTTGATTTATTAATAACAGAATAAGAATATTCACCTAAGATATAAAAGATAAGATAAATAGAGTTAATAGGTTGAGCGCTTCTTACAATGTTTTGATCTTTTAAATTAGCCACTGCATGAAACGCAACTTCATAAACGTCATAACAAAAATCAACATTAAGAATATTGTTTTTATTAACAGAATTAACAATTAAAGCAAATTGTTGTTTGTTAAACGCTAATTGTTTTGTCACCTACTTCTACCTCCTTAAATCTATTATCGATAATGCTTAATAAATATAATTTAATTTTCTTATTGGTCAACTGTTTTACATATGAAGCATAGATATTTAACTGTTTTTTATACGCTTCATCATTAATTTGTCTCGTTTTATAATCGATGATGATTACTTCATCATCTTTTATAATCATGCAGTCAATAATTCCATTGATATTATTAATTTTATCATTAAAAGAAAATTCTTTTAATATTTTACAATTATTCAAATTATCAAATAATTCATTATCTAAGACTTTATCTATAATTGATTTGATTTTTGCATCTTTAATAAATGAGGTGTCTTTGGTATGTAGGTCCACTGCTTGTAGGATATGATGTAGTCTATCACCAAATAATAATTTTTCTTCATCTATATCACTGGTGATATCTTTAGAAGCATGAGAAATATTAATTTGTTTTGATTTAATTTTAATAGGATCATATAAAGTGAATTGTTTATTTTCTTTGATTTGAGAAGTTTTTAATTGAATGTTTTCAATATCTTCTTCTGATACTTCTTTTTTGTTTTTAATAAGGTCATAAACATAATATAGCATGTCAGAAAAACATATAGATTTTGTAACATCTTCTTTAATCTTATCTGGTATTTGAAGCACTAAGATTGCCATTTCTTTTGCCCTAGTTATTGCAACATATAATAATCTTAATTTTTCTTCAAAATCTTTTTGAATTTCTACATCTTTAACATGTCTTAAAAGTAAGGACTTTTTAGTGTCAAAATAATTATTAGATACATATCCATAATCTTTAGAAAAATTCATACTATAAATATCACTTCTATTAAATCCCACGAATAAGAAAGGATAATAACATATCGTATATTCAAGACCTTTACATTTATGATAATTAGTTATGGTTATAACATTATCATCTAATTTAATATCACTACCTCTTAGGCTAATTTGTTCTTGTTTTAAATCATCAAAAAATTGAATTAATTCATTTAAATCATAAGAAAAATTATCTAATACTTTGATTTTATCTAATATCATATTTATAGTTGCATGTGCGCTTTGAAAATCACCCACTAAATTTAATTTATTTAATAAATCAAATTCATTAATTAGCATTGTTGTGGTTTCATATAAAGATAAACAATCAATATTTTTTGATAGTTGATTTATCTTTAAAATTATTGGATTTTTTAAATAAGTATTATCTTTAATAAGATAATAAATCTTTTCATCACTATATTCAAATAGATAGCTTCTAGCTATACTTACAAAAGCATGTTTAAAAGTTTTATCATCAGTGTTACTCGTAGCACTTTGATAAATTAAAATTAATAAATTCTTAATAATAGCAAAGACATCATTTTCAGATAAATCATCATCTAAATTTTTATAATAGGGTAATTTATATTCATCAAAGATTTTTTCAATAACATCAACACGACTACCACGATCAATTAGGATAGCAAAATCACTAAAAACAGCGTTTCTAAAACAATTAGATTTAAGATCGTATATTTGAAGATTATCTTTTAATTTTTGTTTTATATCACTTGCTATAAATCTAATTTCTTTTTCATAATTGTCTTTAGATTCTTTTTCTTTTTCATACACGAGTGCACTTAGACCATAGGTATAACCTTTTTGTTTATTATCATATTTTTTATTTCCATAATATGAAATATGACC
Source organism: uncultured Staphylococcaceae bacterium (assembly GCA_964433025.1). Taxonomy (GTDB): domain Bacteria; phylum Bacillota_I; class Bacilli_A; order RFN20; family CAG-826; genus CAJOOD01. The sequence continues at coordinate 42,493 of CAYSPV010000002.1, forward strand.
ATCTTGATAATCAATAATGTTATTATTTTTATCCATTAATTTATTAAAGATATTATTAACATCTTTTAGTAGTTCTTCCCTTGATCTAAAGTTTAAGGTCATGTCTATGGAGGTACCACTGCCAGTTGTTTTGTATTGTTTATATTTATCTAAGAATATCTCACAATTTGCGTTTCTAAATTTATAGATAGATTGCTTAACATCCCCCACCATAAAGGTGTTATTATTTTCTAAACGTTTGATTATTTCTTCTTGAATATCAGAGGTGTCTTGATATTCGTCAATCATGATATATTTAAACTCTTCTTTAATTAATTTATTAGCCTTTTTGTTATCTAAAATCCTAATAACAAATTTAGCGATATCATTATAGGTATAACAATTATGAATTTTCTTAAATTCTTCAATTTTAGCAATAACACTTTTAGCGATATTAATTAATAATTTTGTAAAATCATAGTTTGACGTTATTAATTCTTTTTCTTTATTAGATAATGAGAATATTTTATATGTTTTCTTTAGATTATTCAATTTGCCTTGGAATTCATAATGTAGACTAAAATAATATTCATCTTCTTTTAATTCACCACCTTTTATACGAGGAGATTTAATGTCTTTGATGTTGTAAATGAAATTATCAAAGCTGGTGATATTAATTGAATTAAAGCACTTTAAATAATCATCATAAACATTATCTGGATATGAACTTAATTTATTTAAAACAGATTTTAAATCTTCATATTTGTTTTTAATATATTCAAAGGTAGTATCACATATATCAAGATAACAATTATTAATAAAATCTATGTTATTAAAACGTATAAAAAAGCCTTCGCTTTTTAAAGAAATATCGCAAAAGTTAATTATTTTTGAAATTATTTCATAAATTAAATTATCATTTTTCTTACAAAATAATTCTATAAAATCTGAGAGTATTTGATTATTAGTTTTATATAAATCATCTAATTCTTCCTGAATATATCTCTTTTCATAAAGTTTTAAAATACTATCTTCGATAATATCAATATCATCGATTCCAATATAGTTATGATATTTTTTAGCTAGATATAAATTAAAAGCGTCAATTGTGGTTATGTGAGCAAAGTCAACATCACTAATTTCTTTATCATCAATAATATTTTTATTTTCTAATAAAAGTTCTTTAATTCTTTTTTTCATTTCAAAGGCTGCCGCTTTGGTAAATGTAACAATTAAAAAATCAGTAATTCTATATCCATGATTTTTAATTAGATATAAAACATGTTCACTTAAAACGGAGGTCTTACCAGAACCCGCACCAGCGTTTACTAAAACATTACTGCCATGTGCTTCAATAGCGAGTCTTTGTTCTTTTGATGGATTATTCATCGCTAGTAATTACCTCCTCTTTAATTTCTTTTTTATAATCTTTGTCCTTAACAAAACAGACATCTTTAAAACTGCAATATTTACAACCATCAACATCACTAGTGTGTATAGGATTAATATCAAAGATATTATTTCTTATTTGATTATCTAATTTGTTATAAGATGCATCTGCGATTTTAATATATTCTTTTAATGATTCTTCATCTTTAGTATTTGCTTTTGTAAATACATTCGCAGAAAACTTAGTTAAGAATGTTTCATCATTAAGAGATACACCACTTAACTTATAATATTTTTCATCTCTTAATTTAACTTGATCAAAAATGCTTTGATAATAAATTCCACCTAGTTTTATATCTTTAAGATCTTTTAATTGTTCATCAGAATTTTTAGCTTTTTCTAATAAATAAGCATAAGCAGGTAATTGTAATCCTAAATCATATTCAAATAGTTTTTCTTTTAAACTTTCAGAACTAGTTTTATAGTCAATAATTACATAATATTGATTATTAATAATCATTAATTTATCTACATAACCTTTAAGGTTTGATTTAGGATTTTCTAATGTAGTTTTATATTTTTTTTCTAAATAAACTTTAGGATTATTAATATTATTAAAATGTTGTTTATTAAAATTAAAAACATCTTCTATTCTAGTTTTATTACCATTAATTAACATTTTAGTTCTATCATCTAAAACATAGTCATCACATTCTAAAGCCATTTGATAACAGGTATTAAAATCATCATTTAGATTTTTAAATTGATATTCATATACTTTATGAACAAAACTTCCGATGTCAGCAGCGCTATTAGAGCTTTCATCACCTATATTTAAAACTTTATCTAAATAATATTTGAAAGGACATTCAGCGTATTCCTTAAGTGATGAATAGGAATAATATAGTTCACTATTTTCATCATAAATCTTAAAAGATTTAAAAGTATTATCAAATGAATTGTATTTATAATCTAATACACTTCTATAGGTGTTTAGATAAGGAGAAAAAACATTTAAAGAACTGTTAATGTCTTCTAATTTAGTGGCACTATTAAGGGAGGCATTATAACTATAATCATGGTCTAAAGGATCTTTTATGTATATTTGTTTAAAGTTGTTACTACTAGCAATAAATGATAAATAGAAATTCTCAGTATAACTTTTCATAGCAAATGAAAAATAAAAATTATTATCGCTAGCTAAGAAATTATAAAGAGAATATCTTAATTCTTCACTTTCATCTTTACTCGTAGCGATGTCTATTTTTTCTTTATCACTATCAAAGATAATATCATCATCAGATTTAACTTTTGGGTAATTATTTTGATCAAAGCCTATACAGAATATATGTTTATCACTTACATTAATTTCATCATTAATAATAGTAATCGCCTTATCATAAATATCATTTCTATAAGGAGTATTTAAAACATTTTTATATACATCAATTTGTTGACTTACATTTAAGAAATCATAGGTATTACTTTCAATGATATTTTTAAATTTAATTAAGATATCTTCATCAATATTTAAACCATCTAATTCTTTAAAACATAAATTGATATCATTATTTTCTTTATAGTCTGTTATAAACTTTTTAACAAAACCTAAATTGATAAAGTTATCACTAGCAAAATTATTAAGTTTGATATCATACAATTTTGAATAATAATCAAAATAAAATTTATATGAATCACGATATCCATAAATATAAATATCATTAATATCTACACCTTCTTTTATAAGGTCTAAAATCTTAACAAAAAGAAAGTGAGCTTCATTTTCTAAAGTATCATAAATATAGACGGTTTTATCCACTAATGAGGGTTCTTTTTCATCAGCGGTTTTATTTAAAATATCGTCAATTTGAAGCTTTTTAAGTAATTTTTGCAAGAATTTATCATCTTTTTGATAACCTATAATTTCTATATCTTTACCTTTAAAAACTTCTTTAGCAAATTCATCATATAAGAATAAATTATTCTCTTTTATAAAATCATAATATTTAGTTAGTTCCCCTACTTCATTCTTATTAGATTCATCTAAATACCTAACAAGTTTTGCATATCTAGAAGCGCTTGAATAAGATATATTAAATTGTTTCATTAATCTAACTATCGTATCTTTTTTAACTTTAGGATATAAAGCATTTATTAAATCTTGTTTACTAAAAATAGATACATCAAAAAAAGGATCATCTTTACGATAAAAAGATATTAAATTTTCTTTAAAGTTATTAGGGGAAATAATAATTTTTGTCATAACAAAATTATTATATCATATCTTAAATTTAATTGTGGCCTTAACTGCAGCTTTCCAACCTTTATATTTTTCCTTGGCCACTTTTTTGGACATTATAGGTTTATATTTATTAGCCTGATTATAACAAGATGATATTTCTTCTAAAGAAGAATAATAACCAGAGGCTAGACCCGCTAAATAGGAGACACCTAAAGCGGTAGTTTCTATACATTTAGGAAGAGTAATATCACAATTTAAAATATCAGATTGAAATTGCATTAAATAATTATTTGCGGTAGCACCACCATCAACTTTTAATGATTTAATATTAATTCCAGTTTCTTTAATCATTAAATCAATAACATCTTTACATTGATAGGCTATAGCTTCTAAACATGCTCTTACAAATTGATATTTATTAGATCCTCTAGTTAGACCAAATACAGCCCCTTTTGCATCATCTTTCCAATAAGGTGCGCCTAATCCTGTAAAGGCTGGAACAACATAAATTCCATTTGTATCATTACATTTATTAGCGTATTCTTCACTAATAGATGCACTTTTAATAATATTCATTTCATCTCTTAACCACTGAATTAAAGCTCCACCTATAAATATAGAACCTTCTAATGCATAATAAGTTTTATCATTTATTTGCCACGCTACTGTGGTTAGCAATCCATTTTTAGATAATATTGGTCTTTCTCCAATATTAGTAAGCATAAAACAACCTGTGCCATAGGTATTTTTACATTCACCAGGATTAAAACATGTTTGACCAAATAAGGCAGCTTGTTGATCACCTGCTACACCACATATTTCTACATTATTTGAAAAGAAAGAAGCTTTTCCAAATTTATAAGATGAAGGTTTTACTTCTGGAAGCATTGACATAGGAATATTAAATAAATTACATAATTCCTCATCCCATTTCATATCATAGATATTAAATAAAAGAGTTCTAGAAGCATTGCTTACATCAGTCGCATATATACTTCCTTGACTCATCTTATACATAATCCATGTATCAATTGTACCTACGAGTAGTTCGTTATTATCCGCTTTTTGTTGACCATCATAAATATTATCTAGAATAAATCTAATTTTAGATGCTGAAAAATATGGATTAATTAATAATCCTGTTTTTTGATGAATAAACTGTTTTTTATCTTCTAAAGCATCACATATATCTTTAGATTGTCTTGATTGCCATATAATTGCATTATAAACAGGTAAACCTGTTTTTTTATCCCACACTACTACTGTTTCTCTTTGATTAGTTATACCTATAGAATCAATATTGTTTATTGATAAATTTGCTTTAACTAATACTTCATTAACAACATCAATTACTGATACCCATATTTGTAAAGCATCAGATTCTACCCATCCAGGTTTTGGAAAATAACATTTAACTTCTCTTTGAGCAGTAAACAAAGCTACTGATTGTCTATCAAAAATTATAGCTCTAGTTGATGTTGTACCTTGATCAATAGCAAGTAGGTATTTTTTCATAAATTATTTTTCCTTTGTAAGTTTAACAATATTTTCTATTTCATATATTTCTTTTGGAATTGATCTAGATAATACTTCACAACCTTCTTTAGTAATTAAAAGATCGTCTTCAATACGAACTCCAATACCATACTTTTCAAAATATAAACCAGGTTCACAAGTAATAACATTACCCGCTTTTAAGGGAAGATCTCTATCTCCTACATCATGAGTATCTAAACCTAAATGATGAGAAACATTATGCCAGTAATATTTGTGGACATCCTCATCTTTATCTATTAGACCTAGTCTAGGTAATTCGCTTTGATAATACTGGACAACTTTATCATTTAAATCTTTTAAAGTTACCCCTTCTTTTACATATTCAATTACCATCTTATTAGCGTACAACACAGTATCATAAATTAATCTTTGAATTTCATTAAATTTACCACTTACAGGATATGTACGAGAAATATCAGCACAATATCCTTCATGTTTATAACCTAAATCAAATAAGATCATATCATTTTCTTTAATGATTTCATTTAGTTCTGAATAATGTAGATATGTTGCGTTTTTACCACTTGCCACGATTGTGTCAAAGGCTAAAGGTGCTCTTTGTTTATCTAAACCATAAAAAGCAAAAATATTAGCGAGTTGATATTCCTTTTTATTAGGTTTTAAATGCATAAGCATTTGATTTATACCGTGTTGAGTTAAATCAATTGCCTTTTTTATTTGTTCTATTTCATATGTTGATTTAATCATTCTTAAAGAAGAAATAAGAGGTTTAACATCTTTTATTTCTATATTTGGAGATAACAATTTTAAATGTTCAACATATTTATCAATAAATGTCTCTGGACCTACTTTTAATTCTTTGCTTTGATCTATATAAATAGTTTTAATATGTCCAAAATGATTAGAATTAGAATCAAGCGCAAACACTAGTTTTGATTGAAAAACATTATTAGTAAGTACATTTTTAATTTCACTTAATAATGATGCTTGTTCAACAGATAATCTTTTTCCAATCCATTTTTCTTTTTTTTCATCTCTTTCTTCAATAAAAAGATAAGTTTTAATTTCTCCTGGTTGTTTTATCATAAATAAACAAGAATTTTCTTGTTTAATATTAGTTAAATAATAAAAATTATTATTTACTTGAAAAGGATAATTTTCATCTTCACTTTTTATTTTTGAGATACCGCTGTGAACTAAGACGAGTGACCCTTCAGGTATTAATTCTAATAATTTTTTTCTTCTATTTTCAAATTCTGGCATTTATATTTCCTCTTTTCTATTTTATTAAATTAACTACTTCACTTGCGCTTTTTACATATGTTCTAAGAAGTTTAGAAGCCCCAAGTTTTATGCCTCCAAAATATCTAACTACTATTAGTATAACTCTATTTAGATTTTTTAGATTTAATATTCTTAATATTGGTTTACCCGCTGTACCTTTAGGCTCATTATCATCACTAGATTTAGCATATCCATCATAAACATAGGCATAACAATAATGAGTTGCATCTTTATATATATTTTTAATTTCTTCTAATTTATTTTTATAATCTTCAGGACTATTAAGTGGAATTAAAATAGCAATAAATTTAGATTTAGACTCAATAAAACTAGATTCATATCTATTATTAATTTCCATATTAAGAGCCAATAGAGCTAGTTATTTTATTTAAATATTCGTGAGTGGATTGACCATAAGATTCAAATCCAATACCAGAATCACCATTATATGTAAATAGATCATTAATATCACTAATTCTAATACAAGGTTCACCATAAAGAGTTTCTAATATTTCATTATCTAAGAAAGCGCTAAATAAAGAATGTAATCTAGATACATAAATAACACTAGCTAGATAAGAATTAGCCTTAGCCACTTCTCCATCATCTGTAATATATTCATATTCCATATTAGCCATGTTTTCACTGATTGAATCAGCATTATAACTTGTATAATCAACAGCATCAGGATCATATAAACTTAAAATAGCATCTAACCCTTTAGCCTCATTAGCGTTTAATAAATCATATGAATCAGGCGTTAATTTACTATAAACATCTATAGTGTAATCATTAATGTAATTATTATATTCATCCACTCTAAAGTATTGAATATTGCTTTCATTAAGATTATATCCATTGTCTTCAATATTACTAACTTCATTACTAACAATATCTTCTAATAATGAGGCTACAACTTCACTAGATAGATACGCTCTATGTGAGTATTCTTTTCCATAATCTTCTGCATCAACATCTACGACTTGAGTTAAAGCTAATATTGAATTAACAAGAGTGTCTTTAACACTCTTAATAGAGCTCATCTCAGTTATATCAAACTCTGAATCACTAACAAACAAATTAGCAAAATTAGTAAATATAATATCAAAGGCTTGACCTTCAATATCAGTATCATATTCAAATTCTTCATTATTTATTAAGGTATCAAGTAATAAGATTTTATCATCTATTTCTCCACCAGTAATTAAAGAATCTAAACTAGCACTTTCAAATGTGTGATATAAGAATAAAGCATCTACACCTGCAGTTTCACCATTGTTTAAGGCGAGCTCTCCCTGATAAATAACAGAGTTATTTAAAAACTTTAAGATAATAGAAGTAGAATTACCTGCTTCAATAAAGGATGTAAAGTAGTTTTTATCATCATCACTTGTATAATCTAAGTCAAAATAACCTACAAAATTACCCTCTTCATCATAAATAGCAAAGTCATTTAATATCTCTTCTATAACAGGTATTCCAGATTCGCCTGCATATATTTCTTGTTGTGATAGTTCTTGCTCACCATCTTCAAAATAATATTGAGCATAAATTACACCATCATATTCAGTATATTCTTCAACTTGAATTGTAGATAATGTCGATTGAATATAATTAGGCACGACATCTTCTAATATGTTATTAGCGTTTAATCCTTCTAAAACCTCAGTAAGTTTTTCAGGTTCCATATTAGGATTATCTAAACTCATGTTAACACCAAAGTTAGTTAAGTTATTATCGTCTGTGCTATCATCATATTCATACATGATTTCTTTAAGATCTATGATAGTGTCCATAAATGAAGCGATTTCCTCTGCCCAATTGCTTGATCCAGCTTCACCTACTAAACTATCACCATTAACTTCAAAATAATAAGACTGATAAGTCATATACATGATATTATGTAGAAGTTTTTTATTAGCACTATCATCATCATCTCCAAATGATTGTAAGTCACTATCTCTGTCGATGTTATAAATCATATTACCAACACCGATTCTTTCATATACGTAATAAACATAATATTCAAACGTAGTTAATTCGCTAGTATCTTCATTTTTATAACTTCTATTTTCAATGTCATCTAACGACATATTTAATAAATGTCCTCTATGGAAAATATATGATTGTTCTAAGTTTCCATAAATATCTTCAAAAATGTATAAAACTTCTCTTAATCTCTCATTAGAAAGGTTAAAGATTTGTCTTAAAATAACATCATCAAATTGATCGTTTAATTCTTTAAATAAATCAATAGAACTGGCTAATAAGTCAATTTCTCCATAATCTTCTCTATTAAATTCATCTTTTGTAGCATAACGTAATTCATACTTTGGATTATCACCACAAAGATAATAAACATAATATGGATTAGCATTAGTAAGAGCGTTTCCAAGTTGAGAGGCTAATTCTTGACTTTCTTCTTCAACTTCCTCACTTGAAACTTCTTCAAACATATAGGCTAGTAGGTTAGGAACACAGTCATATAATAAATCAGAATCATTAAAAGCATATAAGGTTTCACTTAATGCGGCAGATGAAACAAAATCAGCGTCCGCACTGATATTTGAAGCATCAACAATTTCCCCAGTTTCTGGATCAATAAGTAAACCAACATAAGTTGGATAATCTTCAGGTATTTCTTCATCACCGTATTCATCATAAATCGTTGCAAAATCTTGATAGCCACCCACTAAAGAGGATAAACAATCCATAATTCTATGGATTTCATCTTCTTGTTCATTAAACTCTTTTTCATCAGCGTCATAAGCAAATAAAAGATTAATATTATAATCAATCTTTTCATCAAAATCTTCGTAGTATACTCTATATTCACTAGATTGATCCTTGCTTCTAACATCTTCAGAATAATAATAACTTTCAAATCCTTCCGTGCTGATAATTTGATAAATTAAGCTTTGGAAAACAGTTAGGTCTGATCCACTTGTACTATATTTAGACACTCCTGCTCTATGTAAAACATAAGATTGATTAACAGTTACTAATGTCTTATCTAATAAGACTAAATTGTTTTTATCTTCTACGATTGCATCTACATCATCTATATCATCACCTAATGTAGAAATAGCATCATAAACTTCTACAATATATTCAATTTCATCTGCTCTATCATCTACTGTGGTTGTTTCTAATTGCATATATTCAGCATTTAAATTAGATAAATCAAAAGCATTACCTTCAAAACTATCTCTAATCATGACAAAGACATGATATAAAGGCATTCTTAATATTTCTATATCATTTAACGCTAATAGCATGCTTTCTAAATTTTCAGAAGGGACCGCACCATCTAAGAAGGCATCAGAAATATTTGAATAACTTTCTCCTGTAGCTTCTTCTGAAGCTTTTGTAGCCTCATTCATTTCATATATAAATTTACAAATCTTAGATACATAATCCATGGAATAAAAATCATCATAATATTGAGCGTTTATTAAATCATCACCTGATAAATCTCCATATTTTTCTAACCATGTATCAGAACACCAATCATCTTTATCAGCGTTATCACTTAAATATAAACCATCATTATAAATAACCTGAAAATCTTTTTGAGCATTTTCATAAGTTAATTCTTCACCTTCATAAGAAGGATCACTTAATAAATCCATATCATCGGTTAATGATGATTCTAATTTTTGATATAAGAAAGCGTTAAAATTATAATTATCATCATTTCCAAATAATCCTGAATTAGATAAGGCGTGTAATAAGAGATTTAGACCTGCAGTGTTATTGATATTCATAATATCAAAATCAGTTAAAGAAATACCTATTTCTTGAATAGAATTACAAATAATAGCAAAGTTTTTACCCTCTGCTGCCCAATCAGTAACATTAGTAAATGTTTGACCTTGAGCTTCATTAATTAAACCTAAAGCAGGATCATCTAATGTTGAATCTAAAAATTGTCCAAATGTTGCACAGAACACCGCGGAGTCATTAACCGCACTAAACATGCTAGATATTTCAAAATCACTTTCTAAATAACCGATGACACCGTCTATATCACCGCCATCAAGTAAAGCTTCAAATAAGGTTTGACCATAATATGGTGAACTCCTATTCGTGCTAGTCACTCCTAATGATCCAATAACTTTAGCAATATAGCCATTTTCACCATCTAAAATAGGTTGACCATACATATCTAAAATATATTCACCATTTAGCCTAGAATTAGCCCAGTTATGTTGACCTATTCCATAACTTGTAGGATACAATCCTACAACATCTTCTTTAAATTCAAATCCGTCAATTAAAGCACTTCCATCATTAGAAGATTCAAAGATGTAATTTAATAAAGTAAAGTAATTGTTTTCTAAATCATCATCATAAAATTCTTCATAAGGATTAATAATTTCAGATTCAAATACTGTATCTAATAAATTAGCAATACTAATATAATCACTAGCAATATTTCCTATCTTTTGAGCATCAGTTAATGATGTATCACTTAAACTATCTAAAATATCTAATGAGCTAGAAATATTTAATAAATTTGCCACTTCTTCACCTAAATTATCAACATCTAAATTTAAATCATCGCTAGTTAAACCAATACTATTTAAAGCATTACTAACAGAAGCATTATCTACAATTAAACTTTTAATAAATGGTTTAACTACACTGGTAAGTAATTTAGAAGTATCCACTAGAGGTAATAATTCTTGTAAACCACTTATTAAAGAATCATTGTTTAATATATCATCACTCATGGAATCACTATTGTTAATTAAATTAACAATCTCATCATTTCCAAACATTGATCCTACAATATTTAATATAGCGTTAAATTCTTCTTTAACTTTAATTCTAAAATCAGTTCCACTTAATAATTCATTAAGCGTGTCAGTAACTGTGGAAGTATCTATTTCAATTTCATATCCATCTAATAAAGAGACAATAGAATTAAATAAAGTATTTGATAAATACTTAAATATATTCGTATCAAATAAATTGTAATGAGCGTTATTCACTCTTTCACCATTTACATATACTTGACTAATACCATTTTCATCTACGTTTATTAGATTGCCATCACTATCAAATTCACCTACTAAAACATTTTTAAATGTTTCTAAATTGCTAGCAAGAATACTCATTATATCTAATTCATCATCTTCTTCTTCATCACTTTGAAGTAAAACCGTACTATTAGAGGTTGTATCTAATATTCCAGTAAATACAGATATTAATTCTGAGTTAGCGCTGTTTAATCTATATAAACAATCATAAATAATAGATAATTCTTGTCCCCAAGAAATAGAATTTAATTCTGCCCAACTAGTAGGAAGCATATTAGCTAATTCTTCATTAGATTCTGCTGCTAAATATATAACTGCAGGTATAGCTCTAGAAAGTAAAGTAGAATCATCAATTCTATTTAAAGCAGACATAATATATGAATAAGAACTAGGACTTGTAATAGAATCTAAAATAGAAACAACATCTAATTCTGAAGTATCTTTGATACTTCCATCATCATTAATATAAGCATTTACGATGCCACTATTAACGATATCAATGACCATTGATTCTAAATTAACAATTTCACTAGACCAATCAGTGTCACTTAAATTTAATAAAGATGTATCAACATATTGAGTTAGTAATTCAGAGTTAAGCGCTATTTCTAAACATAAAGGTAAAATGTAAGTGAATATATTAGAATTGTTTAAGCTAGTAAACATATTGCTTAAAAATGATTCACTAATGATATAGCTTAAATCCACATATGTTGTACCATCACTATCACTTGTAAAAGCTTCTAATATTGAACTACCTACATTGCCTAAATTATTTAAAGTATTAATTAATGATTCTTGACCTTCCCCAACAGTGACTGTTAATACTGTAGATAAAAATTGTGAATCTAAAGTTAATCCTTGATCGTTAACTGTCCAATTAAATAAAGTTTGAGCAAGTATTGAATTATTATATGTATCTAAAAACGATGTTACTGTAGTAATAACTTCATCATCAGATGTATATTCAGATTGTCCTATGGTTTGATTGGCTATATTAACTAAAGATGAAAAAGGTGATAAAAATAAACCAACACAGATTATAAAGTTAACTGCATTAGTGAATAACGCTATTACCTTTAACTTAGCGTTCTTTCTTCCAAATTTTGCAAAGAATCTCTTAAAGATTAATTGATATAATAACATGCCTATTAAATTTCCAAATATAGCAATTAAGATAACCTCTATTAGCATGATTACATAAACAATAATCATATTTGCTAATTGTAAACAGACAGTTACTAATTGATATGTAGAACCATAATAGCCAATTGTATTTTGAAGTATGACCGCTAAAGCGTTAGCTAAGGTATCTTCTAAAGTAGTTATAGGCACTAATATGGTAGAACCATTTTCAAAACCAAATTTTAGATATCCTAAATTAAATATCGATAAATCCATACTTTCTATGGCTTCTACAGTCATATTAAGTAATGAAAAACATAAAATAAAAGATGTTAATACAAATAACAATCTAAAAGCGGTAGGAAATATGCCTTTAAAAAAGCCTATTAGCATAGCTAATACTAAACCCACCACAATAGCGACAAATATACCAATTAAAACATAATTTAAAATAGAATTAAGTTGTTCTATTGATTCTAAAGATAAAGCTAATATATTTGATAAAAATGTCGTATTCATAATCTGTTCTTATTTATTATAAATAAAATTGTTTATTTTACAATGTTAAAATATCCTAAAAACCAATATAATAATTACTATGAAGTCAATACAAAATTATACGACATGTGAACAATGTAATCATCGTTATGATGTTTATTTAAACAAATGTCCGCATTGTAAAAAGCAAAATAATCATCGACCTTCTTTTTATTACAGACAAAATATGGATTGGCTTCCAATAGTTAGACAAATACTATTAATTGTTATTGGTTATGGAGGTTTACAACTACTTTCACTTATTTTATCAGTGATAGTGTCTGTTGTGGTGACCACGAATGTTTATAGTGCTAACCCTGATTTGTTATATGAAGAATTATATGATCTTATCTTAGAAGAAATATCTTCTCCATATTACAGCATGCTTTTAAATACATTGTGCTATGTAATAATCTTAGCGTGTATTATTGCTATTACTTTTCCATATCTTGTCGATATATTTAAAAAGTTTGCTAATTATAAAAATGTTTTATTTGGAGTAGTAGGATTTATTGTCTTATTTGTTTTTTCAATGCTATATAGTTCACTTATATCACTAGTGTATCAAACAGAAGGAAATAATAATCAGACCTCAATAGTGTCTCTTGTAGAAGTCTATCCAATAATATGTCTTATCATCTTTGGTTTTATTGGACCAATAGTAGAAGAATTTGCTTATAGAGTAGGTTTATTTAATGTTTTATATCGTCTTAAAAATAAATGGTTAGCGTACTTAATAACCGCTTTAATTTTTGGATTTATTCATTTTGATTTTACTGCGACTGATATGGTTAATGAATTAATTAATATTCCTGACTATATCATAAGTGGTTTAATACTTTGTTATATTTATCAAAAATGGGGTTATGCTGGATCGTTGACCACTCATGCTTTAAATAATATTGTCGCAGTATTAATAGTTATAATCGCTTACTAATTATGAAAAAATTATTTATAAATAATTTCATCCTTAAAATAATTTTATTTATTACCACTACATTTTTAATATTGGGTGTGTGTCTTTCAAAGTATGCTTTTGAAAGTCAAACTATGATAGATGTAGGATTTGTATTTGAATGTATTGGTATATTATCACTACCTATATTTTGTTTTTTACTCGTTGAATCTTTTTTAAACACTAAAAGTAAGAAAAGATACTTTTTTAGATTATTAATTCCTGCCTTTATTATCTTTGTTTTCCAAGTGATTATAGAATTACTTTATGTAAGTGATGTTATTGAATCAGTATTTAGAATTTATCAAGGAAATATCTTTATTACTTTGATATTAGGTCTAATAATGCTTTATTTGTTTAATCATAAAAATAACTGGATTAAAAGCTTAGGCATTTTACCTATTATTTATTGTTTAGTTAGTTTTTGTGTTAATTGTTTTGAATATAAATATGATGCTGAAATATATTGGTTAATTTATTTTATAAGACCTGAGTATGATATCTTAGCAATCTTATACATCCTAGTGTTCTTCTTATCTTATAAACTACTTCCCTTATTTTATTCATTTAATGGTTTAAATGGTCAGTTTTATAAAGACACGCCTAGATATCGATTTTATTTAAATGGTCTAAGTTTTGCAGGTTTATTTTTGGTTTCTTTTATTTATTATGCTTTGATTTATGTTGATTCTAGTATTATTTATTGGGACGCGAATATGTATTTAATATGTATTGTCTCAGGTATTATAATTCTTTTTTATAATGGAAGAAGAGGATATGATAATAAGATATTTAGATATGTATCTTATTTAAGCTATCCCATATTTTTAATAATCATAAACATGATATTTTATCTAGCTATAATCTAATAAGCATATGATTTTAAATAATTAAAATTATTTGTTAGTATAATTAAATAATTGGAGGTAATTAATATGATTAAAGAAATTTTAAATGAAGAACAATTTATAAATGAAACAAATCAAACTTTAGTGCTTATAGATTTTCACGCTTTATGGTGTGGTCCATGTCGAATGCTTGGACCTGTTTTAGAAGAAGTTGAAGAAGAGGGTAATACTAATGCTTCTTTTATTAAAGTTAATGTTGATGATTTAAAAGAAATCGCTGCTAGATTTAATGTTCAAGTAATACCTACTTTAGTCTTATTAAAAGATGGAAAAGAAGTTAAAAGATCTGTTGGATATCTAACAAAAAATAAAGTCATTGACTTTATTAATAACTAAGAGTGATTTTAATATTTTTACTTGCTATTTTTAATATATCCTTATATTATTAATTTTGCTGCAGGTGTAGTTCAGTGGCAGAACAATAGCCTTCCAAGCTATCTATGCGAGTTCGATTCTCGTCACCTGCTCCAAATTTATATATCCTAAAAGGATATTTTTTTATTAAAATATATGTTTACTATAGTATTAGCGTCTCATAATCAACATAAAAAAGAAGAAATAAGTCAAATATTATCACCATATAATATTAATGTTTTATCTTTAAAAGATGTTGGTGTTGAACAAATAAACATAAAAGAAAATGGTAAAAATTTTAAAGAAAACGCTTTAATAAAAGCAAATGCTTATTCTAAGTTAACCACTTATCCTATCTTAAGTGATGATTCAGGTTTACAAATAAAATCAATGAATAATAGACCTGGTATTAGAAGCGCTAGATATGCTAAAGAATGTGGGTCTTATTTAAATGCATTTAAAGATATTTTTAATAATATTAAAGGTAAAGATAGAAGCGCTAAATTTGTTTGTGTTTTATCTTTATTAAATTTTAAAGAAGAACCTTTATTTTTTAAAGGTGAATGTAAAGGAAAAATAATAGATAAAATACCAAATGATATAGATGAAAATTCATTTGGTTATGATCCTATATTTTTACCTGATGGATATGATAAAACCTTTGCAAAACTCAATCATTTTGAGAAAAATATGATTTCTCACCGCTATAAAGCGTTAGAAAAACTTATTGATTATCTAAAGAAAGAGAAGAATATTCTTTAAAGTTTTTTAAAAATTGATCTTTAATTAAAAATCTTAATCCAAGTAAGAAAGTAGCAATAAAAACAAATACAGTCGCAGTAATAGATAGGTCCACTGCTAAATCACTATAAATAAAACATAAAATATATAAAATAAATCCTAATAGATAAAATAAAACAATACTTGCATACATTGCTAAAAACCCAACATATTTTAAATTATGATATTTAAAGACTTTATCTTTGATTAATTTTTTATTTTCATCTTTTTTTAAAGCATGGATTTTAGGATTATTAAGTTTTAAATTGATTTTAAACCCATCACTTTTTAATTCAAATTTATCTTTTTTAAGTTTATAAGAATATCCATCTAAAACAATGTAAGGATATAATAAATCATTATTTCTAATTCTTAAAACTACATCTAAAGATCCTATAGCCTTATTAATAAAAGGGGTTAATTTTTCATCATCTTTAAATTCTAATATTCCTTCATATATGGTGTTATATAACTCTACTACTTCTTTTGCTCTAGTTAGATATAAAAGTAAACATTCCTCATCATAAAAATAGGCTTTATGAGTTAACATCTTTTTAATTGATGTCATATATTTTTCAATAATAGAAATTACATTTATAGTAAAACTATAAAAGGCCATAAAGTTTTTCTTTTTTCTTAAAGAAACATTTAATTCTATTTTTAATAAATCATTTACGGTTTTAAACTGAGATTCTCTTAAAGTAGAAAGCATTAATAATGCTTCCATTCTTCCACATATTCCAATTGCGTTTTCACTATCAAAGTTAAGGATATAGCCAAATCTTTGATAAGCTTCTAAATAATTACATTTAAAGCTTAAAGAAAAATAAGCTTTTTTAATTAATTGTTTTACTTTATTTAAATAAGCATGTTTAGCGTCCTTTATTAAAATTTTATGATCACAATTAGGACATAAACAATAATCATCAATAGGAATTATATTAAATAAACGATCTAAATCGTTTTTAGATTTGCAGTGTGTACAATAACCTTTAGCCATGTGTTTATATTAATATAAAGCAAAGGGAAAATACAATTAAAAATTGGGCACTTAAATAAGTAAGCATGATATAAAAATCTCTTCTTTTACAATCCTTTATAAAGGTTGTATAAGTAAGCACAGTGTCACTTACTATAAATAAGAAATAACCAACAAATATTAATAAGAAGCCAAGTAGATTACTAGAGATAATAGCGAGTATCAGTGCCACTACTAGGTTGACCACGATCAAAGCACCATAAGCATTACCAATATAAGCTACATTACCTGCTATTAATTTAGATTTAGGATATAAGATAAGGCTTATTGCTATTAAATAAATAGCTAAACATCCAATAAATATTGGATAAGCATAACTAGGCCAATCAAAATAAGATAACATCTCTACTAGATAAAATAAATGACCTACAAAAAATAATATTGTTCCTATAAAAAAAGAAATATGATGATTCTTTTTAATTAGAAAATAATCACCTGCTGCACCAAGTAATGCTCCAAAATAAATCAAAGGATGATCATAAAGGAAAAACAAAGCCATTATAGCAAGTAAAAATACAGGAATTATTTTAGTTATTTGTCTTAATTTTTCTTTTTCAAAAAAACAAAAATATAAATGAGCTAAAAAACTTAAAATAAATAGCCCCAAAAATACATATCCCGTTATTAACATAAATTAAATCTCTTAATTACATTTTAACTTAAAATTTCAAATTGTATATGCTCTTTTTTCTATCTATAATTTTAATAGGGAGCAAATATATGGAAAATACAATAAAAAAAGAAAATAAGCTTGGATTAAAATTTTGGCTTGTTATTTGGATTGCAGGTCTTGCAGGACAGTTGGTATGGAACATTGAAAATTCATGGTTTAATACCTTTGTTTATGAAAAGATTGCACCAAATCCATCAATTATTACATGGATGGTCGCTATAAGCGCTATTGTATCTACATTTGCTACATTTTTAATGGGTACTTTATCCGATAGAATGGGCAAAAGAAGAATATTTATTTTAGTGGGTTATGTCATGTGGGGTGTAACCACTATTGTATTTGGTCTTACACAATTTGTAGTGGGTGTAGTTGGAGTTACAGCAGCTGCAGTTTTAGTAATTATTGCTGATGCTGTTATGTCATTTTTTGGCTCAATGGGAAATGATTGTGGATTTAACACCTGGACTACAGATATGACTACTCCTCAAAATAGAGGCTCACTTGGTACTGCACTTGCAATTCAACCAGTTATAGCCACTATCGCAGGTACACTTATTTTTGCAGGTATTATATCAGCCTTTGATGGCTTTTATGTTGGTGATTATGAATTAGATTATTTTATGATGTTTGTTATTGCAGGCGTTGTAATTATGATTATTGGTATTGTCACCTACTTTTTAACTAAAGAAAAAGAAGGTTTAAAACCAAGAAAAGATGAATCATTTAAAAAATCATTTACAAGACCATTTAATTTCAAATTATTAAAAAATAATAAGGTTTTGCTATATGTTTTATTAATTTTTATGGTTTTCTTTATTTCCTTTAATATCTATTTCCCCCATATTTTAAATTATTTTATTTATGGAGGAAGTAAAGAAACTACTGAATGGTTATCAACCATAATATTTGGAAGTACTTCCGCAGTTGAAACTGTAGCAGGAGGCTTTTTAGCTATTGGATTATTGTTAGGTGTACCTTTAGTAATATTAAGTGGTAAATATTTCTTAAACAAATTAAATTTTGTTCCTGTCTTATATATCTCTGTAGCCTTAAATATCATCGGATTATTAATAATCTTTTTTGCCTCTTTAGCAGGTGTATCATATGCAGGTGAAGTAGTAACAATTATTATTGGTATATTCTTTGTAGGAAGTGGTTATATGGGCTTATATCAAGCTCTTATGACTTGGATTAAAAATTTATATCCTGAAGATATGAGAAGTCAATTTGAAGGTGTAAGAATGATATTTTATGTCTGTATTCCCATGTTTTTAGGAACACTAATTGGTAATGTTATAGTCCAATATATGGGTAATGAAATTACCTTAGAATATACAACAGGTGCGATTACTGGATATGCTCCTAATTATTGGATATTTATTATTGCTGCCGCAGTTGCGGTTTTAACCTTTATTCCTATTATATTAGTGCATAAAGAAGTAAAGAAAAATCCTCCAGTTTATTCTCAAGAATAAAATTATACATAATTTTAATAATTATTTGATTTAGATTTTTCTCTTACAAATTTTAAGAATGCTTCTTTTAAGTCGGTGTTTGCCTCTAATACCTTATTAACATCTACTTTTATTACTTGTCTATCATAGGTAATAAAGCCATTAAGTTCATCTTCTACATCACTTAATTGAGTATATACATAAGCCGATAAACCATGTTTTGAAACTGCATTTTTAACTTCAGTTAAGAATAGATTATAAATATTATCGCTTAGTTCTTTTGAGTCTACCATTGGTTTATAACCAAATGATTTTCTAGAAAATGAGTGGCCCTCAATTTTTAAAGAATAACCACCAAATTCAGATAAGACTAATACTCGTCTATGATCATTATGTAAAGCTATGGTTTTAAAATAGACGTGTTTAGAATCACAATCACCACATCCTTGATCAAACCATCCAGATGTAGAATCTATTAATCTATAAGGATCTTCTTTTCTTAATATTTCAGTATTTTCTTTTGCGTTAAATTGTCCCCATCCTTCATTAAATAAAGTCCATAGGGCTATGCTAGGATGATTATATAAAGTAGAAACTGTTTTTTTAAGTTCTTTAATAAATTGTAATTTTGATTTTTCATTTATTCTGCCTAAGGCAGAATTGTTTTCATCATCAATATTAAAGTTAATAAAAGGCGCTAGATATATGTAGCGTTTTTTATATTTAGCTCCGCCATTAACGATGTCTTGCCAAACAATCATACCTAATTTATCACAGTGATAATAAAATCTATCCGCTTCCACTCTAGCGTGTACTCTTAACATATTAAATCCTAACTTTTTAGCTAGATTAATATCATGGATATAATCTTGATCATTTTTAGGAGTGTATATTCCTGGATAATAATATCCTTGATGTAATACTCCTTGCATTAATATTGGTTCATTATTTAAGGTAAATAGTTTATATGTTTTATATTCTTGATAGGAAAATTTACGCATAGCAAAATATGATCTAATTTCATCATCTTTATATCTGATGACTAAATCATATAAAAAGGGATTATCACAAGTCCAAGGAATAAAACTATTAAAATTAAAAGTTAATCCTTCTCCATTATTTGATATCATCTTTCCTTTTAATTTATCTTGTTCATATATTTCTACGATGATGTTTTTAGGATTATTAAAAGTATCAAATTCTATAGATACTGCTTTACTGTCAAATCTTGGAATGATTTTTATATTTTTAATATAACTAGAAGGTACACTTTCTAAAAACACGGTTTGATATATACCACTTATAGCGGTATACCAAATACCCCCTCTTTTATATCTTTGTTTACCTCTAGCGTATATCTCACTATCAGCATCATCATAAACAACGATATAAATTTCATTTTCACCTTTAATATCTAAATAACTAGTAATATCTACACTTATAGGTAAATAGCCAAAAAAGTTTTGATATATAAGTTGTCTATTAATATAAATTCTACTTCTTTGATCAATAGCCCCTATATTTAAAATAACTCTTCCCTTATTAAATCTATCAGGTAAAACTAAAAACTTTCGATAATGTAAAAATTCATCTTTTTTTAATTGGCGGTTAACATTGCTTTTAGGAGATTCAGGAGAATATGGTACACATATTTTTCCCATAAATTTATCTATCAAAACTTCTGATTTAGAAAATGCATAATCCCAATCACCATTTAAATTAAGATAAGAATCTCTTCTAAATTGCATGCGAGGATATTCTTGTAAAGGCAAGGTTTTTTTAATATCGAATTTCATAAATTTATATATACTAATTTTATACTAAATTAGTCAAATATTTTACAATAATTTCTTAAGCATAAATTAAGGTGCTTGTATATAAAAATTTTTTAACTTTTTTACAGTGTATAAAATTTAGTAATTTTTGTTATTTTTTTATTTTCTAGATAAATTTTTTTTATTATTATAAAACCCAGAACCACTAAATAGTAGTGGCCTTAATACTATAATCAAAAAAATTAATTATTTTGTAGAAATAATTATTTATTCTACACTTAATGGAAAGGAAAAAAGGGATATGTTACAAGTTAGAAAAAGAGATGGAAATTTAGAACAATTTAATTTAAGTAAAATAACCACTGCAATAGAAAAAGCCTTTATTGCAGAACATAAATATTACAACCAAGACATTATTAATATGTTAGGTCTTCGCACTACCGCAGATTTTAATAGTAAAGTTAAAAATGAAATCGTTGATGTTGAAGATATTCAAGACTCTGTTGAAGTAGTCTTAATCCAAGCAGGATATATAGATGTTGCTAAATCATATATTATCTATAGAAAACAACATGAAAATTTAAGAACAATTAAATCTACTTCTATAGATTATAGAAATATTGTTGATAATTATTTAAAAGTCACTGACTGGAGAGTTAAGGAGAACTCCACTGTTACTTATTCTGTAGGTGGATTAATTTTATCTAATTCAGGCGCTATTACTGCTAATTATTGGTTAAGTGAAGTATATGATCAAGAAATTGCTAACGCCCATAGAAATGCTGATATCCATTTACATGATTTATCTATGTTAACAGGATATTGTGCTGGGTGGTCATTAAAACAATTAATTAAAGAAGGATTAGGAGGAGTTGTAGGTAAGATTACTTCCGCTCCTGCTGAGCATTTATCTACTTTATGTAATCAAATGGTTAACTTTTTAGGAATATTACAAAATGAATGGGCAGGTGCTCAAGCTTTTTCAAGCTTTGATACTTATTTAGCCCCATTTGTAAAAGTAGATAATTTATCTTATAAAGAAGTTAAACAATGTATTCAATCATTTATATTTGATGTTAATACCCCATCTAGATGGGGTACTCAATGTCCTTTTACTAATGTTACTTTAGATTGGACTGTCCCTGATGATATGGCAGAATTAAATGCAATTGTAGGTGGAAAAGAACAAAACTTTAAATATAAAGATTGCATAAAAGAAATGGCGATGATTAATAAAGCCTTTATTGAAGTAATGATTGAAGGAGATGCAGTTGGAAGAGGCTTCCAATATCCTATTCCTACCTATTCAATTACTAAAACATTTGATTGGTCTGAAACTGAAAACAATAAACTCCTCTTCGAAATGGCGGCTAAATATGGTACACCATATTTTAGTAATTATGTTAATTCTGATATGCAACCAAGTGATGTTAGAAGTATGTGTTGTCGCTTAAGATTAGATCTTAGAGAATTAAGAAAAAAATCAGGGGGATTTTTTGGAAGTGGCGAATCTACAGGAAGTGTAGGTGTGGTCACTATTAATATTCCTAGAATTGCCTATTTAGCAACCGATGAACAAGATTTTTATTATCGATTAGATAAAATAATGGATATTGCGGCTAGATCTTTAAAAATTAAAAGAAATACGATAAGCGCTCTTTTAGAAGCAGGTTTATATCCATACACTAAACGTTATTTAGGTACATTTAATAACCACTTCTCTACAATCGGACTTGTGGGTATGAATGAAGCTTGTTTAAACGCTAGATGGATTAAAAAAGATTTAACTCATATAGAAGCACAAAAATTTACCAAAGATGTTTTAAATCATATGAGAGATAGATTATCTGATTATCAAGAATTATATGGTGATTTATATAATTTAGAAGCTACACCTGCAGAATCAACAGCCTATAGACTTGCAAAACATGATAAAGCTAGATATCCAGATATAGTTACTGCTTCTAAAAATGATGAAACACCTTATTACACTAATTCATCTCATTTACCAGTAGGATTTACAGATGACATATTTAAAGCTTTAGATATTCAAGATGAATTACAAACTTTATATACATCTGGTACAGTATTTCATGCTTTCCTTGGACAAAAACTTCCATCCTGGAAATCTTGTATGAATTTAGTTAGAAAGATAAGCGAAAATTATCATTTACCTTATTACACTATTTCTCCTACATACTCAGTATGTAAAGATCATGGATATTTAGATGGAGAACAAAATGAATGTCCAATATGTCATGCTAAAACAGAAATATATTCTCGTATTACTGGCTATTATCGACCAGTTGAAAACTGGAATGATGGTAAAGCTCAAGAATTTAAAGATAGAAAAACTTATGATATTGATAATTCTCATCTCACTCATCAATTAAAAGAAAGTGGTATTGATGATATTGTAGACACTGTTAAAAGTAGTGATGATATAACTACTCCAATACTATTTACTACTTCTACATGTCCAAATTGTAAAATAGCGAAAATGTTATTAGAGAAAGCTAATATATCTTATCAATTAGTCAATGTTGATGATGAAGATGGTAAATTATTAGCCATTAAATATAACATTAAAAAAGCCCCCACTTTATTAATTGGTCATGGTGATGATTTTGAAGTATATGATAATGCTTCTAAAATCAAAGGATTTATTGAGGCTTCTGCTTAATGTTTGATGTCATTATTATAGGAGGTGGCCCTTCGGGTATGAGTGCTGCCCTTTATCTACTTAGAGAAAATAAAAAAGTTTTAATAATAGAAAAAGAAGCTTTTGGAGGACAAATCGCTACTTCTCCTAGACTTGAAAATTATCCTTCTATTAAATCTATAAGTGGAATCCAATTTAGCGATAACCTATTTGAACAAATATCTTCTTTAGGTGTGGAATTTGAATTAGATGAAGTATTAAAAATAAATAAATTAGATGATAAATCTTTTGAGGTTGTGACTAATTATAGTATTTATAATTCAAGATGTGTGATAATCGCTAATGGGATGAAACACCGCCATTTAGGCTTAAAAAATGAAGAAGAATTAATAGGTAAAGGCATATCTTACTGTGCGACTTGTGATGGACCTTTTTATAAAGGTGAAGAAGTTAATGTTATTGGGGACGCTAATTCGGCTTTACAATATGCAATATGTTTAGCAAGTTATTGTAGAAAGGTTAATATGTATTGTTTATTTGATCATTTATTTGGTGATAAATATTTACAAGATAAAGTATTAGATAATCCTAAAATAACAATTAATTATAATATGTCTTTACAAGAAATAATTGGTAATGACAATTTAGAAGCACTAGTGTTTAAAAACACTAGTAATGATGAAATTATTAATATAAAAACAAATAATGTCTTCGTGGCAATAGGTCAAATATCTGATAATGATAAATTTAAAGATTTAATTAAATTAGACAATGGCTTTATTGTGGTTGATGAAAATATGAAAACATCTTTAGAAGGCGTTTTTGCCTGTGGAGACACAATTAAAAAAGAAATTAGACAAGTAGTTAATGCTTGCTCTGAAGGTGCGATCGCAGCGTTAAGCGCTATTAAATATTTAAATTAATATCCTCTTAATTCGACATTATTAACATATTTTTTTAAGACGTTTAGATACTCTAAAGCGTCTTCTTTTTTTATTTCTTTTAGGCTTTTATCAAAACAGGTTTCCGCTAAGACGAATTTTTGTAAATAAAATCTTTTAGCACCTCTACATAATATTCCAATATTAATAATAGATTCTAGATTATTATATTGTTTGACTAATGTTGTTCTAAATTCATAATCAAAATCAGAATTAATTAAATAATTAATTGTCTTTTTAATATTTTCATAATTAATGTTAGATACACCTGCTACTAATGAATAACCATCTAAATCAGATTTAATATCCATTGCAAGATAATCAATAAGTTTTTCTTCTATTAATTCTTTAACTATTTCAAAGTTTGTCCCATTCGTATCTAGTTTTACTAGATAACCTAATTCTTTAATTTGTTTTATAACATCTTTTAAATCTTTATATAAAGTAGGTTCTCCTCCAGAGATTACCACTGCATCTAAGACATTCTTTCTTTGTTTTAAATAATGTAATATTTCATTAAAATCGATAAATGTTTTTATTTTACCTAATGCAAGTTTATAGTTATGACAATAAGGGCATAAAAAATTACATCCATTACAAAATAAAACACAGCTTATTTTTTCATCATAATCAAGTAAAGAAACTTTTTCTATACCCACAAAATTCATGTTTAAATTATGACATTTATTAGATTTAAAATAAATATGATTTTAATAATTTAAAAATATATAAATTATTTATATATTTAAAATTTAATTTTTGCTACAATAAAAACTGATGAAAAAATATGACAATATAAACTGGGATGAATATTTTATGGGAATCGCTACTTTAAGTAGCCTTAGAAGTAAAGATCCTAACACCAAAGTAGGAGCCTGTATCGTCGATGATGATAATAAAGTTGTCTCTATTGGATATAATGGTATGCCCACTAAACTTGATGAAGATCATTTATCTTGGAATAAAGGCGAAGGATTAGATAGTAAATATTTATATGTATGTCATGCTGAATTTAACGCAATTTTAAATACAAGAAATGGATCAGCTTTAAAAAATTGTATCTTATATGTAACTTTATTTCCTTGTAATGAATGTGCAAAAGCTATTATTCAAGTAGGAATAAAAGAAGTTGTTTATTTAGATGATAAATATCAAGACCAAATAAGCACAATAGCCTCCAAAAAAATGTTAGAATTAGCCAATATAAAAATAAGAAAATATGAGGGAAGAAAACTAAACATTAAATATGACGATTAAAGAATATGTATTAAAAAGAAAACAAGAATTAAAAGAAATTGTCTCCTCGTTAAATAAGAGACCAGTTTTAATAATTATAAACGCGAACACTGATGAAGCAAGTAAAGCTTATATTAAAGGTAAATTAAAAGATGCAGAGGAATTAGATATAGAAGCTAGATTAATACAATTAGATCCTGATATTAGTGAACCTCAATTATTAAAAATAATTGATACATATAATAATGATAATGAAGTAGATGGAATAATCGTTCAACTACCATTAAAAAAACATATTAATGAACACACTATTAAATTAGCTATATCTCCTAAAAAAGATGTGGATGGTTTTCATCCATTATCAAAATTAAATCCTTGTACACCACAAGGTATTATTAATTATTTAGAGGCCATTAATACTGATTTTGTGGGAAAGAACGCTGTTGTTATTGGAAGAAGTTATATCGTAGGTAGACCAATGGCGACTTTATTATTAAATAAAGATTGCAGCACTACGATTTTACATTCTCATAGTAAATTTGAAGATATTAAGTTTTATGTAAGTCATGCTGATATTATAGTTATTGCAATTGGTCAAAAAGGATTTTTAGATAATAGATTTACTTTTAAAAAAGAGGCTATTGTTATTGATGTAGGAATATCAAGAGATATTGATGGCACTATTAAAGGGGACGTTATGCCAGGACTTGATGTTAAATATCAATCACCTGTTCCAGGTGGAGTGGGTCTATTAACCCGACTAGCCTTATATGAAAATCTAATAAGTATTTGTAAGGGGGATAATTAATTATGGAATTTAAAATTGAAAATACAGAAGTATACGGATTAGAAAAAGCAATAAAAGCAAGTGGTAATCCCATGCGTACAGTTTTAGATAGAAGCGATATTAATGATAAAGACTATCAAAGAGCCTATAAACTAGGACAAACATTAAATGGTCAAGGTCATGATAACTTTTTAAAAGGTATTGTTGTTCAAATGGATTTAACCGCACCTTTATATTATTGGAAGCAAGCTCAAAGATATCATTGGTTTGATTTTATATCGTCTCAATCTACCATGCACTGCTTATTAAAATTTAATATTAAAGATCAATGTGTAGAAGAAACAGATGAAAGAGTGTTAACCATCGTTGAAGAATTAGTAAATGAGTATAAATCTTTAGAAGATAATGATCCTACAAAAAAAGATCTATTTAGAAAAATAGTAGCCTCTCTTCCATGTGGATTTTGTTTAGGGGCTACGATGACTACAAATTATCAACAATTAAAAACAATGTATCTTCAAAGAAGATATCATAAATTAAAAGAATGGCATATATTCTGCTTGTGGTGTGAATCTTTACCATACTTTTTTGAACTGACAGGAGTAGATAAAATCTTAAATATAAAAAAGGCAAATAGTTAATGGATAATGATGTAAGTAAATTAGATTATTTTTTAAAATATGTAAAAATAGACACTCAAAGTGATGATACATCTTTAACTATTCCTTCTAGTGATAAACAATTAAATTTAGCTAATCAAATATTAATTGATCTTAAAGAGTTAGGTTTTAATAATGCTTATATAGATGAATTTGGACAAGTTAATTTATTTATTGAAGGTGAAGATGGTTATGACATTATAGGCTTTAACGCTCATATGGATACAGCCTTAGAAGTATCTGGTAAAGATGTTAAACCAAATATAATCACTAACTATGATGGAAGAGATATTATTTTAAAAAATGATTTAGTGTTATCTAAAGATAATTATCCTATCTTAAATGATTTTATAGGAGATACACTTATAACCACAGATGGAACAACCTTATTAGGGGCAGACGATAAAGCGGGTATCTCAATAATAATGAACCTATTAAGATTTATAGCTAATAATAAAGATTTTAAACACGCACCTATATCTATTTTGTTTACTTGTGATGAAGAAATAGGAAGAGGCGCAGATCATTTTGATGCTAATAAATTTAAAGCTAAATATGGATACACGATCGATGGAGATTCTCCTTATTATATTAGCTATGAAAACTTTAATGCTGCCTCTATTAAAGTTAATATTAAAGGATTTAATATTCATCCAGGTGAAGCTTATAATAAAATGATTAATTCTTTATTAATCGCTATTGATTTTAATAACTTGCTAGATCCTAACAAAATCCCTGCAAAAACCAAAGATTATGAAGGATTTTATCATTTAAATAATCTAAATGGAGATGAAGGATTTACATCTATGTCATATATAATTAGAGACTTTAATAAAGATGAATTAGAAAATAAAATTAATGAATTTAAAAAAGCTAGAGAGATATGTCTTAAAAAGTATAAAGGCGCCTCAATTGATTTAGATATTAAATATCAATATCAAAATATGGCCCAAATTATAAATCAAGATAAAACACCTATTAATAAAGTTATAAAAGCTTATCAAGATTTAAATATTAAATATGAATTTAAACCTATAAGAGGAGGTACTGATGGAGCGACTTTCTCATATAAAGGCTGTCCTACACCAAATCTTGGAACTGGTTCATATAATCATCATGGAGCCTTAGAATTTTTAAATGTTAGAGAACATAATTTAATGATTGAAATACTAAAGGGGATAATAAAGATATGAAAACCAAAATCATTTTAATTGGAGGAGGATCAGCCTCTGGTAAATCTTTACTATGTGAAGAAATACAAAAGGCGATTAAAGATGTTTCTATTCTTCACATTGATAACTTTTATAAAAACAACACGCATCTTTCTTTTGAGCAAAGAACTAAAGTTAACTATGATGAACCTAATGCTTATGAAATTGAACTTCTTTTAGAAAAACTAAAAGAATATCAACAAAACAAAGATATTAATATACCTACATATGATTTTAAAAATCATTTAAGAAGTAATGAAATTGAAACTATTAAATTTAATAAATATCTATTAATTGATGGCATTTTTGCACTATATTTTAAAGAGTTGCTTGATATTTCAGATTATAAAATCTTTATAAATGCCACAGAAGATATTAGATTAAATAGACGTATTAATAGAGATATTATCTTAAGAGGTAGATCAAAAGAATCTGTTATAAAACAATTTAAAGAAACAGTTAAACCAATGCATGATTTATATGTTGAACCATGTAAGGCAAACGCTGATTATATTTTTATTAATAATAAAAATGATGGTTTAGATACTTTTCAAGTAAACACCATCATTAATAAAATTTTAACTTTATAAATTAAATATTAAGCGTTAGTGATATTATCAAACCCTGGATCATTATTTAATGTAGATAAGGCAATACTTCCATTATCAATAAAATAATCTCTAACTATTTCATAACTAACTTTTTCACATAGATAGGAGTAGGTACCGCTATAAGAGGGGAAATAGTCATAAGCTCTTGATGAGTTTTTATGTAATAACAAATAATCAATAACAGCGATTGTATAATATTGATCAGACACTATTGTTATCTCATTAGGAGCGTAATATGGATTATATTTAGCTTCATTTAAAATATCACTACCTAATACCTCAGTAACATATGTAAGATTTAAAAATGGTAAAGCATCATATATCTTACCTATAGATATACCACCATCATCAAATAATCTAACGGAGTTACGTCCACCATTATTCATTACAACATCAACTTCGATGTTGTTTTTTTCTAATTCATAATAAGTAGCTAAATTTAATAATTTACCACTTACTGATGTTGACATATATGTTGCACCAGTTACATATCCAATAATTGCATTTTTTTCTTCATAAAATTCTTCATCTAAATAAGAATCTATAAAAGCTTGTATAGTAGAATCTTGTTCTAAAGACATTGATACACTTTCAGTAGCAGCGTCTATTAAAGTACAACTTCCATCATCATCTACTTGTAAAGCAATATGTGATACATATAAACCTTTGCTACCAGATTGAAGGAATTGAACACCATTGATTTGAGTATTATCAAACC
Source organism: uncultured Staphylococcaceae bacterium (assembly GCA_964433025.1). Classification (GTDB taxonomy): domain Bacteria; phylum Bacillota_I; class Bacilli_A; order RFN20; family CAG-826; genus CAJOOD01. The sequence continues at coordinate 72,375 of CAYSPV010000002.1, forward strand.
CATGACTATGCGCGGTAAAACAAGCATCAATATATCTTTGATTAGTAACAGGAGATACAGATGTAACTGCGTTAGCAAATGTATAACCTAAATTAGAAAATGAAGCATGTGCGCTTACTATAACAATATCACATCCTAATTCACCTTTTAATTTATCAGAGAGGTTTTGCACTATTTCGGTTGGTTCTAAAAATGTTAATCCTTCCCAAATATTAGAGGTAATTGAAGTTATTTGATCTTGACCAATAATACCAATTATTCCAATAGTGACTCCATCACGTTCAATGATTTTATATTCATCTGCTAAATCACTAGCAAAATCTCCTACTTCACCAGTTTCTTCATCATATTCATAAATATTGGCCCCTAAAAATGTAGTGGTCCCAGCATACTCTTTATTTCTTTTAATAATATCTAATCCCCAGTCAAATTCATGATTACCTAAAGTCATAGTCTCGGCTTCCATCAAAGGTAGAGCTTTAGCCACTATTTCGCCTTGATTAATTGAGGAATCATAAGTTTCTTGGAAAGTATCACCACTTGATAGGAATACAAATCCATCAGGATTTGCCGCTTTTTGTTGTTGTAAATAGGTTTGAATTCTAGCTAAACCTGGTTCATATTCATCTGCATCTTCTTGAATATGACCATGAAAATCATTAATAGCATAAAAATCTATTCTTCCAGGAGTTTCATCTACAGAAGTAGAAAAAATTGATGTAGTTGTGGTTGTTGATATATTATCACCACTTGAATTATCTGTGGGAGTACATCCACCACAAATAAGAGCGCCAATCGCTACTAAAATTAAAATACGTTTATTCATGTAAAATATTATACAAGATTATATTTTCTTTTTAAAGATTACATAATTTCCATAATAAAATGGATACGATCCTAAATTTTCATAATTTAGTTTTTCATATAATTTAATAGCAGGAATATTAAATGGAGATACTAAAAATATAATCGTCGTGTCTTTTAAGTTTTCTTCTATGGTTTTAAATATTTGTTTTGCTACACCCATATTTTGATATTCAGGTAAAACAAATAAACGATGTAAGGTGTAATAATTATTTTCATCAATATCACATCTTTTTATAAAGTCTTGATAGGCTTTATCATCATTTTCAAAACCAAATTCTTCTTTTATATCATTTCTTCCAATAGTGATTGAACCCACTAAACTTTTTCTATATATAGCAAAATACATTCCTTTATTAATATCATTTAAAAAGATGTCATAATTAGGATAATCATCACTGTTATATAATGACTCTATTTTTTTATTAGCTAAGTCTTTTTTAATCATCTTATAACAGTCATTTAAATAACTTGCTAGTGTTTCTTTTTTTAAATCTGGGGCTCGTTTAAAAAGCTCATTTACTTCCACAACTTCAAACATTTCTCTCTCCTACTAGTTTTAAAAAACTAGCCCTTTTAATATAATCTAATAAAAAAATATTTCAACCCCTAATAGATTTTAATAAATCCAAGGTAAAGATTTTTTATATTATTAAGTCTAAAATCAAGTTCACCTTGATAAAATAAAACTTAAATCAAGTTCTTATTGATAATTTTTTTATATAGAAAAAGGTGTATATAAAGATGATGAAATTAAAAGAAATAAGAATAAGAAAAGATGTTACTCAAGTTGAACTTGCTAAAGCTATAGGAGTGTCATCTCAAACAATACTAAATTGGGAAAATGAAATATATAAACCTAATGTGGATCAACTAATCCAACTTGCGGATTATTTTAATGTAAGTATTGACTATCTCGTAGGTCATCAAGTATCTCAAAAAAGCTTTATAAATGAAATAGTGAATGAATTAGAAAAAATTAATTATCATGATTTAATTAAATTTATTCAAAGATATTTGGAAGATATTCATCAAATAACTGAAGAATAAATAATTCATTATTTATTATCTAAATATTCTTGATATTGGCTCTGCCAATGTTTTTTATCTTCATCACTTATTTTTCTTAATACTTTACAAGGGTTACCCACTGCTATTACATCACTAGGAATATCTTTAGTTACTACTGAGCCACTTCCAATAACTACATTATCTCCAATAGTGACACCAGGATTAACAATAACATTACCACCTAACCAACAATTATTACCTATTTTTATAGGTAGAGCATATTCTACTTCTTTATTTCTAATCTCAGCGTCTATTGGATGACCTGCAGTGTATAAACACACTCTTGGACCAAAAAATACATTATCCCCGATAGTGATCTCATTAACATCTAAAAATATACAATCAAAATTCGCATAAAAATTATCCCCTACACTTATATGACATCCATAATCTACATATAAAGGATAATTAATTAAACTATTCTTACCTATATGCTTAAATAAGTCTTTTAATAAATCTTGTTTTTGATAAATATCAATATTACTTGGATCATTAAATTTAGACATTATTTCTCTTCTTTTTTTATTTAGCGTTGCTAAATATTCATCTTTTGCGATATACAATTTCCCTGATAGCATCTTTTCATATTCTGACATATTTATTCTCCTTTAATACTTTTATATACTTTACAGGGATTTCCAAACGCTACGACGTTATCTGGTATGTCTTTACTTACTAGTGAGTTAGCCCCTATTATGGAGTTTTCCCCTATAGTTACTCCACCTAAGACTGTAACTTTATCACCTAACCAAGCATTATCTTTTATTACTATCTTTTTTAATAATAATGTCTCTCTTTTATCTTTAGATGTTCCATGATTAATCGTAGCAAAGCTACACATATGACCTATTTTTACATTATTACCTATATATACTCCACCTTGATCTTGAAAAGTACATAATGAATTAATAAAAACATTATCACCAATAAATATATTCCTAGCAAAATCAAAATAAATAGGTTGAAATATTTCTAAATTTTTACCTATAGGTCTTTTTATTATTTCTTTTTCTAATATTTCTTTTATTTCATCATTACTATGAAACTTATTATTAAATTCATGATTTTTTATTCTAGTTTCTTTAGATATTTTATTCATTAAAAATAACTCTTCATCACTTTCTAATTTAGAGTTTTCTTTTAACATATTTTCTAATAATTGTTCTTCTTTCATATAAATATCTCCTTTGCAAAATTTATTTTATCAAAACACAATATAATATATAATTCTTTTTTAGAGGTAAAGTATGGAATTTAAAGACGCTTTTGATAAATTATTAAGTGAATCTAGATTAAGTCTAAAACAAGTAAGTAATGATACAAATATAGATGTTAATTTATTAAAACTATATTTAAATGGAGACGCTAAACCTGATAGTACAGATAAGAAGATTATCGCTAATTATTTTAAAGTTGATATAGATGAATTATTAAAGCAAGAATTAAAATCAGAAGATAAAATAAGCGATCCTAAATATTTAAATGTTAATAGAATATTAACCTTTGTAATACTATGTATTACATTTATATATTTAATAATCGCTTATATAGATATATTTGAATATCAAGAAACCTCAATTGATATTATTCCAATATCAATAATAGGGGCAGGTGAATTAGAAGAAAACTATGTAGGTATTACAACATTTTATACATGTTTAGTTAATGTAATATTATCAACCACTATTACATTATTAGATTATCTAAAAGTTAAAATACATCCAAAGATAATACCAAATCTAAGAATAACAAATTATCTATTATTTATTGTTAATTTATTTTTAATATTCTTTTCCTTTGTTTTAACATTTTCATTTGTAATATAAAAAGGTGATGTTTCCATCACCTTAATTAACATAGGGCTCTTTGAAATTCAAGGTGGTCGGAAAAATTTTCATTTCCACCTTAGATTTCATAGTTTTTAAACTTTTAATAAAGAAAAGACCCCCTATAATGTAATTAGTTAAAACACAAAGGCTCTTTGAAATTCAAGGTGGTTGAAAAAAATCACTTCACCACGCTAGATTTCATAGCTTTTGAGCTTTTAATACAGAAAAGATCTCCAGTAATATAATTAGAATTTCAAACAAAAAGAGAACTTATAATACAAAATCAACATAAAAAATAAGATTGCTTCCAAATAAATTTATCAAACCTATTAAAATGATATTAGTTTTATTTTCTTATAAAAAACAAAGGTAATATTGCACTACACAATACCACCTTGAATTTCATAGTTTTGGCACTTTTTGAAACGGTGACCACCATAAACCACCTTGAATTTCAAAGAGCCAACACAAAAAGGAGGTCTTTTCATATGGATTTTAACACAATATTGACAAGGTTTGGATTAGATAGTTCAAATTTTGTTAACAAATTTCTTGAACCTATTAAAACTGATGAAGGTTTTATCTATGAGGTTGATGAGGCATATAAAGAAAGAATATGTCCATTTTGTAACCATCAATTTATGAACGTTCATGATTATAATTGGATTCAAATTAAACTAAATTCTACAATTGGAGTAAATGAAATTATCAGGATTAGAAGAATTAGATATTATTGCTCTGCATGTAAGAAAACTCACACATTTAATTTATCTGGTATTAATCGAAGTAGTTCTATAAGTCGATTTACTAAAAATGAAATAATTAAAGAGTTTTATACCCTTCAATCATTTTCAGATATTGCTAGAAGATATAATGTTTCCACGAATACGATAATAAATATTTTTGATGAATATACCAAAATAATGCCAAGAAGAAGATTGCCAGAATATTTATGTGTAGATGAAAAACATTTTGAAGGTGATTCTTATGGAAAATATGTAGTTATATTGTCTGATTTTACTACTGGAGAAGTTATAGATGTGATTGAAAATAGACAAATGCCATATCTAGATAGATATTTTTCTAATATCGATATATCAGAAAGAAGAAAAGTAAAAGTATTTATAAGCGATATGTATGAAGGGTATTCTACAGTTAAAAATAAATATTTTCCAAACGCCATGTTTGTTATTGATCTATTTCATGTTATTAGATTATTGACCACTGCTGTAAATAAAATAAGAATAAGAACATATAATCAAATAGCTTATGAAGATAGTTTAGAAAAACATTTTATGAAGACAAATTGGAGATATTTTTTATTAGATCAATTTAAAATATATAAAAATGAGTATTATTCTAAAAAATATGATATATCCATTCCTTATCAAGACATTATATTAAGATGTCTAAAACTTAATATAACCTTTTGGGATGGATATTCTATAATGCAAGAATTACTTAAATATAGTTATAAAGAAACATGGACTGATGCTTTAAATTTTATTGATAGAATAATTGATAAACTATATTTATCTAATGATGAATTATTAATAAAAGTCGCTGCAACATATCAAAAATGGAAAATTGGAATAGCAAATGGATTAGCTAAAAATCAAAGTGATAAAAGATTTAGTAATGCCATCGCAGAAAATAATAATTCTCATATTCAAAGAGTAATAAATGTAGCTTATGGGTACACTAATTTTAAAAGATTTAGAGCTAAGATAATGCTTTTACTTACCTATAAAAAACAAAGGTGATATTGCATCGATGCAATACCACCTTGAATTTCATAGTTTTGGTACTTTTTGAAATGGTGACCACCATAAACCACCTTGAATTTCAAAGAACCAGTTAATTAATCATCACTATTTAGATGATAATTTTCTTTTTCTATAAATGATAATAAATGCACCGATAGAAGTTAAAGCAAGAACAGACATTACGATAGCGATTATAGTAACATAGTCTACATTTGTAATTGGATTATCAACAATACTTGCACTTTCTATTTCAGGATATCTACCTATGAAGTTAGTATAATCATCAGTGTAATCATACTTATCGATGATGTAATCATATTTTTTAATAGCGGCTTTAATATATTCGTCTTCAACTTCAGCGCCATTAGCAAAATATGCTTTTGCATCATCGCTTATTGCTTCATAACTTTCTTTTAATGCATTCCATTCATCAGTAGAAGGAGGTATAATACCATCTTCATCACATGTTAAATCAGTAATAAATGATTTTGCCCATTTAACAGCTTCTTGTAATGGAGTAGGTTCCACTACATTCCACACTACTTCAACATAAGTTAAATATAAGGCACCAGAACTTGAAGCTATACGGAAGTCAGTGTAATCATCTGTAAATTCATAGGTAAATGTTGTTTCGTCACTACTACTATAAGTAAGACTTCCAACTAGTGTTTCACCATCTACTGAAGCAGCACTAGTATATGGTTCATTATTTGCATAAATATTTACTGTACGACTTGTAGTGCTTGTAAAATCAACAGTAATGCTTCTAACAGTATAAAAACCATTGTTTGCGGTAGCAATACCAACACCGCTAGTTGTATTCATTTGAATATTTCCATTGTTATATCTAATATTACCAACATATGTAACATTACTTGTGTCAGAGGTAACATTTTCTATATCAGCATAATTTCCAGTTATTCCTAAATAACTAACAGTTAATGTATCAACAACGACATTTAAAACTTCAATACCAGTAATAGTTGTTGTATTTTCGAGTTCCCCATAGGTAGCTCTAACAGTTACTTGCTCAGTACCAACTTCAGCAGTTGTTGGATCAAATGTCCATTCAACTTCTGATGTTATATCTACTTCACCTGGACTAGCGGTAACAGTTAAACCAGCAGGATCAAAACTATAACCAGCGTAATATTCTTTGATAGACATATCACCGCTGATAGAAATAGAAGTAAATTCAGGTTCACTAACAGTGATTGTAACATCAACATATGGATACTCATCGTTTGCATCCACTATTCTTGATGTGAATCTAATATTATTATCATCAGTTGTTGGTTGAGTCTCGCCCCATATAACAGTAGTTCTACTTGTAAATACACCATCATTTAAGGTGCCTATTTCAACAGTGTAATCACTTGAAGATAAATCAACACTGTCACTTCTTGTACCAGAAACAGTGAAATCAGTTTCTTCTAACACATCTATAGTGGTATAAGAAGCACTGGTTGGAGTAACACTAAAATCAGATATAGTGAGATCTCCCATATCTATAGTGACAACCATTTGTTGAATTCTAAGATTACCATTACTTAGTTTACACGAAAAATTAATTTCAGTTGTAGCAGCAAAAGTTATAGTACCACCATTAATAGTAATTTCAGTTTCATCACACTGTAAAGCGTTGGTGGGTGTGGAATTTGAATAAGTAAGTTCAAGTTGAGTTATGCTACCAAGTTCAGTAGATACAGTTAAAATATTACCTGAATAAATTCTTATTCCAGTTCCAGTATCATAATATGCAGGATCAGTACTGCCTGTACCTCTGGTTGCACTTACTGTTACATAATCAACTGTTAAACTTGAGAATACCTGCGCATTTGAATAACCTTGTTCATAAAAAACAAACGAAACCGTATCTTCTGCCGCTCTAGCTGCATTAGGTGTAACACTATTTGCTAGTGAAATAGTGC
>CAYSPV010000003.1:0-67313 GCA_964433025.1 uncultured Staphylococcaceae bacterium
TAAAGGAGATTCTTATGAGAAAATTTAAAAAATTCTACATTGCCTTACTAGGAGGCATATTAGCATTAGGAGTAGGTACTAGCTCATTAGTAAGCAGTGTTTCTCCCACATCAGTTAAAGCTTGGGACGCTACTGTTTCATTTACCTTTGATGATGATGGTACAGGGCAACAAGATCTCGATGGTTATTTTAAAACAATTGGTGAAACAAGTATATCAATATATGCTTATGAAAATCTAATTACAATTGACTATGATGAGGATTCTTTAAAACTTCAACCAGGAAATGAAGTAATTTTTGACACTCTTGATGAAGAATATCGTATAACAAGTATCATATTTACTTTTAAATCTGGCACTGTTAATGATTTTACTTTATCTCAACAAGAAGGTTCGTTTTCAATTGATGGTGATAACACTTTTTTATTTGAATATACAAGTCTTGCAGCCTTTTATGTAAATAACACTGTAGAAATAACACAAATTGACGTTAATATTGAAGTTGGAATACTTCGTGCAATACAGTGGGCAGAAACTTTCATGTATGATATTCAATGTGATGGAGATGGTGCTATTTTATTTGGAGATAGTGCCTGGACTATTTTAGGATTAGAGTATAATGATCTAACTTCAGAAGCTAAAGAATATTTTACTGACAGTAGTCTTGCAGGTAAAAATGACACCATTGATGACGTTATTGAAAGATATGATTTTATAATAGGAAAATATGGTACAGATAAATTTGTTGATTTCATGGGAAGACATAGTGATTTATCTAGCGCTAATACAGTTAGTGGTGTCTTAAACAACATCGACTATATAACTATTATCGCTATTGCAATTTCAGTCGTTGCTCTAACTTCTATAGCAGCCTTTATCATTATCTATAAAAATAAAAAACTATCATCTAAATAATGATGATTAATTAATTTTGTTAATTAAAAAGGGCTGTTGTTCAGCCCTTTTATTTATTAAACGCTTTTAATAATAATTCATTTAATTTACTAACAAAGGCTTTTTTATCTTTGATATCAAATCCTTCAAGTAGAAGTGCTTCATCATATAATAATGAAGCATATTTTTCTTGTTCTTTATCATCATCTATTGCTTTAAAAGTTTTAAATAGATCATGATTAGGATTTAATTCTAATATCTTAGATGAATTAATTTTATGATTATCATCTACTCCTGGTTGTTCATTTAAGGTTTTTTCCATTGATAGTGATAATCCCTCTTTTGTGGTTATACATACTGGAGAATCTACTAGATTAAGTGATATAGATACTTCATCTACAATCCCTTTTAAGCCATTAGATAAATTATCTAACATTCTTTTATTTTCAGCGATTAAAATATCTAATTTATCTTTATCTTCTTTAGATAATTCATCTTTACTTTCACTTGATATAGATTTTAATTCTAATTTGTCATATTCATGTAACATCATTAAAGCAAATTCATCTATTCTTTTATCACATAATAAGACATCTATACCTTCTTTTTTATATCTTTCTATTTGAGGTAGCATTTTAATTTGTTCAATAGTTTCTCCAGTCGCATAATAGATAAACTTTTGTTTATCTTTTATTTCTTCTTTATATTGTTTTAAAGATATATATTCATCTTGATGATTTAAAGATTTAAAGATTAATAAATCTTCTAATAAATCTTTTTTAGCGCCATAAGTAGAATAAATACCATATTTTAAATGTTCTCCATATAGTTCATAAAATTTCTTATAAGTATCAAAATCATTATCTTTAACTTCTTTTAATTTATCGATGACTTTCTTTTCAATATTATCTGCAATCTTTTTCATAATAGGAGATTGTTGTAACATCTCTCTAGAGATGTTTAAGTTAAAGTCATCAGAATCTACAAGGCCTTTAATAAACTTTAAATAGTCAGGCACGAGTTCTTTACATTTATCTTTGATATAAATCCCTTTAGCGTATAACATTAATCCTTTTTCATAGTTTTCGCTATATAAATCATAAGGAATATGATTAGGAATAAATATTAAAGCTTTATAAGATATTAGACCTTCTACAGAAATTAATTGATTAAGAAGTGGTGCTTCATAATCATTAAATTTATCTTGATAAAAACTATTTAAATCTTCTTCTTTAATTTCTTTTTTATTTTTCTTCCATATAGGAATCATAGAATTAAGAATTTTATCTTCTTTAACTTCATGATATTTATTTTCTATTGGTTTATCATTTTCATCTTTGTCTTGTTCTTGTCTAGTGATTTCCATTTTTATTGGATATCTAATATAATCTGAATATTTTTTAATTAATCTTTCAATAGTGTAACTTTCTAAATAAGTATCATAATCTTCCTCTTTCGTGGACTTTTTTACATATACATTAATAGTGGTTCCATTTTCTTCTCTAACATCATCTTCAATAGAATAACTATCTTGACCATCACTTATAAATTTATAAGCTTTATTTTCATTTATAGATTTAGTTATCACTTCTATTTTATCTGCGACCATAAAAGCACTATAAAAGCCCACACCAAATTGACCAATAATATCTAAATCTTTTTTAGATTTAACATTTTTAATTTTTTCTAAAAAGTCTTTAGATCCACTTCTTGCAATCGTACCTAAATTAGATATGATTTCATCTTTGCTCATACCTATTCCATTATCTGATATAGATAATATTCTATTATCTTTATCAATAGATAATCTAATATAATGATCTAAAGTAGGAACTTCTCCTTTAGATGTAAGAGATAGATATCTATATTTATCTATAGCATCACTTGCATTAGATATTAATTCTCTTAAAAAGATTTCTTTATTGGAATAAATAGAATTAATCATTAGATTTAATAGTTGTTTTGATTCGGCTTGGAATTGTTTTACTTCTTTCATAAATTTCTCCTCCTTTTTATAAAACCAAAATATATTATAACCCTTAAATTAGCAGTATCAAGTAAAGAGTGCTAAAAGTGATACATTTTACTTAATTTTGTCTCTATTATCTTTTATAAATGTGTTAAAATGTAAGACATGGAATATAAATCTATTAAAGTAAGTAAAGCCGCCTATCCTAGTTATGTGGATGAAATGGAAATGTTTGGCTGGAAATTAGAAAAATCAATTGAAGATAAAGATGATAATACTTTAATAACTTTAAATTTTATACGTGATCCTAAAATAAATAATTATGAAGAGCTTAAACAATTAGAAGATAGTTGGTTTTCTTCATTTGATATTCCTAAATTTTTTCCAATAGTAATATTAATAGTAATTGCGTTTATATGTTATACCGCTTTACTTGTTATATGCATGGTTTATAAATATAATTTTAATGATGAACCTTGGTTATTTGCTCTTCTTGGTGGTGGACTTTTATTTACCACTTTAGCGTTTATCTACTTCGTATTTAGAACAAAAACAATTAAAAGACTATATATTCAAGGTGAAGAAAAAAGAAATCAAATAAGAGAAAAGGTGAAAAGTTTAAAAGATGTTAAAAAAGAGTCTAACAGTTAAATTAAAAGATGCTGAAGAAATAAAAAATGTTTATTATCATTTTGGCTATGAACTAGTAAATGAACTTCCTATAGGAAGTCATGTTAAGCTTTCCTTTAGCAAGATGATTAATAATTCCAAATTAAATAAATTAGAAAAACAATACATTAAATTAAATAAGAAATTTCCTATCGCAGGAACAATATTTTTAATACTTGGAATTATATTTTTAATTTTAGGATTAACTTTAAATATTGAAGGATTTTTATTTATTAATATTTCATTTTATAGTTTGTGTGGTTTTATGTTTGCTTTTGCTATATATCTATACATTGGATTTTTAATTATCATGTTAAGGAAAAAGAAATTATTAACTAAATTATTTTTAAAGGCTAATAAGATTAATCCAATAACAGTAGCCCAAGTTCCTATTAACACAAACACAGTGGACAATTAATTAAAAAAAGAGACATTTTTAGATATTTTTGTGTTTTTATTTATAATAAATTATTATAAAATCTTTTCATATGAGCAATAAAGGTATCTTGCTTCCTATATCTTCTTTAGCAGGCCATCATGGTATTGGTGATATGGGAGTAGAAGCATTTAAATTTATTAGATGGCTAAATACTAGAGGATTTAACTATTGGCAAATTTTACCTATTAATCCTTTAGGACCAGGATGGTCTCCTTATATGACAACTTGTAGTGAGGCTATTGATTTTCGTTATATTGATTTAGATGATTTATATAAGAAAGGTTTATTAGATAAACCTGTAAGAAAATATCATCCAAACAGCAAAAAAGCTTTATATGTTGAAAGTGGTATTTATAAACAAAAAATCTTAAAAAAAGCTTTTAAAAACTTTAAAAAAGATAATTTAGACAAATTAGAAAAATTTAAAAAGAAAAATAAATGGGTTATTAAATACGCTTTATTTAATATTTTTTATGAAAAAAATAATAAACTTCCTTGGAATAAATGGCCAAAAGAAGAAATGTTTTATTTAGAAAATCATAAAGCTTTAGAATATCCCAAACAATATAAAAACCAAGTCTTATATTTAATATTTGAACAATATATTGCCTACTCACAATGGAATAAGTTATTGAGGTACGCTCATAGATATAATATTAAAATCATTGGTGATTTACCTTTTTATGTTGGTTATTCTTCTAGTGATTGTTGGGCTAATAAAGATGTCTTTAATTTAGATTTTGATACTTATGAACCTAACACTGTCGCAGGTTGTCCACCTGATGGTTTTAGTGAAGATGGACAATTATGGGGTAATCCTACCTTTAATTTTGAAAAGATGAAAAAAAATAATTATAAGTTCTATGTTAATAGATTAGGGGCAGTAGCAAAGCTATGTGACATAGTAAGATTAGATCATTTTAGAGCTTTTGATGCTTATTATGCGATACCTAATGGGGCGCCAAATGCAAAGATTGGAGAATGGGTTGAAGGTCCATCTTATGGCTTTTTTGATGCTTATTATAAAAAATATCCTAATGCAGATATAATTGCCGAAGATCTAGGCTTTATGACTGATAGTGTCTACGCCTTAAGAGATCATTATAACCTACCTGGAATGATAATCTTACAACATGCTTTATTTGATCCTAACACGAAAGATAATGGTCATATGATAGTGTATACTGGCACTCATGATAATTATACGATTAAGTATTGGTATGATAATTTAGATGATAACGCAAGAGCTTATATATCTAATATCATAGGAGCAGATCCTAACAAAGATCTATTAAAACAATTTATGGAATATGTATTTAGACGACCATCAAAAATAACCATTATTCCTATGCAAGATTATCTATTATTAGGTAATGAAGCTAGGCTGAACGCTCCAGGAACATTTGGAAGTCCTAACTGGGAATGGAAATTAAATAAATTACCAAAAAAATAATAAGGAGGTAAATATATTATGCTAAGTTTAGTTAATATTAAAAAAGACTACATCATGAGCGATGATACAGTTCATGCTTTAAAAGGAATAAATATTAATTTTAGACGATCTGAATTTGTCGCTATTTTGGGTCATTCTGGGTGTGGTAAAACTACTCTTTTAAATATTATCGGTGGCTTAGATAAATATAGTGATGGTGAACTTATTATTGAAGGAAGATCTACAAAATCATATAAAGCTACAGATTGGGATACATATAGAAACCATTCTATTGGTTTTGTATTTCAATCTTATAACCTCATAGGTCATATATCTATTTTAGCTAATGTAGAATTAGCTCTTACCATAAGTGGTGTTTCTAAATCAGAAAGAAAGAAAAGAGCTTTAAAAGTTTTAGAAGAAGTAGGTTTAAAAGGACAAGAAAAGAAAAAACCTAATCAATTAAGTGGTGGTCAATGTCAAAGAGTGGCCATAGCCCGTGCTTTAATTAATGATCCTGAAATATTACTCGCAGATGAACCAACAGGGGCACTAGATAGCAATACCTCTGTCCAAATCATGGAATTATTAAAAGAAATCGCTAAAGATAGATTAGTTATTATGGTTACCCATAATCCTGATTTAGCTAAGAGCTATGCGACAAGAATTGTAAAGATGTCTGATGGTTTAATTACTAGTGATTCTAAACCATTTGATGGAAAAGAAGAACAAACTCATGTAAAACAAGAAGAAGCTAAAACTAAATATAGAAAAAATAAATCTGCGATGTCATTTAAAACCGCATTAGGATTATCATTTACTAATTTATTATCTAAAAAAGGTAGAACAATATTAATCTCTTTTGCAGGCTCTATAGGCATTATCGGAATAGCGTTAATATTAAGTCTATCTTATGGATTTAATAATTATATTACTTCTGTCCAAACTAACGCTATGTCAACATATCCTTTAACTATATCAAAAACATCATCTCCTAATTTAACTACTTTATTAAGTAGTATGTCATCTTCAAGTGGTGAACAATATCCTGATAGTGATGAAGTAGGAGAATCATCTACGATTACTGATTTAGTTACAGGATTAGGTAATAGTATCACTACAAGTGATACTCAATCTTTTAAAGCATTTTTAGAGCTTGAAGAAACACAAGAAAAATTAGAACCTTATATAAGTGGTATTCAATATGTTTATAGCCAATCATTAAACATATATGCTTTAAATGATTATGATGGTACTGAATTAGATACTTTAAGAAGATTATATCCTATTGATGAAGATGATTCTTTCTTATATAGTGCGAACACCTACCATGGAGTGGATGGCTATACAATTACTGATCCGACAATGCAAGCAGCCTATAATTATGTCTATGATGCAGTGTTAGAAGAAATAATGCCTTTACTTAATTTATATAATGGCTCTGCTTTTGGAGAATTATTAGATAATCAACCATTATTAGAAGAACAATTTGATGTATTAGAGGGAAGATTTCCAGAAGCGGTTAATGAAGTAGTTATTAAAGTAGATACTTATAATAATATAAGTGATTTATATTTATACTCTATGGGTTTAAAAGATATGTCCTATATTATGTCTGAATTTGTTTATACCTATGGTAGTTCTACTTTAGAGTCTTGGGGTTTTAGTTTACATGAGCCTGAAAGTGCACCTGCTTTTGAAGCGACATTTGATGATTTAATGAATCTAGAATTTGCTTTAACTATTAATAGTCAATATTATGAAAAGGTGGAAAATCCTAACTATAATGGCTCAAATTTAGAATATATTTATCAAGAAGTAGATGATGATACATTAATTGAAACAGTTAAAAATACTTTAAATTTAGAAGTAGTAGGTATTGTAAGACAAAAAGAAAGTGTAACCACGACATCTTTTAGTGGTGCGATTGGCTATAGTGCTGAATTATATGAATATTTAGTTGAACAAGGTGTTAATCCTAGCGATGAACCTTTCACTGAAAGTGAAGCTTTAAAATATCAAATGGAAAATCCTGATTATGATATTTTTACAGGCGAATTATTTGCAACAGATAATACCTATTCACAAAACCTAACAACGTTAGGTTATGTAGATTTATCATCTCCTGACACTATTTATATTTATCCTGTTAGTTTTGAAGCTAAAGATGAAATATTAGCGATCGTAGAAGAATATAATAACAACAGTTTATATGATCATAAAGTCTATGTAGAAGATAGTGTAGGTACGATGCTTGATGCCGTACAGACTATTGTAGATGGGGTATCGTATGTCTTAATTGCCTTTGTTTCTATATCACTAGTAGTGTCTTCTATTATGATAGGCATTATAACGTATGTATCAGTACTTGAAAGAACGAAAGAAATTGGTATATTAAGAGCTATAGGAGCGCGTAAAAAAGACATATCTAGGGTGTTTAATGCTGAAACACTGATAATTGGTTTAACAGCAGGCTTACTTGGTATTGCTGTAGCAGCCTTACTAGACATTCCAATCATGTTAATTATTAACTCATTAGTTAATATTGGTCTAACAGTTATTATTCCTTGGTATGGAGCAGTTATACTTCCAATTATATCTATATGTCTAACTATGATTGCAGGGTTGATTCCCGCAAGACTTGCCGCTAAAAAGGACCCAGTAATTGCTTTAAGGAGTGAGTAGTGGACACTAGTAGTTTTGATTATCATTTATTATCTTTAATCTTCATAATCTTAGCGGTTATATGTTTTATAATTGCCTTGTTTTTAAGAATGTTTAGACTTAGATCTTTATCAAGATTATTTATTTTATTTGCTTCTGTTGGGTTACTAGTTTATTCTTGTTTATTTTTTATAAGTTTACCTGGAAGTGATTTAGCCTATGCTGATGTTGCCCAGATATTTATATTTATATTTGCTTTACTTCTTACTTTATACAATTTCATTGTATTTATTAAAAAAAGATGAATACAGTGGGTTTAATATCTTTAGGTTGTTGTAAAAATTTAGTGGACTCTGAAATGCTTTTAGGCTACTTTTATGATGCTGGATATAAGATAGTTAATAAACCTGAAGAAGCAGATATTATAATTATTAATACTTGTGGATTTATTTTAGATAGTAAAAAAGAATCATTAGCGGCAATCTTTGAAATGGCTAATTACCATAAAAAGATCATCGTAAGTGGATGTTTAAGCCAAAGATATTATGATGAATTAAAATCATCTTTAAAAGAAGCTGATTTATTAATTAAAATAGATGATTATGATAATTTAAAAGATATCATAAAAGAAGTGGACGCTTCTTTTAAAAATGATAAAAACAATGGTTTATCATATTATAGTCGTATATTTGATGATAAAGCTTTTTCAGCTTATTTAAAAATTGGTGAAGGTTGTTCTAATCATTGTAGTTATTGTGCGATTCCTTTAATAAGAGGAGATTTAAAATCTAGATATAAGCAAGATATTATAAAAGAAGCAAAAATACTTGCTAATAAGGGTATAAAAGAACTCGTGGTTATCGCACAAGACACTACTAAATATGGTTTAGATATATATGGAAAAGTAGAAATAGAAAATCTATTAAAAGAATTATTAAAAATAAAAGAATTTTCTTATATTAGATTATTATATTTATATCCTGATGAGATTAGTGATGAATTAATATCTTTATTTAAAAATGAAGAAAGATTAACTCCTTATTTTGATATACCTATTCAACATAGTGAAGATAAGATATTAAAGTCTATGAATAGAAGAGGCAATAAGAAGTTTTTATATAATCTTTTTAATAAAATTAAAAAGGAAGTACCTAACGCTATTCTTAGGACCACCCTTATGGTGGGCTTTCCAGGAGAAACAGAAGAAGATTTTAATAATCTATGTCAGTTTATTAAAGACATAGAGTTTGATCATTTAGGTGTTTTTACTTTTTCAAAAGAAGAAGATACGAAAGCTTATAATATGAAAAATCAAATAAGAAAAGATATTAAATTAAAAAGAAAAGATGAAATATTAAAAATACAAAGACATATTTCCTATTCAAAAAATAAAAAACATATTAATGAAATAATGAAAGGATTAGTAATAGGTAAATCTAAGAATTATTATTTATTAAGAAGCTATTATAACGCTCCTGATGATATAGATGGAAATATATACTTTACAAGTGATGAAATATTAAATAATGGTGATATAGTAAATGTTAAAATATCATCTGTATCTGTATATGATCTATATGGTATACACATCAAATAAAATCTTGTTGCATTAAGTTCTCAATTATACTATATTTATACGAGATGCCCCATTAGTTAAATGGCATAACGGATCCATGGTAAGGATCTATTCGTAGTTCGATTCTGCGATGGGGCACCATAAATAAGGTCTTGTAAAAGACTTTTTTTGTTGTGTTATGAAGTTCGTTATGTTTCAAAAATAGTGCACCCACATAATAAGACCTTATTTGTTTATAACTTCATGTTATAATCAAAACATGAAAAGTAGTGCCACTAAAAGATTTAAAAGTAATCCGTATATTCCTAAATTCATCCTTAAAAATTTTTGTTTTGAAGGTAATAAGATTAATTGTTATTCAAAAAAAGAAAATAAAGTCACTATTAAAGATATTGATGAAGCATTTAAAGATTATTTTTTAGAGGCGTTTGATGGATATGATTGGCCTTTGCTACTTAGTTTAGGGGACGGTATAAAAAAGTATGAAAAAGAGATGTATTCTTTATTTAAAAATAAAATATTAAATAAAAAGAAAAGAATAGTTTTAACAAAAGCAGAAATTGATAGTATAAAATATTTTTTCGCTTTAATATCGTTTAGAACAAAACTTAATGTAGGTGATTTTTTAGCTTTTTCTAAAGAATCAAAGTCATGGTTTACGTGGTGGAGAGATAATGATTACGATGACTATACAGGAGGTTTTTGGCTAAGACATTTAAGTCGAATTTATCAGTGTAGATCGTTAAAAGAAATGCTTAATAACGATAAAATTGCTGAACCTTTTAAAGTATATTTCAAATTAAAAACAGAAGGTTTGTTTGGAACTTATCTTTCTTTTATGACGAAATCTTTTCCAGAAAGTTGTTTTGAATTTTATATAGGTGAAAATTATCCAACTTTTATACCAAGTAAACTAAACCCAGATTTTGTAATATTGGGTATTATTCCTATAAGTCCAGAACTTCTTATACTTTTAATTTCAAAAGGCGATGAAAAGAGTCGTGTTTTTGAAGAAGACATTATAAAAGATGCAAAAGATCTATTTATGGAACCTACTTATGATGATGACAATGACACTTATATTCACATAATTAAAAATATAAAACATGCATATAATGATTTAATGGCTGAGATTGATATACGCAACGATTTTAATTATTTTAAAAATCGATATGAGCACATACTTTGGACAGTAAATGAATAATTATTTCAAATTAATAAATGGTGTTTAAAGTCTTATAAGACTTTCTTATTTCTTTGCTAATTCTTTATATGCTTCTAGGTTTTCTTCAATTTTTTCTTTTGCAATCTTTTTAACAAGATTATCTGGAAGATATTCTACTGTAGACTTTTTACGTTTAATTTCAAATGGAACAGCTTGGTCTCTTATAGCTTGTCTAAAAAACATATTAACCGCAGCAGATAATGATAGTCCAAAATCTCCAAATAATTCTTCAACTTCATTTTTTAAATCTTTATCTATACGTATTGTGATATTAACATTTCCCATAAATTGCCCTCCTTTATACATACAATGTAATACAAATAGTGGACAAAATAAATATACATAATGTGTATTGTACATATTTTGACACATGGTATTTAAGGAATACCGCTGTGATGAAATATATGCTAATATTTATATAGAGATTTATTCTATAAATCTATCTTAGAAAGAATATCATCTATCATGACTAAACAACTAAATCAAAAACTACAAGATTATTTAAATAAAAATGGTTTTAATTTAAATTTTGAATTTATCAATTCATATGAAAATGATTATTTTAAAAATACATCATTTACATCTAAATATAGATCATGGAATTTATTAATCTTAACAGGTATAACTAAAAGTAATAAATCAGATAATAATAAAGATTATGATATAGATCTTATAAATAAAATAACGAAGTTATTATATGAATCTAATGATGAAGATCTAATTAATATAGCCTGGAATACATTTATTAATTATTGTCATGATGATAATAGATATATTTTATATGCCCCAATGAGTAGGGCATATAATCAATATCAATTAAATAAAGATAATATATTTAATAATCACACGAATATATTAGAAACAGATAGATTAATATTAAGACCTAATAATGATAAAGATAATAAGATGTGTATAAACACATCTAATCCATCATGTATAAGCTTTAATATCTTTAAAAAAGATAATGATGAATTAATAGGTATATATACATTATCTTATAATGATCTTAATGAAGATTATTTAGATATTAATTATTACTTTAAAGATAAAGAATATATAAAAGAATCTATAGATTTATTAGTGGCCGCTCTTAAAGATAAACAAGTTATATTTTATATAGAAAAACATAAAGACTATATATTTGAAGAATATATGCCTAATCCTATATATCTACGTATAGAAGTTCCTTTTGAAGACGAAGATAGAAATAACATAGCTAAAGCATTAGGCTTTGACTTAGTGGCCACTAAAACTAATGATAGATATTCTGATGAAGATACAAAATTAGAAACAATTAATACATATTTATTAAAGATAAGAGATTAGATTAAGTATTGAATTTATTTATATAAATATAAATGATTTATATGTTTTTATATTGCCCTTTAAATAGGAAAGGTATATGTAAGGGTCAATAAACCCTTGAAAAAAAAAAAAAAAAAAACGTAGAATTTTTTCTTGTAATATTTAGTGAGGTATAAGCATGGGAAAATTTAGCATTATCAGTAACCCAGTTAGTTTTTTTATAAGTAATATTGAAGCTGGAGCTTTAGGACTTCCTGAACTTCAACGTCCTTTTGTATGGGAAGATAAAAAAGCTAGAGATCTATTAAAATCTATGCTAAATGGTTTTCCTATTGGCTTTATAATTTTATGGAAACAAGATAGTTCAGTACGAACTAAAAAAGTGAATTTAGAAAGTGGAGGTTATAAAGAACCTAATGAAGTAATTATTGATGGTCAACAAAGATTAACCTCTCTATATTCAATAATTAAAAATCGTGAAATATTTGATAAAAATTACAAAAAAAGAAAAATCATTATTTCATATAATCCTAATAATGATGAATTAGAAGTTGGCTCAGCGGCACATAAACAATCTCCAGATTGGATTTATAATATATCCGATATTTTTATAAATGATTCTTATGATGTATGGAATGCATATGTAAAAAGAAAAATAGAATCACTAGAAAGAAATGGTGAAATCATAACTGAAGAATATAAAGAACAATTAAAAAAGAAAATATCCGCTAAGATAACTAATTTTAAAAAAACAATTCTTGATTATGATTTACCATATTTACAAATATATAATGATGTCGATGAAGAAGATGTGGCAAATATATTTGTAAATATTAATTCTGGTGGCACTAAATTAAATCAATCAGATTTTATATTAACTCTTGTTTCTGTTCATTATCCTGACGGTAGAACACTAATTGAAAAATTTTGTAGTGATATGACTAAACATTTAGAAGATGAAAGAGAAGATATTTGTAATCCATTATTTAAATTTGAACCCGCTGATATTATAAGAATAGTGATGGCGCTTGGATTTAAAAGAGGACGTTTAGTGTATGGCTATAAATTATTAAGAGGCGCGGATTTTGAAAAAAGAGGCGTTATTGATGAAGAATTAAGAAATGAAAGATTTAAGGTTTTTGAACAAACATTAAACAAAGTATTAGATCGTAATAATTTTAAAGAATTTTTAAAATGTATTTATAAAAGCGGATTTGCTCATAAAGATCTTCTTAGATCAAGAATAAATATTGTATATGCCTATGCTTTTTGGTTAATTGGAAAATATGATTTTAATATCGATATTTCTACTTTAAGTAAGACTATAGCAAAATCATTTTATTTCTTTAATTTAACTTCTAGATATAGTGGTTCATTTGAAAGTTTATTTGAAAGTGAATTAAAAAAATTAGATATAGCAGATAAAACAAGTGAATCATTTATAGAAATATTAGAAGAAGGACAAAAATTTAAATTAACTGATGATTTCTTTAATATTGAGCTAATTGGAATATTAAAAAATACAGGTACATATTCTAGTGAATATAATACATATTACGCTGCTCAAAATATTTTAGAAGCTAAAGTATTATTTTCCAATCCTCAAATAAGTACACTAACAGCCTATACCCAACCTTTAAGTGGTAATAGAAAAGCAGTGGAATCACATCATTTATTTCCTAAAAATTATCTACATAATTTAGGATATAGAGAAGTTAATATAAAAGATTTAGCAAATAGAGCTCTTGTTGAATGGTCAGATAATATGAAAGCCGAAGATAAAGCACCTAAAGATTATTATCCTGAATTTATTAAAAATATGACTGAAGATGAAATAAAAAACATGCTTGATCTTAATGCATTACCTGATAATTGGTATGAAATGGAATATCTTGAATTTTTAGATGAAAGAAGAAAACTAATAGCCCAAATAATTCGTAGAGGCTATGAAAAATTAAAAAAAGTTTAAATAATAATTATTTAAAGTAATAAACATATAAAGAAATAAAATCTACACAAAATAGATCGTTTTAATAATGTCCAATAAACGGTACATGGTGGTTGAGGACCCCTAATAGTGGCGTTGACATAAAAAAAAAAAAAAAAGTATTATAAACGCGATGACATTTCTAGGTAGGAAATTTACATCTTAAGAAGAACAATTGATTTGTTTTTTGATTGAATAAATCAATAGACCAAGGAGGTACTCGGATTATGTTAACTGCTGATTTATTTTTAAAACTTAAGGAGTGCTTAAACGAAGAAAAAGTGGATTTTGGATTATATCCTTTTAATCTTCGTTTTGAGGATAATAAAAATCTTTCTTGGACTGGTAAATATGTATCATTAAACTTACTAGTGCTTACTGGTATTGCTAAATATAATCTATATCTTTTTAATGAGAAAAGTACAAAAATAGAAGACTATGATATAGATCTTATAAATCAAATCACTAAGTTATTATATGAATCTGGTGATGAAGATTTAAAAAATATAGCCTGGAATACCTTTTTTGAAGATTGTCAAGATGATGAAAGATTTATTCTTTATAAGGAAATAAATGCTGCTTTAGATGAAAAAGATGAACTATATGAAAAAGGAATAAATTTTAATCATACCAAAGAATTAGAAACTGAAAATTTGTTAATAAGACCTCAAAGAACTGAAGATAGTGAAATAATAGCAGATGATTTTATTGAATACGACCTTTTCAACATCCACCATACAAGCATAGTTTCTACTTGTGATGAAACATGTTGTAGTTTTAATTTATTTTTAAAATCTAGCAATGATTTAATAGGTGCAATAGCGTTTGATTTCGGTGAAGATCAACTTGATGACAAAATGATGGATGTACATTACTACTTAATGGAAAAATATAAAAATAATATTGAGTATTTAAAAGAAGGATTGCAAGCAATAATTAACGCTTTTAGGGAAAGAAAAGTAGTGTTATATTGTGAAAAACATAAAAAGGCAGTGTTTGAAGAATGGATACCAAACCCTGAATTTTTAGCTATAGAATGTAAAGATGATGACACTAATAGTAATGAAATAGCTAAATACTTAGGATTTGAATTTACTGGTGGTGATACTGAATTCGTATTTTGGGATGATAAAGACGACCTAAGAACAAATAAAACAAACATATATCTATTAAAGGTAAATAAATAAAAATCTTTAATAGTGCTTTAATTTATAAAGAAAGGAACTATACACTATGCTAACATATGAATTACTTGAAAAACTTGAAAAATATTTAAGAAGGAAAAAAATAATAACAAATGCGTTTTTTAGTATTAATTATTCTACATCTGAAGGATACTGGCTACATACATATGAGTCATGGGAATTATTAGCACTTACTGGGATGGCTAAGTATGCAGTTACACCCGATATTACTCCTAATGATGAAGATATTGAGTTAGCAAATAAAATCGTAAAATTATTATATGAATCTGGTGATGAAGATTTAAAAAATATTGCTTGGACTACATTTGCTCATTATGGAATTTGGGATGAAAGGTTTGTTCTTTGTAAGGAAATAACTACAGCTTGTCATAAAAAGGGTTATAAGAAAAATTGTAATCGCACTAAAGATATAGGAACAGATAATTTAATAATAAGACGTCAAAATGCTAATGATGCTGAAAAAATTAAAGAAGATTCTGAAAATTGTGGTTCATTTATAGATTTCTTCAAATACTCTTCTGTGAGTGATGAAACAGAGATTTGTTTTAGTTTATTTTTAAAAACTAATAATGAACTAATAGGTGCATTAGGATTTGACTTCGGTCCTTATCCAAGTGGTGATAAAGCAACTATACATTACTATTTATTGGAAAAATATAAAGATAATGTCGAATATATAAAAGAAGCCTTACAAGCAATAATAAACACTATAAAAGAAAGAAAATTTATAATCTATGTACAAAAACATAGATATTTTATCTATGAAGAATACGCACCAGATGTCCAATATTTATTAATTGAAAGTATAGGAGATTCTAGTATTGTTTATGATAAATTAGCTAAATATTTAGGGTTTGAATTTGTTGGTGCTAGACTTGATGATTATCTTTTATATGGTCTAGATGAAAAAGATAAAACTAATGTATATGTATTAAAAATAAAAAATAAATAAAAAACTTTAATAGTGCAAAAAATATTAAGAAAGGAACTATACACTATGCTAACATATGAATTACTTGAAAAACTTGAAAATTATCTAAAAAGTAAAGGATTGAATTATGAATTTAATTCTTACAATTACGAGGATAAAAGTTTTTTCTCTGGGAGAACATGGACTGACAAATATGTGTCTTGGAATTTGTTGATACTTACTGATATTATTAAAAACAATATATTAAATTCTGATGGCTCACAATCTCCAATATATAATATTGAATTAATAAATAAAATCACTAAGTTGTTGTATGAATCAGGCGATGAGGATTTAAAAAATATAGCCTGGAATACTTTTTTTGACCTGTCGGATGATGAAAGATTTATTCTCCATGAGGAAATGAACTCTGCTTTTAATAAATGGCTTTTCGAACCAAGGGTTACCAATCACACTGATAAATTAGAGACGCCTAATTTAATAATAAAAGCAAATAATAAAGAAGATTCCAAAAAATTAAAAGCTTATATAGATAAATATGATTCTGAGAATAAAAGACCATACTATAGAATGATTCGTGACTATGATGCCAACACAAATCTCTGTTTTAATTTATTTTTAAAATCTAGTAATAAAATAATCGGTTTTATTGTTTTATATTTTGAAAAATATCCTAATGAAGAAAAAGCATATTTAGATTTTTATTTAAAGAAAAAATATCAAAACAAAATAGACTATTTAAAAGAGGCTTTGACAGAAATAATAAAAGCTTTAAATGAAAGAAAAGTCATGTTTTATTGCTATAAACACAAACGATATGTACTTGAAGAATGGATTCCTAATATAAAGGTTTTGTTTATAGAAGATGTTAATAGTGCTTCTGGTGAAGTAGCTAAAGCGACAGGCTTTGAATTTATTGGGACAAACTCTATTTTTGTATTAGACGAAAAATATGACGGTTTTCTTCATGAAATATGTGATATATACGCTTTAAAACTAAAAGATTAATAAATCTATTAAGAATAATAATATAAGCAGACCAAAAAAAATCATTTAAACAAAGGAGACTAATAATATGGAAGTAGATAATCAATACATAGTTTCAGAATTACAAGCAAGGCAAACTGACACCGCAGCTATTAAAAGAAATGACGAAGCTAAAAAAATAAGAGATGAATTTAGATCTAAATTTGGCCCTGATGTTTTGAAAAACATTAAAGAAGATGAGGTTATTGCAAAGTTGTTTTCAAAAGAAACTGTAAACCGAGACAGCTTGTTTCATTATCTCGAATACAACAAAAACAACAATCAAGTATTTGGAGGAATAGCTGGCGGTAATGATAGAAAATGCATTTGTAAATATGATAGAAATAGCAAGACATGGGTTTTTTATGAAAGTAGTGGGCAAAAAGAAATATCTGAAGATGGCGCAATTAAATACAGCATGGAGATAATAGATACATTAATAAAATCTTGCGAAATAGTAGATAAACATTACAGCAACAATGAAATTGATTATTCAAGTTTATATGAAGAATTTGAAAAAGAATTTGCTAATAATGATATTGGTAAAATCGTCATAAAACAACTATGGTTTATGAAATATCTCAATATGCTATATCCTAATTTATTAGTTAGTTGGTATAACGAATATATGTTAGATCAACCTATTAAGTACTTGGAAATTTCAGATGGAAATATCGATATAACTAGTGAATACAAAAGAAGATTTATTAAAAATGGATCTATCGCAAATTTTTGTAGAAATCATAGTATTTCAACTGATATTTTCTATTACCTAATGCAGTGGGAACGAATCCCAGGCGTGAGAATAAAAACAAAAAAAGAAGGAAATAAAGAAATGGAGGATAATATTCAAAAAGCTACTACAAATAACAACGAAACACCAATTAATAAAGAAAAAGCTAAAGGCGAAAACCTTATCGTCTATGGTGTCCCTGGTGTAGGTAAAAGCCATTATGTAGATGAAGAATACAAATTAAAAGGTGTAAATAAAAATTTCTTTGAAAGAGTAGTGTTCCATCCTGACTACACCTATTCAGATTTTGTAGGACAAATTATGCCTAATGTGGATGAAAATGGCAAACTAACTTATAAATTTGAACCAGGACCATTTACACGTATTTTAGCAAGAGCAATAAATGATACAGAAAATAAGTATTATCTAGTTATTGAAGAAATCAACAGGGGTAATGCTGCGGCAATATTTGGTGATATATTCCAATTATTAGATAGAGAAAAAGATGGTACAGGTAGATATGATATAACAAATAAAGATATCGCTAAAGAAGTTTATGGTTCTAGTGATAGTAATAAAAAAATACGTATACCATCTAATTTAAGTATTATTGCTACGATGAATACATCTGATCAAAATGTATATACATTAGATACTGCATTTCAAAGAAGATGGAAAATGCATTTAATTCCTAATAAGTTTAAAGAAGATAAAACTGATAAAAATTATATCGGAAATGTCGAATTATTCGATAGTGGTATTACCTGGAGAGAATTCTGTGAAAAAGTTAATAAAAAAATATTAGATAATAATTCTTCATATATCTCTACAGAAGACAAACGTTTAGGTATTCATTTTGTAAGTAGAGAAGAAATTGAAAAGACTGAAGCTAAACAAGCTTTTGCAGAAAAAGTCTTAAAATATCTATGGGATGACGCTTTTAAAAATAATAGAGAAGAATTATTTAATAAGAACTGCGAATCTTTAGAAGATGTCATAGATAAATTTAAAGATAGTAAAGATAATGGATTTGCTGCTGTATTAAATATTGAGTTTAATGACGTAAACAATGAAAGCAGTGATAATACCACAAATGAAGAATCAAATTAGAATAGAAAAAGATTTAGATTATGTTGGTTTAAAGAGTGACGATAAAGAATTTATCTTCGCTTTTCCTTATGGTTATAATTTTGGAAATAAAGAAGATCGTATACTAAATAAAGAAGATTATATATTAAGAAAAGATATTAAGAAGATAATGTCTGTTATTCGTAAATGTAAGAAGGCTAATCCTCTTAGTATAAACGGATCTGAAGATGATAATGATAATCTACCTTTTGAGGATTATATTTATTTAATTGAGTATTATTTACAGCATAATAGATGTTATTACATGGAAAAAGAAATATCTTATCGTAATGATACAAGAGGTAAGATAGATTGGTCTAAAACTATTAAAAGAAATAAACCTTATATACAAGACGATGAAATCGTCTATTTAAAACAAACTATTAGAGAAAGTAAGTTATTAGATAATACTTTAATTACAGAATTACATAAATACTGTACGATTGAATCTATTAATAAATTAGGTTTTTTATATGGTGTAGAAACCAAAGATAAAAGTAGTTTAAAAATAGATGAAAAGAACAAGAACATGTATATTCAAATCATACATAAATACATGTCTAAGACTCATGATAATAATAAGATTAGACTATTCAGTGCGATGATTAATGTTATAAACAACATCGATACTAAAGATAAATCAGTTAATTATTACACTGAAGAGTTTCGTACTGTATGGGAGTATATGATCGATAATGTCTATGGTATTAAGAATAAGAATGAGTATTATCCTCATGGTAAATATAAAGGTAAAGAAGAAAAAAAGATTGACGAAGATGAAAAAGAACAAAAAGAAAAACAAAAGACCGCTTTAAGACCTGATAGTATTATGAAATTAAATAATGAATATTATGTTTTAGATGCTAAATATTATAAAGAAGGTAATTTACCTAATTCATCTGATATAAACAAGCAAATTACTTATGCTGAAAAAGTAAAATATAAAGAAGAATTAGATGATCTTTATAATGCATTTATATTACCTTATGATGGCAAAGGTGTTGATAACATTAAATTTGATACATACGGATATGGTGATTGGTATAAATTAAATAAAAACTATCATCGTGTAGCGGTCATCTATATGGACACTAAATATCTTTTGGATATTTATAATAAAACTAGTGAGAAGATAAAACATCAAAAAGATTTAGCTAAAGAAATTCAAAAAATACAAGAGGCAAAATGATCCATATAATAGCTATTTTCATTAAATTTTTAGGAAAATTGATACACTTTCTTGGCAAAATGAACACTATTTTTATAAAAATATAAAAAAATATGTTTTTATTATTAAAATAATTAAAATTCGTGTGTATAATAATTTCTATGAATTCAATTAAACGCGTAAACGGAATGAAAGTAATTAAGAAATGGAATTTAGGTCTATTCATTTCACTTATATTAATGATACTTGCTGTTGGTGGTACAATAGCCCTTTTATATTTACTTCCAATTACAGTATTCTCATATCCTAATCAAGATAGTACTTATGAAGTATATGCTTCTGATTTTATATTCTTCGCTGCTCAAGATTGGTTAGGTACAGATAATATTAATGATGCATTCTTTAGATTTAAAAATTATGGTTTAGATGTCTTAATACCTTCTGATTTAAATAGCATTGTATTTGTTATTATATACGCTATTGCGGGACTTTTAGCAGTAGTAGGTGTATTTGCTGTTATATGTGTAATCATATTCTTATGTGGTTTATTATTTGGGGTTATTAAAGGCAATTGGAAAGCTATGAAAGTAATGACATGGCTAGTATTTGCTTTTATGTTTATAGTAGCCTTAATATTTGCCGCTTTAAAGCTATGCTTTATGTATATGCTTACTGAATATGGTGTTGTTTATTATGATATGGATATTTGGAATCTTGTTTATATAGTAGCAGGTCTATTAGTGTTTGGTATTATCCAATCTATCGTGTACTCTATATGCTTTAAAGATCGTATTTATATTAAAGACGCTAAACGTATATTAGAAGCTCAAAAACAAAGACAAGAAATGATGCAACAACAAATGTATCCTCAAGGCTTTGCTATGCCAATGCCTATGGTTATGAATGCTCCTAATTATCAAATGGCGCCTACTCAAAATCAAGTAACACCAACCCAAACTCAACCAATTAAAACTAATCCTACTGTAGTTACTCAAGTTAAATATTCTGCAGGTAAAGGTTTACCTGAACAAATATCTTCTATTGGTGGACATGCGTTTAGTCAAAACGCTAATCTTGAAGTGGCTATTATTCCTTTAGGAATAAAAGAAATAGGACCATCAGCGTTTTCTAACTGTCCTAATTTAAAAGTTGTCTCTATTCCTACATCGGTAATTAAGATTGGTTATAATGCTTTCTTTGGCTGTAAGAAATTAGCTAGAATTAATTATGGTGGACGTAAAAATGAATGGAAAAACATTACTAGAGGTTCAAATTGGCTCGCTAGTAGCGGTACTTCCGTAGTAGTGTGTGTTGATGGCGCAATCACTGTTAATCCTTATCATTAATAATAATGAATATTGTTATATTACTATGTGCAGGTAGGGGAAATAGATTATCCCTAGATATTGATAAATGTTTTATAAAAGTAGACAAATTATATTTATATGAATATAGTTTAAATACTTTTTTTTCTTTAAAAGAAATAGATAAGATAATTTTAGTGTCCTCTTTAGAATCCTTACATCTAATTAATCTAAAACCATATAAAGATAAAGTAGAAGTAATAATAGGTGGTAATACTAGACAAGAAAGCATTTTTAATGCTTTAAATTATTTATATGAAAATAAATTAGTAAAAGATAATGATAATATCTTAATTCATGATGGGGCTAGACCTTTAATATCTAAAGATATTATCATTAATAATATTAAAGCTTTAAATAATCATGATTTTAATATTACCTATATAAGAAATATTGATACATCATTTTTTATTAAAGATGATAAATTAGATAATTTAATTAATAGAGATGAAGTAGTGTTTGAACAAACACCTACCTCATCTAAATTTAAATTATTATATGACTTACATAAAAAAGCTTTAAAAGATAATTTATATGATATACATGATGATGCTACATTAGCTTTACTTTATAAAAAAGATGTCTATTTAGTAGAAGGATCTAAATTAAATTTTAAGATTACTTATTTAAAAGATATAGATTTGCTTAAATATTATCTAACTTTGTTAGATAAATAAAATATTTATTGCTAGAAATAACATTTTTGTTAAAATAACTTGCATATGATTATACAAACCTTAACCGATCAAAGCATTGACCCTCTGTCTATTATGACCGCTGAGACAAGCGGTGCTTTTGGGATGCCAGATTGGCTTAGCTGGACAATAATAGCTATCTTATTATTAATAAGTGCACTTTTTAGTGCATCTGAAAATGCTTTTTCAAATTGTAATAAATATCATTTTAAAGTTTTAGCAGATCAAGGTAAGTTGACCGCTAAAATTATTGTTAGACTAACTGAAAAATTTGAAGACACTTTAGTCTCTGTACTTGTCGCTAATAACATCGTACAAACACTTATGTCTACTATAAGTGCGATTGTTTTTTATAACTTATGTGAATCATTAGGATTAAGTGGAGGTATTGACGCTATTTTATCTACTGTCGTTATGGCGGCCCTAGTATATATTATCTCTGATACTTGTCCTAAGATATTATCTAAAGCTATACCAAATAGAATGGCCATACTTTTAGCCTGGCCCGACTTCATAATAGGAATAATATTATTCCCTATCATACTTATCTTTAGGGGTGTATTAAAATTAACACATAAAATCTTTAAAATTGAAGAACAAAATATCTTAACAAAAGAAGATTTATTAGAAAGTGTTGATGAGGCGATTAATGATGAAAATATCAATAATGAAACTGAACAACTCTTTGAACCTAATGAAAAGAAAATCTTCGATAGAGCCTTTAATTTTGACACAATTACTGTAAATCAAGTTTTAAGAAAAAAAGAAGATATGGTTTATATTGATATAAATGATTTAAACACTAAAAGTGTGAATGATTTTATCATGAAACATGATTATTCTAGATATCCTGTTATTGATAAAGAAAATAACACGATCGTAGGTATATTATCTATTAATGCTTATTTTAAAGAATATGCTTTAGATAAACATTTAGATATAAGAAGTGTTTTAATGCCTGTTATATATGTATCTAGTGAAGATAAAATAGATGATATTTTAGATACATTAAATAATAAAAAAACCCATATGGCGATAGTTAAAGATAAAGATGATAACTTTATTGGTATGGTAACTATGGAAGATATATTAGATGAATTAGTAAATACTTCTGATATTATCTCTTCTTTAAAGGAGAATACAAAATGAGTTCAATAACTTTAATTATTGTTTATGTTGTGGTCTTAGTTATCTTATTATTTGGTTCTATTTTCTTTTCTAGTGCGGATATGGCTTTTGGAAGTGTATCACTTAATAGAGTTAAAAAATCTTTAGATGAAAAACCCACCAGTAATAAAAAAAGAGCCTATAAATTATCAAAAAACTATGATAAGACAATATCTACGATATTGTTATTTAATGATACGATTAATGCTGGTTTAGATTCTATTTCTACTTTACTTGGTATTTTAATTGCTTATCAAATAATTGTTAATCCTAGCTCCGCTTTAGCGGATACCTTCGGTCTTATCGCATCTATGATTATGCTTGTAATTAAAATTATCTTTGGTGAGATAATTGCAAAATCAATGGGTAAGATATTTAACTATAAAATAGTTAATTTCTATTCTATGGCTATTTCTGTTTGTTATTATATAACCCTTCCTATCACCTTCTTAGTAGGAGGATTTGGACAAATTGTAACCTATCCAATAACAGCGTCTATAAGTGATATTAAAATCAAAGATGATGAAATTCATGAAATGATTGATGAAGGTGAAGAAAGTGGTGCCCTAGATGAAGATAAAGCAGAACTTTTAAGAGGCACTTTAGATTTTACCACGACTGAAACTTATGAAATCATGACTCCTAGAGCAAGGATATACGCGATTGATAAAAGTGATGAATTAGATGAAATATTAAAAGATGAAAGAACCTTTAGACATTCAAGAATTCCAGTATATGAAGATAATATTGATTCTATTATTGGATATGTCAGAACTAAAGATTTAATCAAATTAAAATTAGATAGTAAAACTCAAGATATATCTAATATTATTATTCCGATTAAATTTTTCCCAAGAACAACAGAAATTAACGATGTATATCGTTACTTTAAATTAAATAAAACCCATATCGCAGTGGTTTTAGATGAATATGGGGGTTGTGAAGGTTTAATTACTTTAGAAGATATTATTGAAGAAATAGTAGGAGAAATTTGGGATGAAACAGATGATCCTAACGAACCATATTCTGAAAGAAGTGATGGAAGCTACATAGTCGATGGGGGTATGAATCTTGAAGATTTTTGTGAATTATTTGATTTAGATTATGATTCAATAGAAACAGAATATGTCACTATTGGAGGCTTTATTATTGAATTATTAGATGATAATTTTGCTAAGTTAAATGATGTTATAACTTATAAAAATGTTAAATTAACAGTAATAGCCTTAGGTAAACATCACACAGTTAAAAAGATCTTAGCAGAGCCCATAATTGAAGAAGAAGAGGAAGATTAATTTTTTAAATTAATAGTTGAAACAAATATATTTATTTGCTAAATTAATGACGTGATTTAAATCACAACTCTTAATCTTACAAGATATGGAGTGGCCCTTGGGTCACTCTTTGTTTTAAAGGGAGGTTAGATGGATCTTGAATTATTAAAAACAAAAAGTGATGAATTATTAAAAAATTATGGTTATTATCTTTATTCTTTAAATACTAGTAAAGATAAAAATGGATTAACCGTAAGTATCATCATAGATGATATTAATGATAATGATATCTCTATGGATGATATCGTTAAAATATCTAATCTATTAAATGATCTATTTGATGAATTAGATATTATACAATCTGCGTATACTCTAGATATATCATCTATAGGAGCGGAAAAACCCATCAACATAGACAATATTGATAAATACATCAATAAATATGTCTGTATTCATCTAAACCATCCTTATGAAGGAGAAAATATCTTATATGGTACAATAATAAGTGTAGATAATGATGAAATAACATTAACCTATAAGATAAAAACAAGAACTAAAGAAGTCAAAATTAGAAAGGATAATATTTTAAAAGCTAGAAAAGCGATTAAATTTTAAAAGGAGTTAAATATTATGGAAAATGCAAAAGCCTTTATCAGCGCATTTAATGAATTAGAAATTAAAACTGGTGTATCTAAAGATGCAATTTTATCTGCCTTAAAAGAAGCTTTAGACAAAGGTCTAAAAAAACAATTAGGAGGAGATGATGCTTATACTTTAGTTAACATCGATATGGAAAATGGATTCGTAGAACTTGCTCAACTAAAAAAAGTCGTGGAAGTTGAAGAAGATGATTTTTTAGAAATATCATTAGAAGAAGCAAGACAAACTTATCCAGACATTCAAATTGGAGATTTTTATAAAATTGATATTCCTTTATCTTCAATTTTAAAAACATATGCGATTACCATTAAAAATGTTTTCCAACAAAAACTAACAGAAGCTGAAAAAGCCGCTTTATATGAAACATATAAAGATAAAATTGGAGAAATGATTACAGGTACAGTAGATAAAGTAGAAGAAAAAGGTTTACAAGTTACAATTGCAAAAACTTCTATATTTGTTCCAAGAAGAGAATTAATTAAAGATGAAAGATTTTATCCAAAAGATCCAATTAAATTATATGTATCTAGTGTTTCTGATAATGGAGGAAAAGGTACTAAGATCTCTGTAAGTAGA
This sequence comes from uncultured Staphylococcaceae bacterium, assembly GCA_964433025.1. GTDB lineage: Bacteria > Bacillota_I > Bacilli_A > RFN20 > CAG-826 > CAJOOD01. Next base: position 26,087 of record CAYSPV010000003.1, read on the forward strand.
GCAAATGAAGGATTTTTAAAAAGAGTTTTTGAAGAAGAAATTCATGAAATTTATGATGGTACAATCATCATAAAAGGAATAGCTAGAAAAGCAGGAGAAAGAAGTAAAGTAGCGGTATATTCTAACGACCCTAACGTTGATCCTGCTGGGGCTTGTATTGGACCTAATGGTGTTCGTATTCAAAAAGTAGTGGCCCAATTAGGTAATTCTTCAAATAAAGAAAAAGTAGATGTTATTGGTTATAGCGATAACGCTGGTTTATTTGTTATGGAATCTCTTAAACCTGCAGTGGTCCTAGGCATTGTTATTGATAAAGAAAATAAAAAAGCTACTGCGATTATCGCTGATGGTTCTTCATCTGTAGCCTACGGAAAACGTTTTGTTAATTTAAATTTAGCAAAAGAATTAACAGGTTATGATATTTCTTTAATTGAAGAAAGTGTGGCTAAAGAAGAAAATTTAGAATATCAAACCTATGAAGAATTAGAAAGATTAGATATTGAATTAAGACAAAAAGCGGCTCAAGAATTACTTGATAAACAATATTTAGAAAAACAACAAGAACAATCTATTTCAAATGTTTATGTTGCTCCTGATCAAAGACATTATGAAGAAGAAATGTCTGAAGAAGAAAGAGAGACTCTAGAAGAAGAAGTAGAAAAAGAAGAATTAGAAGTTTCATCCACTCCAGAGGTGGAAAAGACCACTCCTGAAGTAGAAGAAGTAGAAGAACCTACTATTGAAGTAGTTAAAGAAGAAGTTATTAAAACTGATGTTAAAACTACAACAACACTTGCGGATCTTGAAAAAGAATTAGAAAGTGAAGCTAAAAAAGCTAAAGCTACAACTTCTAAAGCTAAAAAGAAAGTTAAAAAAGAAGAAGCAGAAGATAACATCATTACTCATAAAGTTGATCCATCTCAACGTATGTCTATTTATACTGAAGAAGAATTAAAAGCTATTGAAGAAGAAGAGCAAGAATTGTATGAAGATGAATACGATGATGATGAAATAGACTATAATGATTATGATGAATATTATGATGATGAAAACTAATAATGTTGTCTTGCGTCGTAATATTGTAGATCATATCTCTTATCCAAAAGATAAACTTATTAGAATTGTCTTAACTAAAGATAAACAAGTTATCTTAGATAAGAATCAAAGCATTTTAGGAAGAGGGGCCTATATCTATCCTAGTATAGAAAGTGTTACTCTAGCTAAAAATAAAAGATTATTAAATAAGATATTTCATCTAAGTATAGATGAAAACATCTATGATGAAATGATAAATTTTATAAAAGAAAGTAGGTGATAATATGGCTAAAAAAAATCTAGAAAACAATAATCGTAAAGTTAATGTTTCTACCAAAGTAAGTGCATCTAAATCACTTGGTAAAGTTAATGATGGTGTATTTGTTTATACAGGCAATATTTCGGTAAATGAACTTGCTAAACAATTAGATGTACTGGCTAGCGATATTATTAAATATTTCTTTATGAAGGGTCAAATTATTAATATCAACTCTATCTTAGATGATGAGATGATAGGTACGATATGTTTAGAATACGGTTATGATTTCCAAAAAAAGGAAATCGTAGACGCTGAAGATTTTGAAAATTTACAAATTCAAGATGAAGAAAAAGATCTTCAACCTAGACCTCCAGTAGTCACTATTATGGGTCATGTTGACCATGGTAAGACTACTTTAATTGATGCGATTAGAAATTCTAATCTAGTGGATAAAGAAATTGGAGGTATTTCTCAATCTATTGGTGCTTATCAAGTTGAATTAAACAATAAAAAGATTACATTTATTGACACTCCTGGACATGAAGCCTTTACGGCGATGAGAAGTAGAGGAGCTTCAGTTACTGATATTGTTATATTAGTGGTGGCCGCAGATGATGGAGTAATGCCTCAAACAGTTGAGGCTATTGATCATGCAAAAGCAGCCCATGTTCCAATAATTGTCGCTATTAATAAAATAGATAAACCAGGAGCAGATCCTTCTAAAGTTAAAAATGATTTATTAGCCCATGATATTGTTTTAGAAGAATATGGTGGAGATGTAATAGCGGTAGAAATTTCTGCTAAACAAAAAATAAATATAGATAAATTATTAGAAACTGTCTTACTTGTCGCAGAAATGCAACAACTAACTGCAAATCCTAATAGATACGCAATTGGGGTAGTATTAGAAGCAGAATTAGATAAACAAGAAGGTCCTAAAGCGACTTTATTAATTCAAAATGGAACATTAAAAAGCGGTGATTATTTAGTAGTGGGTAGTTGTTTTGGTAAAGTAAGAAGAATGACTAATGAATATAAAAAAGTTTTAAATGTGGCTTTACCTGCTACACCAGTCGCAGTTATCGGTTTAAGTGAAGTTCCTCACGCTGGTGATCATTTTATGGCTTTTGAATCTGAAAAAGAAGCCAAAGAAATTACTACCAGAAGAAAATTAATAAAAGAACAAAAAGAAAAGAAATTTAGTTCTGCTGCTACTTTAGAAGATTTATTTAATATGAAAAAAGAAGGAGAAATCCAAAACATTAATATCATATTAAAAGCCGATTCTACAGGTAGTGCGGAAGCGGTTAAATCTTCTTTAGAAAAAATAAATGTTGAAGATGTAAAAATTAATGTAATACGGGCTACAAGTGGGGCCATTACTGAATCTGATGTTTTACTTGCATCGGCATCTAAAGCTATTATTTATGGTTTTAATGTTAGACCTGATGCAAAAACTAGAGCTAAAGCTTTAGAAGAAAAAGTAGAAATTAGACTTCAAAGAATTATTTATGCTTTAATTGAAGAAATTGAAGCTGCTGCTAAAGGTTTATTAAAACCCAAACTAGTGGAAAAAATAATTGGTCAAGCTGAGATTAGACAACTATTTAAAGTCTCTAAATTAGGCACAATTGCAGGTTGTATGGTTATCGATGGACAAATTAAAGCATCTAGTCCTATTAGAGTTATTAGAGATGGTGTAGTTATTTATGAAGGTAAAATAGCGTCTTTAAGAAGAGGAAAAGACCAAGTAAAAGAAGTAAATAAAGGTTTTGAATGTGGTATTTTAATTGAAAACTTTAATGATATTAAAGAATTAGATATCATTGAACAATATGAAATGATTGAGGTTAAAGATGAAAAATAAATCTTTACACATTCAAGCTTTACTAGCTAGAAATATTTCTAAGATTATTCAAACGGATTTAAATGATCCAAATTTAGCTTTTGTTTCTATTCCTGAAGTTAAAGTATCTCCTGATAGAAGTTATGCTAAAGTTTATGTTTCTATTCTTGATGAAAAACAAATAAATAAAACGATGAAAATCTTAGAAAAATCTAAAGGATATATAAGATCTCAATTAGCGAAAATGATGGACACTAGACGTGTACCTCAAATTAGTTTTGTTATTGATGATTCATTTAAAAAAGCTCAAGAATTAGATAAATTAATAAGTGATATTAATAAATAAATATTTATTAAACTTTTAAAATCATCTTAATGTGTTTTATATTAACTTCTTTAAATGGTTTTCCTACACATTTAAAATTATATTTTTCATATAGGTATTTATATTGATATTGAGCATTAACTTCAATAGTGATAGGGGTATACATCTTTTTAATATGTTTAATTAAAAATTTAATTAACTGTGATGCATATCCTTTATTTCTATATTTAGGAAGTATAGCTAGTCTTTGTATATAAATAACATCATCTTCTTTTAATAATCTAAATGTACCAATACATTTTTCTTTTAATAAGATTAAATAAGAATCAGAATTAATTTCTTCATCTTTAACAAATTCTTTGTTATAGGGAATATTTTCTTCTTTTATAAATACTTGTAATCTGATATTTAATTCATCTATATAGTCTTGTTTATCATATACAGGTTTAATAGTTAAACCTTTTTGATTTATTTGAATAGCAGAGTGCATGTCCCAAAGATTATATTGTTTTTTATTATCTAATAAAGTTAAAAAATTCTTCTTTGATGGTGAAAACTCTTTATAGATTTGGTTCACTAATGTTTTTATATCTTCTCTAGTAGTATGTTTATCAGCAGGACAAGATGAACCAATAACATTTATTTTTTCTTCTTTAATTAGTTTTTTAATATCTTCTTCATAAACAAATATAAATGGTCTAATAAATGTTACATCATCTTTTGATAGATGCATTTTAGGAGAGAATGTCGCTACTTTTCCTGAATAAAACATATTCATAAATAAAGTCTCAATTGCGTCATCTAGGTGGTGGGCAAAGGCGACTTTATTAAACTTTAATCTTTTAGCCACTTTATCTATACAAGCTTTTTTCATTTTAGAACATATAGAACAAGGTAAATGGTTTAATTTTTGTAAGACTTGTTGTTTAGCTAAAATAGGATATACAGTCTTACAATCTTCAATAATTAATTCATACCCTAAATTTTTACAAAAATTAATGACATTATCAAAATTAGAATTAGGAAATCCTAAATCTAAAAGCACTGGTTGTAATTTAAATTTAGTATGCTCAAATTTGCTATAAATATCTAAAGCATAAAATAACGCTAGGGAGTCTTTACCTCCAGATATTCCTACAACAACTTTATCATTAATTTCAAATAGATTATATTTTTGATCGGCTTGACGAATACAGGCTAGTAGGGTTCTAATTGCTTTCATATAAAAATAATTATATTATTTTAAGTGGTAAAAATAAATGATTAATGGAATGTTATTAATAGATAAACCTATAGGTTATACATCACAAGATATCTGTAATAAAATCAAACATATTTTACATGTAAAAAAGGTCGGTCATTGTGGCACCTTAGACCCTTTTGCAAGCGGTTTAATGATCATCTTAATTAATAACGCCACTAAGCTTCTTCCTTTTATTATGGAAGAAAGAAAACACTACATTGCAAACATTAAATTAGGTAAAGAAACTGATACCCTTGATAGTGATGGCAATATCATTAAAAACTCTGCAGTTCCTGATTTAAATAAAGAAAAAATTAACGCCGTTTTACATAGTTTTTTAGGAAAAAGTCTGCAAAAACCGCCTATTTATTCAGCGATTAAAATAAAAGGAAAACCTGCTTATGATTACGCAAGGAAGGGTATAGATATAGAGTTAAAAGAAAGAGAAATAGAAGTATTTGATATTGAATTATTAGTGTTTAAAAATAATGAAATTTGTTTTTATTCACATGTAAGTAAAGGTACTTATATTAGGTCTTTAGCAAGTGATATTGCAAATAGATTAGACACTGTTGGGCATCTAAATTCTTTAAGACGAATTAGAGTGGGTAACTATGATATAAGTAACGCACTTAAAATTGAGGAAGTAGATGAATCTAAAGTTATTTCTATTAATGAGTGTTTAATAGATTTTCCTAGTTATATAATTGATGATAAAGATCTATTTAAAGTTAAAAATGGACAACCTTTATTTATTGATAATATGAGTGATGAAAGGATCGCTATTTATTCTAAAAACAAAATCTTATTAGCCATTTATCAAAAAGAAAATCAAAATAAATATGTATGTTTAAGAGGTATTAATAACAGTGGAGATAATTAAATTTAATAAAGATACTTATTTAGATTTAAAAGAGGAATGTTTATTATGTATAGGCTTTTTTGATGGAATGCATTTAGGACATCAACAGTTATTTAAAAAAGCCTTAACATATCCTTATAAAAGATATGCTTTAACTTTTAATTCATCTTTTAAAAATGATAAGTTAATTACTCCATTTAAAGAAAAGATATCTTTAATAAAAAAATATCAAATAGAAAAAGTATTTGTTATTGATTTAAATGAAAAATTAATTAAAACATCTCCTATTGATTTTATTAATTTATATCTAAAAAAGATAAATCCTAAACTTATTATATGTGGTGAAGATTTTAGATTTGGATTTAATAATGAAGGGGATGCTGATTTATTAAAACAACATTTTAATGTTGATGTTATTAAATTATTAACATTAGATGATCAAAAAGTATCATCTACATTAATAAGACAATATTTAGTCAATGGTGATATTAAAAGGGCTAATAAGTATCTAGGATATAATTATTTTTATTATGGAATAATTAAAAAAGGTTTAGGTAATGGGGCTAAACTAGGTTATAAAACTGCAAACATTGATATAGATAAAAATTTAGTTAATCTAAGAAATGGTGTTTATATTTGTGATATTAAAATTAATGATAGTATCTATCATGGTATTTCTAATATAGGTATTCATCCTTCTATATCTAAATTAGACACTCCAATATTAGAGGCTCATATTTTTGATATAGATGATGTAGAAGTAGGAGAACAAATAACCATCATTTTTTATGATTTTATAAGAGATGAAATTAAATTTGATGATATAGAAATGTTAAAATCACAAATAAATAAAGACATTGATATAGCTAAATCATATTTTATAAATAAAAATGATTGCAATTAATCTATGATTAAGGTAAATTAATAGTCGCGACTTATTCGCTGATTGATGAATCTCCAACGTCATTCGATGAATAAGCTAAGAAATTAAAATAGGAGGAAAGAAAATGGCACTTAGTAAAGCTGAAAAACAAGCTATTATTAATGAATTTGGCAAAAACCCCAATGACAGCGGTTCTACCGAGGTCCAAATTGCCTTATTAACTAATCAAATTTCTCAACTTACTGCCCATTTAAAACAACACAAAAAAGATCACTCATCTCATAGATCTTTACTTGTCTTAGTAGGTCAAAGAAGAGCCTTATTAGATTATTTAGCTAAAAATGATCGTGAAGCTTATCTAAAATTAATTGCTAGATTAGGTTTACGTAAATAATAATCTATAAAACTAGTAAATTAACTCGCAAATCGCGAGTTTTTTTATTGATTTTGATCTAATTAATTTTAATTAATTAATATGTTTATTTTTGCTTATAAGTGGTATATAATTTTGACGTATATTTAAGAAAGAGAGAAAAAGATATGAAGAAAGTATTCGAATTAGAATTCGAAGGAAAGACATTTAAAGTTGAGACAAATGAAATTGCTAAACAAGCCGATGGAGCTTGCCTAATCCGTTATAATGATACCGTTGTTCTTTCCACAGTATGTGCCTCAGATTTACCTAAAGAAGGAGACTTTTTTCCTTTAACTGTTCAATATGAAGAAAAACAATATGCAGTAGGTAAAATCCCTGGTTCATTTTTAAGAAGAGAAGGTAGAGCAGGCGAACACGCTACCTTGACTGCAAGACTAATAGATAGACCTATTAGACCTATGTTTGCCGATGGTTTTAGAAATGAAGTTCAAATTGTAAACACTGTTATGAGTGTTGATGTAGATGCTTCTAGTGAAATGGCGGCTATGCTTGGTTCTTCACTAGCGTTATGCATTTCTGACATTCCATTTGATGGACCTATTGCAGGTGTTCAAGTTGGTAGAGTTAATGGTCAATTTGTAATTAATCCTACTGTAGAACAAAAAGAATTATCTGATATTAATTTAACTGTTGCTGGTACAAAAGATGCTATTAATATGGTGGAAGCAGGGGCTGATCAAGTCAGTGAAGACGATATGTTAGATGCTTTAATGTTTGGACATGATGCCATTAAAAGACTATGTGATTGGCAAATAGAAATTGCAAAAGAAATAGGAAAACCAAAAAGAGAAATTGAACTTTATAAAATTGATGAAGAAATTGAAAATGATGTTATATCAAGAAGCAAAGATAGATTGTGCAAAGCTATTTCTATTTTTGATAAGTTAGAAAGACAAGACGCAATTGATGCCATACAAAAAGAAATCTTAGATGATTATGATTTAAGAAAATATGAAGATGAAAAAACGCATCAAAAAACTATGTCTATGGTAAGACAAGTTTTAGAAGAAATTGTCGCTAATGAAGTTAGAAGATTAATCACAGAAGAAAAAATTAGACCTGATGGTAGAAAAGTAGATGAAATTAGACCTTTAGATGCTCAAGTTGATATACTTCCTAGAGTCCATGGATCTGCGATGTTTACAAGAGGTCAAACTCAAGTTATTTCTATTACTACATTAGGGGCTAAATCTGATGAACAAATATTAGATAGTTTAGATGGTGAAGATTCTAAACGCTGGATGCATCATTATAACTTCCCTCCATTTTCTGTTGGTGAAGTTGGAAGAATGGGCTCTCCAGGTAGAAGAGAAATAGGTCATGGTGCATTAGGAGAAAGAGCCTTATCTTATGTTTTACCTAGTGAAGAAGAATTTCCTTACACTATTAGAACTGTAGCGGAAGTTTTAGAAAGTAATGGTTCATCATCTCAAGCTAGTATATGCGCTAGCTGTATGTCTTTAATGGCAGCAGGTGTACCAATTAAAGAAATGGTATCTGGTATTGCTATGGGTTTAATTTCAAGTGGACCTTTAGATGGAAAACATCCCTATACCATCTTAACTGATATTCAAGGTTTAGAAGACCATTTTGGCGATATGGATTTTAAAGTCGCAGGTACTAAAAATGGTATTACAGCTTTACAAATGGATATCAAAATTAAAGGTGTTACTAGAGAAGTCTTAAAAGAAGCTTTAGCGCAAGCTCATGTGGCTAGAGCTAAAATTAGAGAAGTAATGGCATCTGCTATATCTAAGCCAAGAGATGATGTTTCTAAATATGCACCTAAGATGGAAACATTTAAAATTGATCCATCTAAAATTAAAGATGTTATTGGTACAGGTGGAAAAATTATTAATGAGATTATAGCTAACTGTGATAATTGTAAAATTGATATTGAAGATGATGGTCAAGTTACTATCTATCATATGGATAGAGACACCATTAGAAAAGCAAGACAAATCATCGATGATATTGTAAGAGAAGCCCAAGTTGGTGAAATTTATGAAGGTGTTGTCACTAGAGTGGAAGATTTTGGTGCTTTTGTAAAATTATTTGGAAATTGTGAAGGTTTATGTCATGTTTCTAGACTAGGTTGGGGCTATATTGAAAAAGCTAGTGATATCGTAAAAGTTGGTGACACTTTAAAAGTTAAAGTCATTGAAATTGATGATCATGGTAAAATTAAAGTTTCTCATAAAGAATTTTTAGAAAAACCTGCTTTTGAAGAGACGAATAATAAAAAAGAAAGCTTTAAAAATAAAAAGCTAGGTAATTTTATTAATCGTAAAAAATAAAAAAATAATTAATTAAGATAAATCCTATCTTTTTTAAGGTAGGATTTATTTTTATTTATACATTTAATATAATGATATTTAAGGATGTTTAAGATATGGAAAAAATAATTAAAAAAGCCGTTATTCCTGCTGCAGGACTTGGAACTAGATTTTTACCTGCTACAAAAGCTATGGCCAAAGAAATGCTTCCTATAGTGGATATTCCCACATTACAATATCAAATAAAAGAAGCAATTGAGGCTGGATGTGAAGAAATTATATTAATAATTAATGACGCTAAAAAACAAATCGTAGACCATTTTAAAAGAGATATTGAATATGAAAATTATTTAATATCTAAAGGTAAAGAAAATGATGCAGAAGTAATTAAAGACTTAACTACAATGGCTAAAATTACTTATGTATATCAACAAGAAGCTAAAGGTTTAGGACATGCTATTTTATGTTGTAAAGAAGCAATAAATAATGAACCTTTTATTGTTATTTTAGGTGATGATTTAATCGTTAATGAAAATGGTGATAATGTTTCTAGACAACTAGTAAATATCTATAATCAATATCACTGTGCGATTATTGGTTGTCAAAATGTTAAAGATAGTGAAGTTTCAAAATATGGAATCATGTCTTTAAAAGGAGAATTAGTTAATAGAATTGGTTATTTAAAAGATATGGTGGAAAAACCTAAATTAGAAGATGCACCCTCAAGATTAGCGTGTCTCGGTAGATATTTATTAACTAGTGATATTTTTGAAATATTAGAAAACACTAAACCTGCTAAAAATGGAGAAATTCAATTAACTGATGCAATTCAGACTTTATGTAATAAAAAAGATGTTATTGTCTATGATTTTATTGGTAGAAGATATGATGTAGGCGATAAATATGGCTATGTAGAAGCAGTTATTGATTTTGCTTTAAAAAGAGATGATTTAAAAGATAAAGTTTTAGATCATATTAAAGAAATAATTAAAAATAAGGATTAAAGATGTTTGATATTATTATTGTTGGCGCTGGTATTGTTGGTTCAATGATAGCAAGAAAATTATCTAAATATGATTTAGATATTTTAGTCATTGAAAAAGAAAATGATGTAGGAAATGTTACTACAACGGCCAATAGCGCTATCATTCATAGTGGTTATGACCCCTTACCAGGTACATTAAAAGCTAAATTAAATGTTTTAGGTAATAAACAATTTGATCAATTAGCTAAAGAATTAGATGTTAAATTTATAAGAAATGGTTCTATTACTTTATGTTTAGATAAAGAAGATTTACCAATTCTTGATGAACTTTATAAAAGAAGTCAAATAAATGGAGTGGAATCTCACATACTAGAAAAAGAAGAACTATTAAAATTAGAACCTAATATTTCAGATAATGTTATTAAAGGTTTATATTTTCCAAGCGCAGGTATTATTGATCCATTTAATTTATGTATACATGCGATGGAAAATGCTTGTGAAAATGGTGTTAAACTTCATTTAAATGAAAAGGTCATTAATATTAAAAAAGAAGGTGATTATTTTAATCTAATTACTTCTAGAAGTAATTATAATAGTAAAATCATCATCAACTGTGCAGGTTATTTTAGCGATGAAATCGCTTCTTTTATTGAAGATATTGATTTTAAAATTATTCCAAGAAAAGGCGAATATTTTGTTTTAGATCATTTTGATGATAATTATTTAAAACATACTTTATTTACTTTACCTACAAGTAAGGGTAAAGGTGTATTAATATCTCCAACTTCATCAAATAATTATATAGTGGGTCCTTCTAGTGAAGAATCTTTAAAAGATGATTTTTCCTGCGATAAATATACTTTAGATAAAGTAAAAGAAGATGCTTTAAAAATGGTTAAATATATACCTTTTAATCAACAAATTAGAACTTTTTCAGGAATAAGAGCTACACCTTCTAGTCATGATTTTATTATTCAATCTTCTAAAATTGATAAATATTTTATTAATGTCTGTGGAATAGAATCTCCAGGATTAGCAGCTTCTCCTGCAATTGCAGATTATGTAATAGAAAATCTAATTTCTCCTCTTATTAATTTAAAAGAAAAATCTAATTATAATCCTTATGTTAGACCTTATATTAGATTTAATGAATTATCATTAGAAGAACAAGATAAATTAATCAAACAAGATAAAGATTTTGCCTGTATGGTTTGTTATTGTGAAAAAGTAACACTTGGTGAAATAAAAGATAATTTAAATAGATATGTTAAACCATTAACTATTAAAGCTATTAAAAAAAGAACTAGAGCGGGTTTTGGTAAGTGTCAAGGTGGATTTTGTCAAGGTAGTGTTATTGAAATATTAGCCAGTTATTTTAATAAATCAGTGTTTGATATTTTATATGATAAAGATGGATCTAATTTACTTTATTATGAGACCAAAGTAGGTGATAAAAATGAATAGTGTTGATTTATTAATTATTGGTGGTGGCTCGGCTGGCTTAGGCGCGGCAATTAAAGCTTATCAAGAAGGCATAAAAGATATTTTAATTATTGAAAAAGATGAACAATTAGGTGGTATTTTAAATCAATGCATTCATGATGGTTTTGGTTTAGATGTTTTTAAAGAAGAATTAAGTGGACCTGAATATGCTTATAGATTCTATAAGCAAATCGATAAGCTAGGTATTAAGTATTTACTAAATACTTCAATTTTATCTATTAGTGATGATTTTGAAGTTAGATATATTAATGATGAGGGTGCAAATGTTATAAGAGCTAAAGCGATCGTGTTTGCTACTGGCTGTTATGAAAGAAATGCAGGGGCCATCTCATTAATGGGAGATAGACCAGCGGGGGTATACACTGCAGGTGCCGCTCAGAAATTTTTAAATATTAAAGGCTATATGCCTGCTAAAAAGGTCGTTATTTTAGGAAGTGGTGATATTGGTTTGATTACCGCACGTAGAATGACTTTAGAAGGAGCAAAAGTTTTAGCAGTTTTAGAAATTATGCCTTATTCAAATGGTTTAGTTAGAAACATTAAACAATGTTTAGAAGATTATGATATTCCTTTATATTTATCTACGACAGTTAAAGAAGTTAAAGGTAAGTCTAGATTAGAAAAAGTAATAGCCGCAAAAGTGGATGAAAACTTTAATTTTATTGAAGGTAGTGAGATAGAATTTGAGGCTGATACTTTGCTTTTAAGTGTTGGTTTAGTGCCTAATGTTAACTTATTAAATCCTTTAAATGTAGAGATATCATCCACTAAAGGACCAGTTGTAGATGAATTTATGCAGACATCTAAAGATGGTTTATTTGCTTGTGGTAATTGTTTACATGTTCATGATTTAGTGGATTATGTTACTAGTGAAGGCTATTTAGCGGGCTACGGCGCCTCCCTATACTTAAAAAACCAAATCAAAAAGACTAGAAATATAAAGGTTATACCTTTAAATAATGTTAGTTATGTTGTCCCACAACACATTATTAGTGATTCTTTAAATGAAATTGAATTTAAATTTAGAGTTAAAAAGCCTTGTAAAAATGTTGATATTGTTATTAAAAGTGATGATAAGGTAATTAGAAGAATTCCAAAATTAGCTTTACTTCCTTCTGAAATGCAAAATATTAAGATTAATATAATGAATTTAGAAGATATTAATGATAATATATATGTAGATGTCGAGATTAAACAATGAAGCAATTAACTTGCATTATTTGTCCAAGAGGCTGTATTTTAAATATCGATGATAGTCTATCTGTCAGCGGTAATTTTTGTAAGAGGGGTGTAGAGTATGCTATTAATGAAATTACAAACCCTATGCGCACTCTTACGACTACGATAAGAGTAAAAAATAGAAATCACTGCGTCGTCTCTGTTAAAACATCAAATAAAATACCCAAAGATAAAATCTTTGATGTTATGGATGTTATTAATAAAACATTAGTGAATGCACCTTGTTATATTAATGATATCGCGATTAAAAATGTATTAGATCTAGGTGTAGATATAATTTACACTAGTGAAATAAAATAAATATTTATTTTAAATAAAATCTTTTAAAAAGAAATTATTTAAAAAGAAAGGATTGTAGATATGAACGATTCTATTAAAGTGTTTGCCTTAGGCGGACTAGATGAATTAGGTAAAAACATGATCGTTGTAGAAGTTAACGATGATATATTTATTTTAGACTGCGGTCTAAAATTTCCCAATAAAACCACACCTGGCATTGATTTTATCATTTCTTCTTTAGATTATATAAAAGCTAATGCTAGTAGAGTAAAAGCTTATTTTATAAGCCACGCTCATGATGAACAAATCGGGGGTTTACCATTTTTTTATGAATATGCTCCTGCTCCTGTTTATGTAACTGAATATACTAAACTTATCATTGAACATAGAGACATATTTGCTAATAAAAGAATAAATTATCAATTTATAGTAGTTAAACCTACTTCAAGATTACTTGTTTCTGGTCATGAAGTACAATTATTTCAAACTTTCCATAATGCTTATGATTCTTATGGTGTGGCTATTCAAACTAGTAGGGGTTATATAGTCTATGCTGGTGAATTTATAGTGGATTATGATACTAAATTTAAATCATTTAGTTTTGATTTACCTGCTTTATCAAAGATCGCCGAAAAACCAACATTATTATTAATGTCTGAATCTTTAGGCGCAACTTCTTCTGGATATTGTTCTCCAGATCATAGATTTACCGAACACATCGCTAATTATTTTAATAAAGAAGAAGGAAGATTATTTGTAGCAGCTTTTTGGCAAAATAGTTATAACTTACAAGAAATTATTAATCTATGTTTAGAAAATAATAAAAAGATTGTTTATTTTAATAAACAAACAAAAGATATTATGGAACATTTAATTAATACTGGTTTAGTTAATATTCCAAAAGATAATTTAGCTAATTATGAAAATGTTTTAAGATATAGAAGCCAAGATGAAGTATTTTTAATTTTAGGACATGGTGATTATTTATTTTATGAAGTGCAAAAACTATGTCATAGAGAAAATGATGATAAACGTATTTATTTAAATGAAAAAGATACTTTCTTATTGTGTGCTCCTCCAAGTGATAACTTAGAAGATTTATTTACTCATACCACAGATGAATTATTTAAAACACATGCAGAAGTAGTGTATTTAAAACGTAAAGAAGTGGCAAGTATGCATGCAAAAGCTAATGATTTAAAGATGATGTTATCTTTATTAAAACCAAAATATTATTTACCAGTTAGAGGTACTTTTGTGCAACTATTAGCCAATGCTAAACTTGCCTTATCTATGGGTATTGGTTTAAATCATACCAACGTTTTTGTTTTAGAAAATGGAAGTGTGATTAATTTTAAACCTGATTCTCCTAGACCTGTTATAGATATAAAAGACAGTGTTGATGCTAGAGAAGTAATTATTGATGGATTAGGTGTTGGTGATGTTAGTGAAGAAGTTTTAATTGAAAGAAATAAATTAGGTTATGGCGGTGTTGTAGTCATAGCCAGTTCTGTAAGCTTAAAACAAAGAAAAATCATTACTAAACCTGATTGTCAGATGAGAGGATTTGTTTTTGTAAAAGATGCTGAACCAATATTAAAATCAGTGACTAATATTTATATAGAAGAAGTTAATAATGCACTTTCAACTTTTAAAGAGGGTGAATTTGATCGTAAAGTGGTTTATGAAATCATTAAAGAAAAAGTTTCTAAAGCCATTAGACATCATCTAAGAAGAGATCCCGTAATAGTGCCTATTATTATTGAGATGGAATAATCTAAAATTACTATTTTAGACATTGTCTAAATTAATGTTATTAAATATTTAATAAAGACCTTATTTAATGTATAATTTTTACGTATGAGCGAAAAGATTAAAAAACCTATTAAAGATATACCTATAAAGACAATTGAAATACTCGCAGGCTGTGTAATATGTTTATTATCAATTAGTCTAATAATTGATGTTAGATATGTAGCTAGAACTTTTAATTATTTATTTTTCTTTTTCTTCGGTTATGGTAGCTATTTTATTTATGCTTTGTTATTAATGTTTGGTATCTATTTAATATTAAATAGAAAAGTTAAATTTAAACATAAATTTTTATTAACAATTTCTATTATTTTAGCCTTAATTGGTGTATTAAGCATATTAACATTATCATTATCATCATACGATGTTACTTTTCCTAATTTCAGTGTTAATTTTTTAGATGTTTTACACGATGGTCTTTTTTATCACGAAGATTATATTGATATACCATTTTTATTTAATCCCGATCATTTAAGTTTAGGTGGTGGCGCGATAGGTTATTTATTTGCTTCTACATTTAATCTTTTTGATAACATCGTATTTTCTTATTTTGTACCTTCATTATTAATTTTTATGTCTATTTTAATTATTTGCTTACCTTATATTATTTCTGCTATTAAAAAAGCAACAGCAAAATCTAAATCTAAAAAAGAACAAATTAAACAAGAAATATTAAATAATCCTCAAATCCAAGAAGAAATTAATAATGAAAATTTAGTTACTACTTTATCAAGAAATAATCAAAATAAAATCTATACTAAAAAAGAAATTAAAAATAGTTCAATGGATGTTATTAGACAAGCAAGTGTTATTTATCATCCAGAAGAAAATAAAGAAGATATTTATAAAGATGATATCGCTACGAGTAATGTAAACACTGAATCTTTATATTTTAATAATTCTAATTATCAAAAAGTGGGAGGTTTATCAAAAGCCCATTATTATAGACCAAATGAAATGGTCTCTAATAATCAAGTAAATAATAATAACGATTTATATTTTAAAGAGCAAAATCAAATACCTGAAGAACCTCAAAACATCGAACAAATGACTTTTGATTTACCAGAACCAGAGCCTGAACCAAAAGTAGAACCTGCCTTTAATAATTATTCAAATCAAAATATTATGCCTCAACCTCAAGTAGTGCCCACACCAGTGGTTAATCAAGTTCCTCAGCCTGAGCCTCAAATTCAGCAACCAGTTAATAATAAATATAGTCATAACGTAGTGTTTCAAGAAAAAGCAGAAGATAATTCTATTAAAGATGTCCATACCATTTCTTTTGAAAGACAAACTTATACCTATCCTAGCTTAGATTTATTAATGGAATATGATAATAGTCAAACTAATTCTATTAATAATGAAGCAGCTTTAGATTATTTAGGTAAAATTAATGAAACATTTGATACTTTTAAAGTAAGAGCACAAGCTACAGAATATATTATTGGACCTTCTGTTACTCAATTTGCTATTACTTATGATACAGGTGTTTCTTATAGAAACGTTGATAAGATTGTTGATGATATATCAATTAGATTAGGTGGTGTTTCCGCTAGGTTTGAACCAATTGTTGCAGGTAAGACTTATTCTGGTTTACAAATACCTAACGCTAAGATGTGTACAGTTGGTTTTAAAGAAGTATTAGAACAATTACCTGATCCAGCTAAAAAACCTTTATCTTTAGCTTTTGGAAAAAACATTCAAGGTGAAATCGTTTATGCTGATTTAGATGATTTTCCTCATATGCTTGTAGCAGGTACTACTGGTAGTGGTAAATCTATTTTTATTCATAGTGTTGTTATGACTTTAATTATGAGAAATAATCCTGCTGATTTAAGAATTATATTAGTAGATCCTAAACAAGTAGAAATGCGTCTATATGAAAATATGCCACATCTATTATGTCCAATTATTACTAAACCTGAAGAAGTGGCAGTGTGTTTATCAAAACTAGTGGATGAAATGGAAAATAGATATACGGCTTTTGGAAATTATAAAGTTACAAATATTAAACAATATAATGCCGCTAGAAAAGCTGAAGGTAATGATACAATGCCTTATATATTAGTAGTCTTAGATGAATATTCTGATTTAGTAGATAGAGCTAAAGATGTCTCAAGATATGTAATATCTTTAACGCAAAAATCTAGAGCATGTGGTATTCATTTAATGGTCGCTACTCAAAGACCATCTACTAAAGTTATTGATGGTGTTATTAAAGCTAATTTACCTACCCATGTAGCATTGATGACTTCTAGTGCTGTTGATTCTATTACTATTATTGGTGAAGGTGGAGCAGAAAAATTATTAGGTAAAGGTGATTTACTTGTTCAATCTCCTTTAGTTAGTCGTACTGGTTGTGTTAGACTTCAAAGTGCTTTTGTTCAAAACTCTGAAATCAATAGTGTTGTCCAATATTTAAAATCTAAACATCAAACTGTTTATGATTCTGATTATTTAGATTTACAAGACCATAGTAATGATGTAAGTGATAATCCATTTATTAATTTTGCCTCAATGGAACAAGGAAGTAGTGCTTCAAATATTGATCCTAAATATGAAGAAGTTAAAAAAGCCGCGATGGCGGAAGAATATTTCTCTATTAGTAAAATTACTCGTATTTTTGGTTTTGGCTTTACTAGAGCAGGTAAAGTATTTAACCAACTACAAAACGATGGAATTGTGGCTAAAAATAAAGACGCAAAAAGTAATTCTAAAGGCTGTAAGGTCTTAATTCATGATGATAGTTATGGTATAGATGTAGAAAATACTTCTGATGAAGTATCATCTACAGAAACTATTGATGAATATATTAAAAATAGCGAATATAATGATGGAGCTTATTAAATATGTCTGTAGGTATAGATATAGTTAAAATTTCTCGTCTAGATATTAATAATGAGCATTTTATAAATAAAATTTTATCTAAAAAAGAATTAGATATAATGCAAAAAAAAGCGGATAAACTTTCATTTTTAGCGGGTAGGTACGCCGCAAAAGAGGCATTTTTAAAAGCTAATAAATGTGGTTTATTTGAAATGGATTTAAATAAAATAGAAGTTTTATATGAAGATGGAAATACAAATCCTATCATATATTATGAAAATAAAGTTTATGAAAATGTTTCTATTTCTCATGAAAAGGAGTATGCGATCGCAATCGTAATTATTTAAAATATATGGAACAATCTTATTTTGTCGCTAAATTAACTAGCTCTAATACTATAAATGTAATGATATTTAGCCAACTATCTAGAAATAGTGATGAGTTTTATTTTTTACTTATTAAAGATTATCAAATAATTGATAAATTAAAGCCTTCTAAAATTATTTCATTAAATAATGTTTATTTATTTGAAATCAAATTAAAAGATGAATTTGATTATGGTCATTATTATGAATTATTTATTCCACATTTTGGCGCGGTATCAGTAGATGTAAGTGATGCCATTTATTTTGATGATTTTGATGATAAATTTTATTATGAAGGCGATGATTTAGGGGCAATTTATTCAAAAGATGAAACAAGTTTTGCTATATGGGCCCCATTAGCAAACCAAGTATCATTACTAGTCTATTATAAAACTGGTCTATTAACTTATGAGATGAATAGATGTGAAAAAGGTGTATATAAGATCGCTATTAAGGGTGATTTAAATAATGTCGAATATCAATATGTAGTCACTAATTCTGGTATTTCTAGAAGAGTTAATGATCCTTATGGAAAAGGTATGTCATTAAATTCAAAAAGAAGTGCAGTGGTAGATATAGAATCAATTTATAAAGCTTATCCTAATATTAATTCTAATTTAAATAAAACTATGACTGAATCTACAATTTATGAATTAAATATTCGAGATTTTACTATTGATAGTCACACTAATATTGTTAATAAAGGTAAATATTTAGGTTTAATAGAAGAAAATAGAAAAACAACAGCAGGTAATCCTGCTGGATTAGATTATTTAAAATATCTAAATGTTTCTCATGTTCAACTTTTACCAGTATTAGATTTTGCAAATGTTAAAGATGACGATCCTTTATCTTCATATAACTGGGGATATGATGTAACTCATTATTTTGCTTTAGAAGGTTCTTATTCTAATAAGCCAGAAGATCCATCTGAAAGAATAAAAGAATTAAAACAAGTAGTAAATGGTCTTCATAAAAACAATATCGGAGTTATTTTAGATGTTGTTTATAACCATATTTATTCTTATGAAGCTTCTGATTTAGAAAAAATATTACCTGGTTATTATTTTAGAAAAAATAATCAAGGTCGTATTTATAATGGAAGTGGATGTGGAAATGATATTGCCTCTGAACGTCCAATGGTAAGTAAACTTATCGTTGATTCTTTATATTATCTAGTCAAAATGTTTGATGTAGATGGTTTTAGATTTGATTTAATGGGGCTACTAGATATAAACACTATTAATAAAGCAAAAGAAAAAATAGCGACTATAAAAGACAATGTCTTTTATTATGGTGAAGGATGGGATATTTTAAGTGGTATAAAAAAAGATGATAAAGCGGCGATTCCTAATGCTTTTAAAATGAAAGGTGTTGGTTTCTTTAATGATTCATATAGAGATATATTAAAAGGTTCAACCTTTGATATAGGGGCTAAAGGATATGTTAACGGTGATTATTCTTATGTAGATGGAATGTATTTTGCTTTACTAGGAAGTGTGGTTAATCATACTTTTCCTCCTAGATTTTTAGATGCATCTCAATCTATTAATTATGTTGAATGTCATGATAATGGTACTTTATATGATAAATTAATGGTCACCAATGAATATGAAGAAGAAAATGTTAGATTAGATCGTATTAAATTTGCTAATAGTCTAATTATGTTTTCTTTTGGTGTTCCTTTTATTCATATGGGACAAGAAATAGGCTTATCTAAACATATGCAAGATAATACCTATAATATGGGTGATGAATTTAATAAATTTGATTATCAAATCTTAGATAAAAGATTTGAAATGGCTCAATATTTAAAAGAATTAATTTCTTTTAGAAAACAAATTCCTTATTTAAAAGAAATAGATCCAAATAAAATATCTAAAATTTATAGATATGAAAAAATGGATCTAGGAGGGATAAAATTAAGTCTTAATGATATTGATGGCTTAAATCATAAAGGCGTAATTTTATTTAATCCTAGCCCTGAAACTAAATATGTCGAATTAGATGATTATTATTATATTTTATTTTCTAAAAATGGTGGAATGGATAAAAAAGTTTATGTTAAAAACTTAATCCAATCTCCATTTTCCATAGTGTGGTTGGTTAAAAAATAATATGGGTGTTATTAGAAGATATGCAAAACCTTTAGTTACGGCTGCGCCATCAATTGTTTTTGCTTATTTTAATTGGATATTAAAATATTCAATTAATCCTAATAAGACTCCAATAGAAAAACGCTACGCTAAAATACATAAATTAGTTAAAAAATTAACTAATTATTTAAACGGTGAGATAATCGTCGAAGGTTTAGAAAATCTAAAAGATATTGAAACTAATTATTGTTTAATTGGAAATCATGTATCTGATTTTGATCCATTAGCGATCTTAGCTATATCAAATAAACCTATTACCTTTGTAAGTAAAATAGAAACATTAAAATATCCTTTTATAGGAAAAGCCCTAAAAGCTATATCAGGAGCCTTTATTAAACGTGATGATTTAAAATCTACTTTAAAAGTGATGAAACGCGTTGAAAAAGAAATGATTGAAGAAAAAAAGAATTGGTGTATATTTGCCGAAGGCACTAGATTAAAAGATTCTACTCAAAAAGTAGCGTCTATGCATTCAGGCACCTTTAGAACTCCTAAAAAAGCTAAAATTCCAATCATACCTTTTGCTATCGTGGGCTCTGATAGAATATTTAAATCTTCACCTATTTATAAGAAATATCCTATTCATATAAAAATCTTAAAACCTTTATATTATGAAGATTATAAAGATATGTCTACCGAAGAAGTGGCTAGATATGTCCAATATCAAATTCAAAAAACAATTAGCTTTGAATTAAGAAAAAAAGACTTACTAGCCATGCAAAAATATAATTCAAATTATAAACCTTTATAGTTTAGATATAAAAAAAGTGCATTAAAAAAGGCGATTAGAATTAACCGCCTTTTATTTTTAATTAATTATATTAATTAATAAGAAGTAAAGAAGATGTTATCCCAGGCTGCTTCATCAACGACCCATACTTCAATCATAAGAGCCATGATGCCAGTACCATAACGACCGCTGACGACATCTGTCATAACGACTTCGTTAGTAGTGGAATTACCATAAGCGGTGTAATAAGCACCTGTAGTAGTACTATAATAAACACCAGTATAGCCTTGTTCCCAACCTTCTGCTTCATCTAAGACATCTGCTAATTCATAGAATGCACTACGTAAGGTAGTTAATGTAGCATCACTAGTAGTATCATCGGTGTAATACCAAATAGTGAATGTTTCAAGTAATGAACTATAGCTTACGCCTCCATTTTCATAACCTAAATAGGTGGTTTCATCAGTACGATCTAAATAAGTTAAACCATATGGATAAGCATTATCATCAACAGTGATTTCATTTTCAAAATCAGGTAAGGCAGTTTGCCAGTCACTATCACCAGTATAACCATCAATAGTTAATCTACCAGAGGCAATATAACTATTAACTGCACTTTCATAATTACTAAATAATGAATCAAATGAGCCACCAGCAATAATAGAAGGATTACCAGTGATAATTACGATTTCAATATAACACATAGTTTCTTCAATACCGATAGCAATATCACCTGCGCTACCTTCTACTGGATAATATTCAGCATAAGTACCATCATTAGTGTATTCTTCTAAACCATCAATGTTTTGGAAATAACTCACTAATTCAGAGAAGGCAGTACTAGTAGTAGAGCCAGTAATTAAAGAAGTGTTATAGGTATAAGCCATAATAGAGAATTGACCATAATCTTCATAGTAATAATCATCTAAATAATAAGAATAGATGGTATCAACTGCGATAGATTCTGGCATAAATGCAGCTTCATCACCAATAACATAAGATTCTACTGCACTCATAATAGCAGTACCTCTATCATCATCAGTAAAGACGGATACACTTGTTTCGCCAGCATAAGCAAGAGCTATATCAGAAAATAAGAATCCAGATTCACCATTGATATAGTGGTAATTAAAATAACCAGAAATAGCATCGCCAGCTTGTAAGCTTGCAAAGTATTGGTTAAAGGTTAAAACTTCAGTTCTAGTTAATGTTGCAGGAACATAAACTGGCATTAAGAAGTAGTTATATACATTATCAGTGTCAGTATCTTCACCAGGGAATGTGACATAAAATGTTTTACTTTCACCATAAGTTAAAATGCCAACATCTTCCGCTAATTGGAGAGTAACACCTAAAACGGTACCAGATAATGTTCTAGAAACTAGACTATCAAAATAAGAACGATAAGTTGCATAATAATAGAAAGAAAAATCACCTTCATCTACCAATTCTGCAACTGCGTCTAATAATACGATACGTCCTTCGACTGTACCAATAGTGCCAGTAACATTAATTTCATTTCCAACTGTATAAGAATTATCATAACCTTCAATAAACACTTGGATAGAGTAAATGGCACTGTCAACTTGCATGACATAAACGCTTTCTTCTAAATTACCAATAACGGTAACATTTTGGAAGGTAACATAAGCGCCTATAGCATCAGGTTGATTATTGTCAGAGTCCCACACTAAAACATCTGAAATAGTAGTAACTGTTGGACCAGTTTCAGTAGAGGTACTAGTTACATCAACTGAACTGCTATCCGCATTAGTGGTACAACCCGCTAATGCAACGACTGCTAAGACAGATACGGCAAGACTTTTCAATATGTTTTTCTTCATCTTGTTTATTTCTCCTTTCGATGTAAAGAATGCTAGTATTTTATAATTTATAATAAATTATTACAAGCAAAAAAAGAGAAATTTAAAACTTGAAACGTTTGTTTTTAAGATATTTAGGTATAAGGTTTTTTAATTTGTTTTGTTCTAATTTGGTAAACGCTAATGCAACATTTTTATAAGTTAGTAAGATGTAGTCTTTATTTTTTATGTTATTGTTATCTATTTTTATAGATAATCCTTGCATATAATCTTTAGCCTCATCACTAGTTAATTCTATGATTTGAAATGGGCAGTTTTTAAAGTTATTAACATTAAAAGAATGACTATAATGATAAAAATATGTAGTAGATTTATCTTTTTGATAGATCTTTTTATATTTAACACCATACCGCAAGATGTTTAGGTTATCTATTTTGATTTTATGATTAAGATAATAATAAATATCATCTTTGATGATTTCATTTTCATCAGTGGTTAAATATTTATTTTCATCTCCATCTTTTTTAAGTAAACAAATATAATGACCTTCACCTGAAAATAAGTAGGGGAAAATATGAAAACCTAGGTTAGTATTTTTATCGATATAAAAGTCTTTTGCTATGTCTAAATTTATTGGTTTTATATCATCATATTTATTTAATAAATCTAAGATTACTTCTTCATTTTCTTCATATGAATACGAACAAGTTGAATATATTAATCTCCCATTAGGAGATAACATTTTATAAGCGATATCTATTAATTCTTTTTGAATGTTAGAGTATTTAATAACTTTATTAAATGACCAATCATCAATCATTTTTTGATCTTTTCTAAACATTCCGCTTCCTGAACATGGAGCGTCCAATATTATCACATCAAAATAATTTAAATATTTATGATAAATGTTTTTAAAATCATTATTAATGACTATAACATTTTCTAGACCCATTCTTTCAATATTTTCTATTAAAGCTTGCAGGCGATTAAAGTTTATATCATTTCCAATAATCGTAGAATTTTTATTATTTAAGGCAAATTGTATTAATTTACCTCCAGGAGCGGAGCACATATCTAAAACCTTTAATGGTTTATCTGATTTATTTAGTAAAGATGAGACAATCATCGCAGATGGTTCTTGTAAATAATAAACACCTAATTCTAAAAAGATATGATGTCCATAATCTGTATTATCATCTTCATCAATAATAAATCCATTTTCTAAATATGGATGTATTTTTAATTTTGGAAAATAAGATAAAAATGTATTTTTATCCATCTTATCTATATTTAAAAGTAAAGCTTTTCTAGACTTATGTTTTAATGATTCATCTAATTTATTAATTTCATCAATAGATAAATAATTAGTTAGACTTTTTAAAAATTCCATATTATACAATTTTACTATTTTTTTTATTTAAAAAAATATAAAATAATACCTGAGGTATTTTTTTATGAGAATGGTAGATATTATTATTAAAAAAAGAGATGGTTTAAGACTTTCTAAAGAAGAAATTGAATTTGTAATTAATGGTTATACAAAAGGCCAAATACCTGATTATCAAATGTCAGCATTAGCGATGGCTATTGTTTTTAAAGGCATGGAAAAAGATGAAATAGTTAATCTAACATCAACGATGTTACACAGCGGTGATATTATCGATTTATCTAAAATTGATGGTGTTAAAGTTGATAAACACTCCACAGGTGGAGTGGGTGATAAAACTTCATTAGTATTAGGACCTTTAGTAGCCTCTTGTGGTGTTAAACTTGCTAAAATGTCAGGAAGAGGTTTAGGACATACTGGTGGAACATTAGATAAATTAGAATCTATTCCAAATTTTCAAATAGCTTTAGATGAAAAAGATTTTATTAAACAAGTTAATGATATAGGGATCGCAATTGTTGGACAAACCGCAAATTTAGTGCCTGCAGATAAAAAGATGTATGCTTTAAGAGATGTAACAGGAACAGTAGAATCTATTCCTTTAATAGCGTCCTCTATTATGTCTAAAAAGTTAGCATCAGGTAGTGACACTATTTTGTTAGATGTTAAATTTGGTAGCGGCGCTTTTATGAAAAATGTTGAATCTGCAAAAACTCTTGCTAAAACTATGGTGGAAATCGGTAATTCTTTAAATAAAGATACAAGAGCGATCATTACAGATATGACTCAACCTTTAGGTTTAGCAATTGGTAATGCTTTAGAAGTTAAAGAGGCTATTGATACTTTACATGGTAAAGGTCCTAAAGATTTCGTGGAATTATGTTTAAGTGCAGGTTCTATTATGTTAGAACAAGCAAAAGTTTGTAAAGATGAAAAACAAGCAAGAAAACTATTATTAGAAAAACTAAATAATGGTGAAGCATTTAATAAATTTGTAGAATTTGTTAAAGCTCAACATGGTGATATTAGTTATGTATTAGATCCATCTAAATTTGAGCTAGCTAAAAATATTATCCAAATTAAAGCCCAAAAAAGTGGTTATGTTGATGAAATTAATTGTTTAGAAATCGGTGAAAGTGCGATGAGACTAGGCGCTGGAAGAAAAACAATTAATGATAAAATTGATATGGCTGCAGGTATAATTTTAAATAAAAAAGTCGGAGATTATGTTAGTGTTAATGAGACTTTATGCTATGCTCATACAAATATTGATGATTATGAAAAAATCCTACAAGACATTCATGATTCATTTAAGATTTTAGATAATAAAGTTAATGTTAATCCTATTGTCCATGACTATATTAAATAATTATGAAAGTAGTGCTTCAAACTGTAAAAAATGCTTCAGTAAAAATAAATGGTAACCTTGTTAGCTCTATTAATAAAGGTTATCTTTTACTCGTTGGTTTTTGTGATGGTGATAGCAAAGAAATATGTGACCTTATGGCGGATAAAATCCTAAAACTAAGGGTGTTTCCAGACGAATCAGGTCAAATTAATTTATCTTTAGATGATGTTAAAGGTGATATTTTATCGGTTAGTCAATTTACTTTATATGCAGATACAAGAAAAGGTCGAAGACCTTCATTTATTAATGCTTTAAGACCTGCTGAAGCTCAAAATTTATATGATTATTTTAATCAAAGATTAGAGATTTTATCTAATAAACATATATCTACAGGAGTATTTGGAGCTTATATGGATGTAGAGTCTATTAATGATGGACCTTTTACATTAATATTAGATTCATTTGATTTATGGCAAAATTAAAAGTATTAGTCGGTCTTTCTGGTGGTGTTGATAGCGCAGTAGCAGCCTATCTTTTAATAAAAGAAGGCTATGATGTAAGCGCCTGTTTTATGCGTAATTGGGATGCATTAGCTAATAATGATTATTTAGGTAATCCAAATATTAATAATGAACAATGTCCTCAAGAAAAAGATTATGAAGACGCAAAAAGGGTGGCAGAAATTTTAAATATTAAACTCTTACGAGTGGATTTTATAAAAGAATATTGGGATTATGTATTTTCATCTTTTTTAGATGAATATAAAAAAGGTAGAACTCCTAATCCTGATATATTTTGTAATAAATATATCAAATTTGATGCTTTTTTAAAGTTTGCTAAAGATAATGGTTTTGATCTAATCGCGATGGGGCATTACGCTAAAAGAGTTAAAAAAGATGATATTTATTATTTAGTTAAACCATTTGATAAAAATAAAGATCAGACTTATTTTTTAAGTCAAATAAGTCAAGCACAATTATCAAATTGCCTATTCCCTCTAGCGGACATCGACAAACATCAAGTAAGAGAAATCGCTCATAAATTAAATTTATATTCTGTCATGGATAAAAAAGATTCAACAGGTATTTGTTTTATTGGTGAAAGACATTTTAAACAATTTTTAAACAATTATTTACCCGCTAAAAAAGGAGATATCGTAGATATTGAAACAAATGAAGTAATTGGTCATCATGATGGTGTTTTATATTATACGATTGGTCAACATAAAGGTCTTGGTATAGGGGGTATAAAAGACCATGATAATGTTGGCTGGTTTGTGATTAAAAAAGATGTAGTGAAGAATATTTTATATGTCGCCAGTGGTGAAAATAACCCCTTACTTTATTCCAATTATTGTTATATTCGTAATCTAAACTTTATTTCTAGAGAAATAAAAGATGGTGAAGAGTTAACCGCTAAATTTAGATATAGACAAAAAGATTTACCAGTAAAAGTAAGCTATATTAATAAAGAAACACTATGTATTAAATTTAAACAACCTTATAAGGCTATTACCCCAGGTCAAGGATGTGTTTTATATGATAATGATATTTGTTTGGGTGGGGGTATTATTGATGAAGTTTACTTTAATGAAATACGTAGAGATAAATAAATAAATAAAAACTATTTATGTAATAAATATTTTTTGATATGATTATTAAGTCAAAAAGGAAAAGAAGAGATTAACTTTCTAATATAGGAAACGCGATTTACTGGAAAAGCGAATTAGAAATAATCTATAGCCACTTCCTTGACTTTCACTAATTATGAACGTTAACTGCGTTAAAGTTATAAAATTAAGTGCATCATAACATGTTATGATGAAAAAGGATGGTACCGCGATAATTTCGTTCCTTATTAACTTTTTTATCTTGTGGAGGTCAAAATAAATGAAAAAATTAACATCTAATCAAATACGTAATATATGGCTAGATTTTTTTAAGGAAAGAGGTCATAAAATAGAAAAAGGAGCATCCCTAATTCCTCATAATGATCCTTCTTTACTTTGGATTAATTCAGGTGTTGCTGCTTTAAAAAAATATTTTGATGGATCTCAAATTCCTCCTTCAAGAAGAATAGTTAATGTACAAAAATCAATTAGAACTAATGATATAGAAAATGTTGGCCACACAGCTAGACATCATACCTTTTTTGAAATGTTAGGTAATTTTTCTATAGGTGATTATTTTAGAAATGAAATTATTCCTTGGGCTTTTGAAATATTAACTAGTGATAAATATTTTGCTCTAGATAAAGATAAATTATATGTGACTTATTATATTTCTGATTTAGAAACTAAAAATTTATGGATTAAACAAGGATTAGATGAATCTCATCTAATACCTTTAGAATCTAATTTTTGGCAAATAGGAGAAGGTCCTTGTGGTCCTAATACAGAAGTATTTTATGATCGAGGTATAAAATATGATCCTGATAATATCGGTGTTAAATTATTATCTGATGAAATAGAAAATGATCGCTATATTGAAATATGGGGTATTGTTTTTAGTCAATATAATGCAGTAAGTGGTGTTAAAAAAGAAGATTATAAAGAATTACCTTCTAAAAATATTGATACAGGTGCGGGTCTTGAAAGAATTTGTTGTATTATTCAAGATGTAGAAACAAATTTTGATACAGACTTATTTTTACCAATTATAAAAGAAGTAGAAAAAATCGCTAAATATCCTTATAAAGATGAATATAAAACTCCTTATAGAGTTATTTCAGATCATATTAGAGCCTGTACTTTTGCTTTAAGTGATGGAGAAGTATTTTCAAATGAAGGTAGAGGCTATGTTTTAAGAAGATTAATAAGAAGAGCGATGCGATATGGACAAAAAATTGGTATTGATAAACCATTTATGTATACCTTAGTAAATGTAGTTATTGATAATATGTCTTCTTTTTATCCTGAATTAAAAATAAATCAAAATAAAATTGAAAAAATGATTAAAGCCGAAGAAGAAAAATTCTTATTAACTTTAAAAAATGGTGAAGCTATTTTAAATAAATTATTAACGACATCTAAAGAAAAAATATTAAGTGGTGAAGATGCTTTTAAATTATATGACACTTATGGTTTTCCTTTAGATTTAACCAAAGAAATTTGTTTAGAAAAAGGCTTTAGTGTGGACCAAGATACATTTATAAAATGTATGGAAAAACAAAAACAATTAGCTAGAAGCGCTAGAAGTAGTGATGAAAGTATGAATAAACAAAGCAAAGACTTACTTGCTTTTAAAGATTCTAGTGAATTTTTATATGGTAGTTTAGATAATATCAATGCCAAAGTTATTGGTGTATTTAAAGATGGTGTTAAAGTTGATGAGATAAGTGATGAAGGCGATATTATCTTTGATAAGACTATTTTTTATGCTGAAAGTGGAGGTCAAGTGGCAGATATAGGCGCTATTGAAAATAAAAACAGCCATGGATATGTTAAAGATGTTAAAAAAGCTCCTAATCAACAAAATTTACACCATGTCGTGTTAAATTATGGATCTATAAAAGTTGGTGATACTCTAACTTTAGAAATAGATAAAAATAGGAGATTACAAATACAAAAAAATCACTCCGCTACACATTTACTACAAGCAGCCTTAGATGAAATATTATCTGATGATATAGCCCAAGCTGGTAGTTATGTTTGTGATGAATATGTCCATTTTGACTTTAACTATAATGAAAAGATTACTTCTGATCAATTAGGTCTAATCGAACAAAAAGTAAATAAGTGGATATCTGATGCAATTAAATGTCAAACAAAGATTTTAAATATTGAAGAGGCTAAAAAAGAAGGGGCAAAAGCTTTATTTGATGAAAAATATGGTGATATCGTAAGAGTGGTTTGTTTTGATGACATAAGTAAAGAATTTTGTGGTGGTACACATGTAAAAAATACTTCTGATATTGGAATTTTCTATATCTTATTTGAACAATCTGTGGCAGCAGGTATTAGAAGAATTCAATTTACTACCTCCTATAGTGCTTATCAACAAATCAAAGCTAAAGAAAATATTTTAAATAGTTTAACTAATAAGTTAAACGCTAAATCGGTTAAAGAAAGTAATGATAGATTAAATGCTTTAATTTTAGAAAAAGATAATTTAAAAACCTTAAATAATTCTTTAAATCAAAAATTAGCAAATAATATATCTTCAACTTTAAAAGATGAATTTTCTTTAATAAATGGTCATCATGTCTTAATTAAATATTTAGATAATGTATCTAGTCAATTATTAGGACAGATCATAGATAATTTAAAAACAGTATATGAGGATTATATTTTATTTATGATTAGCAAAGATGAAAAAATAACTTTAATGTCAGCGTTAGGAAAAGAAGCTATTAGTGATGGATTAAGTGCAGGTCAATTAATTAGTAAAGTTTCTAAGTCATTTAATGGCTCAGGAGGCGGTAGAAGTGATTTTGCCCAAGGTTCAATAAAAAGTAGCGATGATATATCAAACGCGCTTAAAATGGCTAAGGAATTAATTATTAATGGATAAAGTTTTAGGACTTGATTTAGGAAGAAAGACCTTAGGTATTGCAAAAAGTGATATCTTAGGAATAGTCCATCCCTATAAATTAATAAGGTTTGAAAAAGATGATTATGAATCATTATTAGAACCAATAAAAGAAATTCTAAAAGAATTTCAAATCAAAGAAGTAGTGTTAGGTCTTCCATTACATTTAGATGGGAGTCAATCAAAAATGTCTGAAACATGTTTAAAATTTAAAAAGATGTTAGAAAATTATATTGATGATATTAATGTAATTATGATTGATGAAAGACTAACAACAGTGGAATCACATGAATTATTAAAAGAAATGAATGTAGATTTAAAAAAACATAAAGATTATGTTGATATGCTAGCAGCTTGTCAAATATTAAAATCTTATTTATATAGAAAGGAAGTTAACAAATGATTGATGATGATATAATCCAACTCGTGGATGAAAATGGTAATATTACTGAAGTTTGTATCTTATTTTCTTATGAAGATGAAGAAAAAAATGAAGAATATTTATTTTTATATGAAAAAGATGATCCAGATAGTATTATTGTAAGAAAATTAACATCTGATGATGAATTAGTGGAATTAACTGACGAAGAATTTGAACAAGCTAGTGAAGTATTTAATGCTTTTAATGAAGGAGAATAAAGTATGTGTGGAATTATCGGTGTTATTTCTAAAAGTGAAAATGGCTATGAAATAATTAGATATGGTCTTAAAAAATTAGAGTATCGTGGTTATGATAGTGCAGGTTTTTCTTATTTATTAAATAAAGAAATCATCGTTAATAAATGCAAAGGCGATGTTGATACTTTATTTAGCAAATATAATAAAGAAATACCCTTTAATTTAGGTATTGGTCATGTTAGATGGGCAACGATAGGCGCGACAAATGATATAAACGCTCATCCTCATCTTTCCTATCATAAAAAAGTATGTTTAGTTCATAACGGTATAATTGAAAATTATAAAGAATTAAAAGATGAATTAATAAATGCTGGATATGAATTTAAAAGCGAGACTGATAGTGAGATAATCGCTAATTATTTGGAATATTATTATATGAAAGGATATTCCTTTTTAGATACTTTAAAACTTACATCTGAAAAGATTAAAGGCAATTATGCAATAGCGGTCATCCTAAATGATGAAAGTGATCGTTTATATTTTTATAAACGAAGATCTCCATTGCTAATTGGCACTAGTGATAAAGAAAACCTATTAGCTAGTGATGTTTCATCAATTAATAAATATTGTAATGATTTTATTAATTTAGAAGATGATAGATTTGGTTATATTACCAATAATGAAATTAAAGTATATAACTTTAATGGTGAAGAGAAAATCGAAGTATACACTAAAGAATATGAAGAAAGTGAAGACACTTTAGGTAGTTATGAAAATCATATGCTTAAAGAGATAGAAGAAACACCTTTAAAGCTTAAAATTCTCTTAGAAAAGTATTACACAAAAAATAACTATAATTTTACTAAAAATCTACTAGATACATTTAAAAATACTGATTATATCACATTTATTGGATGTGGTACTTCTTATAATGCTGAAACCGTAATGTCTTATCTAACAAATGAAAAAAATATCCCTAATAGTGTTCATATAGCATCAGAATGGGCATATTATCCTATTTATCATGGTAAGAATCCATTATTTGTTTTCTTAAGTCAATCTGGTGAAACCATGGATTTAATAAAATGTTTAGATATAGTCAAAGAAAAAGGCTATAAGACTTTGTTAATCACTAATAGTGAAAACTCTACATTAGCTCATAAAAGTGATTTTGTAATTCCACTTTATAGTGGAAAAGAAATCGCAGTCGCGTCCACCAAAGTATATGTAACAATGATTGCTGCTTATCTATTATTATTAGGTGCAGTCTATGAAAATAATGATGTAGTTAAAGAAATAGAAACCGCAATTGATGTGATTAATGATTTAATATCTAAAAAAGAACAAATAAAAGATATAGCCTTACAAATTAAAGATAAAGAACATGTATTTTTCTTAGGTAGAGGCTATGATTATGCAACATGTATGGAAGCTTCATTAAAATTAAAAGAAATATCCTACATTCATAGCGAAGCTATTCCTGCTGGTGAATTAAAACATGGCCCAATCGCCTTAATTGAAAAAGGCACTCCTGTATTTTGTTTTTTAACTGATAAACTTGTTTATGATATTTTATTAAGCAATGTTAATGAAGTTGTTTCTAGAGGTGCAGAAGTATATCTAATTACTAATCACTATGTGATAAGTAAAGATAAACAATATCATGAATTTATAATAAAAGATGCATCTGTTATTGCATCTTGTTTAATTAAACCTATGTTTGGCTTTTATTTAGCTTATTATACTTCTTATGTTAGAGGTTTAAATATTGATAAGCCTAGAAACTTAGCAAAATCAGTTACAGTCGAATAAATTAAAACACTATTATTCCAAATATCGCACTTATAACTAACATCAATATAGTATTGAATTCTTTTTTAAACACTCTTTTATAAATAAGTGTAAATCCAAAGCCAATTATAAATAAAGCTATTGTGGCTCTATCAATTACAAATGGAGAAGAAAGAGAAGATCCTCCAAAGAAAAATGTTTTAACCATAAGCATAATAACAGTGGAACTAATTAAAGAAATTACAATTGGTTTAACTCCATCAATAGCGCCCGCTAAATACTTACTCTTAGATACTTTATTTAAAATCGTAGCAAGCAAAATAATCACAATAAAGCTAGGTAATACGACTCCAAATGTCGCACATAAGGCTCCTAAAAATCCTCCAAAGGCTCCTAATTCAGTTGCACTTCCCTGACTAGATCCAATAAATGTTGCTATATTTATAGCAAAAGGTCCAGGAGTAACTTCACTTACTGCGATAAAATCATATAAAGTATCAACAGAAATCCAGCCTCTAGAAACAACTTGTCCTTCTATTAGAGGAATCATGGCATAGCCTCCTCCAAAAGTAAAAAGGCCAATTAAAAAGAAAATACCGAATAATTCTAAAAATATCATAAATTATTTGCCTTCTTTGAAGTTAGTGCAGTATTTATAATACCAAGCATTAATCCTATCACTATTAGAATTAGTGATATCCATGAAAAATCACTTAAGAATATACTAAATAAAATCATTACCGATAATGAAATACAAAATGCGATATAAAAATAAGTATCTTTTTTAATTTTAGAAGCTAATTTCATAACAGTGGTCAATAGTAAAACCATAACTCCACATTTAATACCTGAAAAAGCTTTCATAACTATTTCATTACTAATAAATTGATCATAGAATAGTGAGATTATATAAATGATTATAAAACTAGGAATAATTAGTCCTAGTGTTGCAAAAACTGAACCAATAATTCCTCCAACTTTATATCCTACATAAGTAGCCACATTTACTGATATTGGACCAGGAGTGGACTCAGCGATTACTATTATTTCAAAAAAGTCATTTTGACTAATCCATTTTCTTTTATCGACAACTTCCGATTGGATAAATCCAATCATGGCATATCCTCCTCCAAAAGAAAAGGCTCCTATTTTGATAAATACAAGCATTAATTTTAGCCAATTTAAGACTTTCTGTCTCATGTTTAGTAATTATATACATTAATATTAAAAAAATATAGCATTAATTTATATTAATGTGCTACAATATTTTGGCTAAAAAGAGGTGTAAAAACGATGGAAAAAATTCAATTAACAAAAGAAGGTTATGATAAGCTTACATTAGAATTAAGAGACTTAATTGACAATCAACGTGAAGATAATAAAAGACAATTAGTGGAAGCTAGAAGTCAAGGCGACTTATCTGAAAACGCTGATTATGATGCCGCTAGAGCTAGACAAGCTGAAATTGAAGGTCGTATCAATGAAATTGAACATATTTTAAATAACTGTGTAATCATTGAAAATGGTAAAAGAACCACACGTGTAGGTTTAGGCTCTAAAGTTAGAATTAGAAGATTAGATAATAATGTAGAAGAAACATATACAATTACAGGTACAACTGAAGCTAATCCATTTGAAAATAAGATTTCAAATATCTCTCCATTAGGGGAAGCTTTAATGGGTCATAAGATTGGTGAAATAGTTACTGTTAATTGTAAAAATGAATATCAAGTTGAAATTTTAGAACCTGTTAAAAAATAAATATAATAAAAATTAGTAAATTTTTAAAATCCCTCCTTATAGATAGTAAGGAGGTTTTTTATGATAAAGTTACTTATTGGTGTTATTGTTGCCACATTTGTGGTTATCATTGGATTTTTAATTATTGATCCATATGTAAGCATAAATTCGGCAAGTACAGCTGTTAATGTCTCTTCGACGACTATGTATTCTATTTCTATTGAAGGCGAAGTAGAAAAGCCAGGAACATATGTATTAGAAGACGGTGTAAGTATGCAAGATTTAATCGATGCAGCGGGTGGATTAACTTCTAACGCTGATGAAAGATCTTTCTTTTCAACTGCAGTTCTTACACAAGGCATGACCTATTATATTGCACCTTTATATGACGCTAGTGATATTTGTAATACATTAGAAATTGAAAAAGTTAATGTAAACACTGATGATGCTGATACTTTAATGACTATTAATGGTTTTAGCTCATCTGTTAGCAACGCAATTGTTAGCCATAGAACTGAAAATGGTAATTTTGAAACAATTGAAGCACTAGAAGATGTTTATGGTATAGGTCCTGCTACTTACAAAAAAGTGCGTAATTATGTGATTTTACACACATGATCGCTCTTATTTGTTTTATTGGAATATGGTTAGGCCTATGTCTAATTAGGTCGCCTATCTTATTTCTTTCTCTCGGCGGTATTATCTCTTTATTTGTCTTAAAAAGGTTTAAATATAAAGTTTTTCTTCTCTTTTTATCTCTATTTGTAATCTTTGCTTTATTAAGAATCGCTATAAGTTATATACCGCCGAGTATTTCTAATAATTTTGGAATTGTTACTTATTCAAAAACTAATTATTTGATCTATTGGAGCAATTTTCAAAAATATTATGTCTACATTAAGGATAATCCTTATCAAGTAGGAGATGTGATAGTTATAAATGGTGATATTTCTAATTATCAATTTTCTTATTTAGAAAGCGGATTTAACTTTAATACCTATTTAGAAAATAAAGGTGTTTTTTATCAATTAGAAAATATCAGTGTCTCTGAAATATTTATATTTCCGATTAGATTAAATGATATTAAAAATAATTTTTTAAGCAATTTTAGTAGTGATAATCAAGCTTTTATTGAATCATTAATATTTGCTTCATCAACTTATGATGATCCATTTTTATCAACGATGTCGAGTATGCATTTATATCGATTAATGTCGACATCTGGTTTATTTGTTAACGCTATTTTAAATGGATTTGTTTGGATATTAGCCTTAAAAATTAAAAAGAAATACGCTAAAGTAATTGCTTTTAGTTTTCTTTCTTTTTATCTAGTATTTACTTTATTTAAGTTTTCTATTTTAAGACTGACTTATTTATTTATCTTAAGATGGATAAATCAATATGTTTTAAAAAATAAATATTCATATTTAAGCATATTATCTTTTTCTGGTATTAGTTTTTTAAGTGCAAATCCTTATTTAGCTTATCAAGATAGCTTCATATTAGGTTATTGTATTTCATTATTTGTTTATTTTGTTAGAAACTCATTTAGCTTTCTTTCTAAAAATAAATTAAACATATTAATTGTTTTTAGTGTTTTCTTATTTTTTATCCCATTTGAAGCATCTTATTATAATGAAATATCCATCTTCTCCTTTTTAATAGTGGCCTTACTTTCTCCATTTGTGATCATTATAAGTGTAGTTTTATTATTATCTTTTTATAAAATTCCTATTTACAGTGCGGGTGATTTTTTAATAGATGGTTTTAAAAATGTCGTTAATTTTATAAATCCCTATATGGTTAATATTCATGTAAGTGAGATGAATATATATTTAATGCTGATATATTTTGCTATTTTGATTTTGATTTTATATATCTTTAGTCTTAGATTTAGACCTTTATATTGTTCTTCATTATTATTTATAGGATTTTTAATCCTATATTGTGTTCCTTTTAAAACATATGTCTATGATCAAGTTACATTTATTAATGTTGGACAAGGTGATTCAACATATATTCGATATAACAATAACAATATCCTAATTGATACAGGTGGAAGTTTATATCAAGATGTCGCAACTGAATCTATAATTCCTTTTTTAAAGAAAAATCAGATTTATTCTTTAGATTATGTAATTATTACCCATTATGATTATGACCATTATGGTGCACTTTCAAGTTTACAAGAAAACTTTAAAGTCAATAATGTCATAGATTCATATACTAGTTTTCCTTTAAATATTGATGGATTAGTTATTAATAATTTAAATAACCATATCGCAGAAGAAACAGATGAAAATAATAAATCACTCGTGCTCTCATTTACTCTAGATGATGCATCTTTTCTAATAATGGGGGACGCTCCTAGTAAAATTGAAAATTATATTATTAATGAATACCCTGATTTAGAATGTGATGTTTTAAGAGTAGGACATCATGGATCATCTACATCAACATCGCAAGCTTTTATTGAATTTTTAAAGCCAAAAGAAGCTATTATTTCTTGTGGATTAAATAATTCATATGGCCATCCAACTGATTATGTTTTATCAATTTTAAAATATTATGATGTCGAAATTCATAGAACAGATTTACAATCTTCGAAAAGTTATTATTTTAGATAATTGATTATTTTATTTAAGTGTAATTTTTTTACATTAAAATTGTAATTATTTTCCTATATTGTATAATATAAGTGCAGGAGGACATACATGCTTAAAAAATTTAAAGTTAATAATTTTAAAAATTTCAAAGATGATTTGATTATCGATTTTAGTAACACCAGAGACTATGATTTTAATAAAAATTTAATTAAAGACGGTCTAATAAATAAAGCCATTGTATTTGGCTATAACAATTCAGGTAAATCTAATTTAGGTTTTGCTATTATGGATATAACAACCCATTTAACTGATAATTTAAAAGGTGATATACACTACAAATATCCTTTAAATTTAGAGACTAATAAAAGTGTTTCTACTTTTGAATATATATTTTCCTTTAAAAAGGGTGAGGATATCACTTATAGATATGAAAAAGATTTACAGAGAAATTTAAAATCTGAAGAAATATTAATTAATGGTAAAAGTGTTTTTTATTATAACTACGATACTAACCTATTTAATAATTCTTTGCCTGATATTGATCAAATCAATCTTTTCAATAGAACAGAAAAAATATCAGCCTTAAAATTCATTAGGAATCTAGCCTTTAAATTTGATGATGATAATCCTATAAAATTAATAGTAGATTTTGCTAATGATATGCTTTGGTTTAGAAGTTTAAGAAGTAATGAATTTGTTGGTGCTCTTGCAAATGGTGATGATATATCAGATTTTATAATTAAAAATAACTTAATAGATGATTTTCAAAACTTTTTATATAGTCTAAAAATAGATGAAAAAGTAGAAGTAGCGCAGACCTCATTAGGACCATATCTTTTTATTAAAAAAGGTAATCTAGCAGCACCTTTTTTTGAAATATGTTCTACAGGTACAGGATGTGTAGCCTTATTTTATTATTGGAAAAAATCATCTTTTAATAAGATAAGATTCTTATTTTTAGATGAATTTGATGCCTTTTATCATGAAGAATTATCATATCTACTATATGAAATCTTAGTTAAATGCGATAATTTTCAAACTATAATTACTACACATAACTCATCACTAGCGACAAACAAATTAACAAGGCCTGATTGTGTAATGATATTAAAAAATAACAAATTAAAACCTCTATGTGATCTAACCAATAAGGTATTAAGAGAAGGTCACAACTTAAGAAAACTCATGGAAGCGGGAGAATTTGATGCCTAATAGTAAAATATTATTTATTGTAGAGGGTAAAAGTGAACAAAATTTTATAAACAAAACATTAAACAAATTTCTAAATTTAAATAAATATTATGAAATCATAGAATATAAGACTTCAATATATGAACTATATGATTTGATAATAAAAAATGATGATTTATCATTAACATCAATATTATTGATAAACAATAAAATAGATCCTAACTTATCAAATAAATATCAATTAGATTCAACATTTTCATATATTTATTTAGTGTTTGATTTAGACATCCAATACCATAAATTTAGTAAAGAAAAACTTGCCTATATGGTGAAAAGATTTTCAGATCCAACCGAAGAAGGACAATTGCTGATTAATTTTCCGAAGTTTGAATCTTTGTATGACATTACTAAAGATTTTAAAGATGAAGAAATTAACAAATTAGTGGATAAAACAACTAGTAAACAATACAAGACATATGTTAAAGAAATATCATATGCTAATATCAATAATCAGTTTTATAAATTCTTATTAGATTTTGATTTATTTATAAAAGTTAGTGATTTTAACAAAAAGCGATATTTATCTTTAAACAAACTCGATAACTATTATGGTATTGATACAATCAAAACATTTAAATCTGTAATGGATATATTTATCCAAACTAAAAAGATATTTGTTTTAAATATGATGATTCTTTTATATTTTGAGTTTCATAATCAAATCTAAGTTCTTTTTTGTTATGTCTTAAAACCTAGATAGTGGCTACATAATTTAAAAACTTACCAAATTTAGTAAAAATATATTTACAATATATAATTTAATCGATATAATGTTATCGATAAAAAAATATCGATTACTAAAGGAGGTAATATGGCAAAACAAGAAATAGTCTCATATCCAATAGCTACATTACAAAGATTACCTTCATATTTAAGGGTCTTATATGAGTATAGGAGTAGAGATGAAAAATATATTACATCAGTCGCTATAGGAAAGGTATTAAATATCAATGCTATGTCAGTAAAAAAGGATCTGGCGCTTATTTCATCTAAAGAAGGCGTTCCACATCAAGGTTTTGATATTGATCAACTCATCGGTGATATAGAATGCGCTTTAGGCTATGATAACACCAAAGATTCTGTAATTATTGGCGTGGGAAATTTAGGGCAGGCATTATTAAGTTATCCTGGTTTTAAAAACTATGGAATTAATATTTGCCTTGGTTTTGATATAGATGAAAATCTTGTAGGTAAAATTATTAATGGAGTTAAAGTTATGCCCTTATCAAAACTAGAAGACCTAATTAATAGATTACACATTCATATCGCTATTATTTGTGTTCCAAAAGATGCAGCACAAGAAATTGTTAATCGTCTAGCAAAAACTGAAATAAGAGCGATATGGAATTGGGCTCCTATTAGCTTACAAGTCCCAGATAGCATTGCTTTAAAAAATGAAGATATTGCATCTTCATTAGCGGTATTAACCAGTCAAATGAAAACATTAATGAAAAGGAACTAAAAAAGATTATGGAAGAAAGAAAACTAATTGATAGTGTATCAATGCTAGAGGAAGAAATTAAAAAAGTTAAACAAGCTCAACAAAAGTTTTCTACTTATAGTCAAAAACAAGTAGATAAAATCTTTTATGAAGCTGCTAAAGCTGCAAATCAAGCCCGTATTCCTTTAGCAAAATTAGCTGTTGAAGAGACAGGTATGGGCGTAGTAGAAGATAAAGTCATTAAAAATCATTTTGCCAGTGAATATATATATAATGCTTATCGAAATAGTCAAACAGTAGGTGTATTTGAAGAAGATAAAGAATATGGTATTAAAAAGATATATGAACCTATAGGTCTAATTGGTGCGGTTATTCCTACTACTAATCCAACATCTACCGCTATATTTAAAACCTTATTAGCCCTTAAAACTAGAAATGGTATTATTATTTCTCCTCACCCAAGAGCTAAAAAAGCCACTATAGAAGCAGCAAGAATTGTATTAGAAGCTGCTATTAAAGCTGGTGCACCTAAAAATATTATTTCTTGGATTGATGTACCATCTTTAGATATGACCACATTACTAATGAAAGAATCAGATATTATTCTTGCAACAGGTGGTCCAGGAATGGTTAAAAGTGCTTATAGCAGTGGTAAACCTGCCTTAGGTGTTGGAGCTGGTAATACTCCTGCAATTATTGATAGCAGCGCTAATATTGTTTTAGCAGTATCTTCTATTATCCATTCTAAAACCTTTGATAATGGTATGATCTGTGCTAGCGAACAATCATGTATTGTATTAGAAGATATATATGAAGATGTTAAAAATGAATTTATTAAAAGAGGATGTTATTTTTTAAATCCTGAAGAAACTGAAAAAGTTAGAAAAACAATTATCATCAATGGTGCTTTAAATGCAAAAATTGTCGGACAAAAAGCGATTACTATTGCAAGACTTGCCAATATTGAAGTACCAGAAAATACTAAAATCTTAATTGGTGAAGTTACTTCAGTAGATATATCTGAAGAATTTGCTCATGAAAAACTATCACCAGTATTAGCGATGTATAAAGCTAAAGATTTTAATGAGGCAATTGATAAAGCTGCTCATTTAATAGCAGATGGAGGATATGGACATACTTCATCTATTTATATTGATCCAATTAAAGAACCGCAAAAATTAGAAATTTTTGAAGAAGCGATGAAGACTTGTCGTATTTTAATTAATACTCCATCTAGTCAAGGTGGTATTGGTGATATATATAACTTTAAATTAGCCCCATCTTTAACCCTTGGTTGTGGTTCTTGGGGTGGTAATTCGGTTAGTGAAAATGTCACAATTAAACATTTATTAAACGTTAAAACAGTTGCTGAAAGGAGAAATAACATGTTGTGGTTTAGAACACCAAGTAAAGTATATATTAAAAAAGGTTGCTTACCTGTAGCCTTACAAGAATTAAAAGATGTCTATAACAAAAAAAGAGCTTTTATTGTTACTGACTCATT
The DNA here is from genome assembly GCA_964433025.1 of uncultured Staphylococcaceae bacterium. Taxonomy (GTDB): domain Bacteria; phylum Bacillota_I; class Bacilli_A; order RFN20; family CAG-826; genus CAJOOD01. The sequence goes on from CAYSPV010000003.1 coordinate 67,185, forward strand.
TCTATTTAAAAGCGGTATGACTAAAATAATTGAAAATACCTTAAATGAGTTAAATATTTCTCATGCGACCTTCTTTGATGTTGAACCTGATCCAACATTAGCCTGTGCAAAAGAAGGAGCAAAACAAAT
>CAYSPV010000004.1:0-8357 GCA_964433025.1 uncultured Staphylococcaceae bacterium
CATAAAGATGTTTAGCTCAGCTGGGAGCGCACCTGTTTGACGTACAGGAGGTCCAGGGTTCGATCCCCCCAGCATCCACCAAATTAATATATAATTACTGGATTTATTCCAGTTTTTATTTAGTTATTTTATATGTTAAAATAATGAGTAATTTTCATAATAACCTATATATGAAAGGCAGATTAAGATTTATGGAAAATAATAAAAAACCAATAGTAAATATTCTTTGGACTGGTGGATGGGATTCGACTTATAGAATCGTTGAATTATCTAGACAAAATGTAACCATTCAACCTATTTATTGTTGTGATCCTGGTCGTAAAAGCACTCAAAAAGAAATGGATACAATGGAAGCAATAAGAAATGCATTGATTAATAAAGAAGGTACGATTGCAACTTTCTTACCAATTATTAGCGTTAATATTGATAGTATTCCTATTAATGAAAAAATTACTAATGCTTATAAAGAAATTTGTAAAAAAGTTAAATTAGGTTCACAGTATGAATGGTTAGCAGGATTATCACAAATATATCCTAATTTAGAATTGGGACTTGAAAAACCATATGGGGATGATTTTAGTTCTGGCAATGTAGCTATTAGTACATTTGGAAAATTTAAATTAGAAAATGGTATTAAAGTCATAGATTGTGATAATTCCTCTGAAGAATGCAAAATCATTTTCAGTAGGTTTAAATTCCCAATTGTGGATTTAACCGAATTAGAAATGGCAGAGAATATTAAAAAATGGGGTTATGAAGATATTATGAAAATGATATGGTTTTGCCATACACCTATAAAAGGAAAACCATGTGGGGTATGTCGTCCATGTCAACAAAAAATGGATAACGGAATGAATTTTTTAATAAATAAAAAAGGTCAAAAAAGATATAAAATATATAAATTTATTAAAAGATGTTTTGGAGAGAAAATAGGAAATAAGAGTACAATTATTTTAAGAAAGTTTTAATACATTTATATAGAATTAATGTAATTCAATAAATAGAAGCCACAGAAAGCTTCCAGATAATACAAATTCTAAATTTTAATTGGGATTTGCAAAGATAATTATTAAATCTGCAAAGTTATTTACTAATGAATATACCATTATAAAAATGATACATTTTCTATTCATTTTATTTAATAAAACATAAATATAACTATCTTTATTTGTTGATTTTTATAATTATATTATAATTATCATTATCAAAGGAAAGTTAGTATTAATGCCTAATTGTGATTATAAATGTGATAGTTGTTTGAAAGATTGTGATGTAAGAAATCAATCATTTTTAATGACTCCTAATGATATGTCTAATATTAAAAAGACAATCGCTATTGTAAGTGGTAAAGGAGGAGTGGGTAAATCTTTAATTACTTCTTTACTTGCTATTAGTAAAGCTAAAGAAAATAAAAATGTAGCGATAATGGACGCTGATATTACAGGGGCAAGTATTCCTAAAAGCTTTGGAATACACAAATCATTATCTGGCGATGGTAAATATATTTATCCATGTATATCTAAAGGTGGAATAAAAATAGTGAGTTCTAACTTAATATTAGAAGATGAAAGTGATCCTATTATTTATAGAGGACCATTAATAGCTAGTATGGTTAAACAATTTTATAGTGATGTAGCATATGGGGATATAGATTATTTATTTATTGATATGCCACCTGGTACAGGTGACGTATCATTAACTGTATTTCAATCAATAAATATAGATGGAATAATCATAGTGACCACGCCTCAAGACCTAGTGGCTATGATTGTAGAAAAAGCTATTAAAATGGCGAATATGATGAATATAAGAGTCTTAGGTATAATAGAAAATATGTCATATGTTAAATGCAAAAAATGTGATGAAATAATAGAAGTATTTGGAAAATCACATTTAGATGAAATAGTAAAAAAATATAATCTAAAAATATTAGCCAGAATTCCTATAGATTCAAATATTACTAGTCTATGTGATAAAGGAGATATAGAAAGTATTAAAAATACTTATTTAGAAAATATTGATATTTAATATGAGAAAGATATTACGTTTTTTTACTTCTAGATTATTTTATACAGCATTAATTTTATTAATTGAATTAGTGTTACTTTTTGTTTTAATTTATTTTTTAAGCAGTAGAGATTTATCTGTATCATTTTATGTATATATCGCAATTGAAGTATTATCAATCATATTAATGATTTATATCATGAATAGAAATGGTAATGTTGCCTATAAACTGGTATGGGTGTTTTTTGTAGGTGCTGTTCCTTTTGTAGGTTTCTTTTGTTATTTACTTTTTGGAAATAAAAAAATCTCTAAAAGACAAACAAAAAAGATGCTTCCTATTTATATGAATTTAAAAGAAGTAGTGTATGACACTAAAGCCTTAGATTATATAAAAGAATACAATCCAGATATAGGAAGAATAATTCAATATTTATACCATAAAGGAGGAAATCCTCCTTTTGGGGATACAGATGCGACTTATTTTCCTTTAGGCGATCTAGCGTGGCCTAAAATATTAGAAGAACTACAAAAAGCTAAACATTATATTTTTATTGAATATTTTATTATCGCGTATGGTAAGTTTTGGGATTCAGTATTATCCATATTAAAAGAAAAAGCTATAGATGGATTAGATATAAGAATCATCTATGATGATTTTGGCTCTATTCAAACTTTACCTGCAGATTTTGAATTAAAGATGAAAAAGTTAGGTATTAAATGTATAGCCTATAATAAATTTAAACCTCTATTAGATGTAAGAATGAATAATAGAGACCATAGAAAATTATTAATTATCGATGGTCATACAGGTTTTACAGGTGGTATTAATATCGCTGATGAATATGTAAATTTAAAAGTTAGATTTGGACATTGGAAAGATAACGCGATTATTTTAAAAGGTGAAGCTGTATGGGGTCTAACAGCCTCATTTCTTGCTTTATGGGATTATATTGCAAATAATAATGAATTAAGTGATTATCGTAAGTTTAAATATGAAGTATACGCAGATGAATTAGGATATATTCCTCATTCTAAAGGTTTTGTTCAACCTTATACTGATTTTCCATTTAGTGAAGAAAATGTAAGTCAAACAATATACATAGATATATTAATGAGAGCACAAAACTATGTATATATAACCACTCCATATTTAATATTATCTACGGAATTATTATTTGCACTTACTACAAGTGCAAAACAAGGAATAAGAGTAGTTATATTAACTCCTCATATTCCTGATAAAAAACTTGTTTTTAGTGTTACTAGAAGTAATTATGCAGAACTAATAAAAGCAGGAGTAGAAATATATGAATACACGCCTGGATTTGTTCATTCTAAGATGTTTATAAGTGATGATAAACTTGCGGTTATTGGAACCGCAAATCTTGATTATAGAAGTTTATTCTTACATATGGAAAATGGTGTTTTATTATATGAAAAGGCTTGTATTAATGATATGAAAAAAGATTTTGAAGCATCATTAAAAGAAAGTCAAAGATGGACACTTAAAACTATTAAAAAAGTTTCTATATTTAAACGTATGTGGTGGGCTTTCCTCTCCTTATTTGCCCCTTTAATGTAATTATAATTTATCTTTATATTTATTAACTAAGTAGTTAATAACAGAGCTTCGTCTAACTATACCAATAAAATTACCTAAATCATCATTAACAGGCACAAAGTTTTGATTTGAAATTAAAGATATTAAATTATCCATATTATTATTTATTGATACAGGTTTAATTATTCTAGATGGTTTTACTTTTTTAATGTTTATTTTTTCTAAATCATCAAAGTTTAATTTATGATCTTTTATATACCATAATAAATCACCTTCACTTAAAGTGGTTATATATTTACCTTTTTTAGACAATAAAGGGACCGCACTATAATGATGAAATTGCATTTTTTCTAATGTTTGTCTAATAGAATAATCTTCTTCTACATAAACAACAGAGTTTTTAGGAAGTAAAAAGAATAATATATTCATAAATATTCCTCCATATCATTAATACTTTCAATAATAGGAACATTATATGTTTTTAAGATATTAATATCTCCATATCCATAACTATTTAATATGCAATCTACACCAGCGTTTCTTGCAAACTCATAATCTATATTAGAATCTCCAAAATATAATACTTCATTATTTTTAAGATTTAATTTATCTATTACATAATTCATCATATCTTTATTAGGTTTAGCTTTAAAATCTTTATTTTGACCTAATATGATATCAAATATATCTTTAAAATATTTGTTTATTAATAACTTACATAAATCATCTGGTTTATTAGAAATAAGGGCTAATTTGTAGCCTTTTTGTTTTAATTTGCTTAAAAATTGATATATTCCATTATATGGTCTAGAGTATACATCATAATGGTTTAGATAATATGTTTTATATGTTTGATATACTTCATCAAATATATCTAAACACTCACCATCCATAGCTTCTTTAATTAGATGATTAGAGCCTAATCCTAAATAGGTTTTAATAATATTTATATCTTTAGTTTTTAAATTATATTTATTTAAAGCATAATTAACTGCTTCACTTATATCTTTTAATGTATTAATTACTGTACCATCTAAATCAAAAAAGATGGCTTTATATTTACTCATAATTATAGGCAATAACATCAATTAACATTTCTTCTTTATTGCCTCCTCCATGATGACCGATAAAATGCGCTTCTTCTTTTGTTACAAATAAGGCTTTATTAGATATAGAGACTGCTAGGAAATCTCCAATTAACTGATCAGCGTTATTTAAAGGTTTAGCGTATCCAAATAATTGTTGCTCTAATACTTCTTCTTTTGTATATAATTCAAAATATTCACCAAAATATTTTATAAATAGTTCTTTAAATTTTTCTTTTTGTCCTTCTTTAATTTTAAAATTAGGTGATCTAGCTTCAAATGAAGGGTGATAAGTAATTAACTGATAAATATCTTTATAATCTTCTAAGATTAATGATTCGATATTTATTTGACCATGATCAGCGATTACAAGAATTGTTAAATCAGGATTATCTTTGGCAAACTGAGTAATTAAATCATTTTTAAGTTTAATATCATTTTTAACTTGTTTAGATGATATACCATAATCATGAGCGTCATGATCTGGGTTAGTCATATAAACATAAGTAAATGTTGTATCAGAAGAATATGCAGCTTTATAAGCATATTCTAAAGCTTCATACATGTTTTTAGGACCGCTTTGATCGACAGGATATTGAAATATACCATATGTAGATACTTCTTTATTTACTTTTCTTATGATACTAAAAATAGTTTGATAATCTTTTAATTGTTTAGAATATCTTCTTTTAGGAAGTAGTTCTTCGCTTTGTGAATCCTTTTTAGTAAATACATCCATATTAGCTTTAAAATTATCTACTGGTATAGACCAGGCCATATAGCCTGTTTCTATAGGATATTTAGCGCTTAACAGAGCAGTTGTGGCTGCGACTGTTGTAGGAGGATATGTAGAAGTTATAGTAATAAATTTATGATTTATAAAATCTTTGGCAACTTCTTTATTAACATCTAAAAGATGTTGTCCCATACCATCACATAAAAACACGACGATTTTCTTTTTATCTTTAATAATTTCATCAATTTCTTTTATTGAATCATGAAATGTTTTAACACCATATCGTTTTAATATGGAGTTAGAGAAGTTAATTAAAGATAAATCTTTAGACATTTTAAACATAGTTTAATTATAAACTAAAAGCCTAATTTTAAAAAGTTGTTTGCTTAATTAAAATTAAATTATTATATAATCTTTTTGAAGTACGCCAATAGCTCAACTGGATAGAGTACTAGACTTCGAATCTAGGGGTTGCGGGTTCGATTCCTGCTTGGCGTACCATTTTTTTATTTAAATTTTCTATTTTGATTATAATTTGCAAATAACTCAGCATATCCCTGAGCTTTTATTATTTCATAAGCGTATTGATATTTTTCATACATTCTTTTTATATAACCATCATTTAATTTATCACCAATGGTTAAAAAGTTAGCGTTATCATAAATATCAATTAATTTTACTAACGCTGCAGAGTGATTTTCTTTTAAATAAAATTTAGAAATATATTCTTTATATGTTTCATCTTTTTTACGTGTTAACGTTGATAAATTATCAGCGATATACTTATTAAAATAATCTTCTTTCTTAATTTGTTTAAAACATTCTCTTAAATCATCAATTGTGTAAGAAGAATCTTCTAAAACATCATGTAATAAACAACATTCTCTTATTCCTAAAAATGGTATTTGATTTTTACTTAAATCATCTTGATTACATGAAGCATTATCAAGACCAACAAGATGTTCATATAAATTCATACAATTCATTGGATGATTAATATATGGTTCATTATTAACTCGCTTTTGATCTTTATGAACATAAAAAGCAATTAGATAAGATAAAAATCTAGTGTTCTTTGAAACTTGTTTAATATCATCTATTTCAACTTCTGATATTTTTGAATAATAATTTATTGCATCATTATATAAATTTGACATAAACTTACCTCCTTAATAAATATAAATTAAATTAATGGCAAAGTTAATAATTAACTGATCATTATCACCAGAATAAAGTGGACAAATCTAAAATTTTAAAAAATCAAATTAGTGTGATACCAACTAAAATATTTTAAAAATTAAATGTGGACAAAAACATAGACATTTGATATATTTTAAATATGAAAGAAATAATCAAAGTTAATAAATATGCAGCCTCTAATAACTTAAATAAAAAACTTAAAGACAGTGTTTCTTATTTTTGTGGTTTTTTAAATAGTAAAATTGATGTGTCTATCTTTTTTACAAATATAAACAAAGACAATTCTCCTAGAATAGCAAGAAAATTAAACACCGCGATTAAAAAGTTTTTAAAACCACTTCCAAACTATGATATTTCTGTCGTGGACTTAGATGAATTTGACGCTGTTAGGGTTGATATGACAGGCGAAGAATTACCTTATTCTTGCGATGATAAATATTATATTGTTAAAGATAATGAATTAAAAATCATGTCTGTTGAAGAATTAGGTTTATTTATGAATTTATATCAAGATTCTTCACCATATTGGAAACAAATCACTAGATATGATATTTCATATTTAGATGAAGAATCATTTAAAAAATATTATGAAAAAGTTTATAACACTACTACTGATATATATCAAAATTTAAAAGATCTAGGCTTAATTATTGATGATAAATTAACATATGCATGTTTTTATTTATTTAGTCAAACTAAATTAATCACAATTAAGATAAATGATTATATAAACAATACCTATGTTAGTTATCATGATAATGTATTTAATCTTTTAAATAATTTTTCAAATTATATTAGAGATAATAACTTAAATGATATTTATTTTGATGTTTTATGTAATAACTTATTATCAAGTGATTTTAATGAATATATTGTCATAAATATCAATATTAATAATGATGATATTTCTATTGAAAATGATACTTATATAAAAGATCAAAATAATATAAAAAATAAGTTCATATCTAATATTTTAGATGCTTATTATAATTTTAAAACTGATAAAGAAATCTCTAGTTATCTAAAAGATAATAGTCTAGATTATCAAGAAACTACTATTAATAATGTCTTTAAAGAAAAGATATCCTTTGCTAAGAAAGTTAATATTGATAAAGAAGCCTTTATCGAAGATAAAGCTACTATTAAAGTTAAAGATAAATTCATTGAATTATTAATTAGAAATCCATATATGACTAATAATGAAATGGCATCTATTTTAAAAACATCTACGAAAACAATACAAAGAAAAATTAAAGAACTTAAACAAAAAGGTATTATTAGCCGTGAAGGTAATTATAGAAATGGCTATTGGAAAATAGATATTTCTAAATTAGAACAATAAAGTGGACATTTTATAATTTTTTAATAATAAATAATTAAGTCTCAAACTATAAAATATTAATAATTTCAAAAATTATTTAATATGGACAAATTACATAATTTATTAATGATTTATATCCTATTTGTTATAATAAATACATAAATTAAAGAGGTGAAATAATATGGAAAATGAAGTTTTAAAAAATATTTATACTAGACGATCTATTAGAGATTTTAAAAATACTCCTGTAGAAGATGAAAAAATTACAGAAATTGTAAAAGCAGGTAATTACGCTGCTAATGGAAGAGGTTTACAATCTCCATATTTTATCGTTGTTAAAAGTGAAAAATATCGTAATTTAATTGCTAAAATGAATTCTGCAATTATGGGATTTGATAAAGATCCTTATTATGGTGCTCCTGTTGTTATCTTAGTTTTAGCAGATCC
>CAYSPV010000004.1:8457-62658 GCA_964433025.1 uncultured Staphylococcaceae bacterium
CGTTTTCTTGTATCTATTAGTTCTTTATATGCTTTTTGAGCATCTCCTAATAGTTTAGAAACCATTTTAAGTAGATCTTCTTGAACACTTGTATCAACTTTAGAAATAGCTCTTTTAACTGAATTAATAGAATCCGCTAATAAGGTGGTGTATTTAATAATGGCAGGAATATATCTTTTACCTACCATATGTATCATAGTGCGAGCTTCAATATTTATATTCTTTGAATATAATTCATAAGATATTTCTTCTCTAGATTCTAATTCTGCTTTTGTAAATATATTAAATTTTTCAAATAATTTAATAGCTTTATCAGTGGTAATACTAGAAGCTGCTTCTACCATAGATTTAATATTTGGAAGGCCTCTTTTTTTACCTTCATTTACCCATTTAGTAGAATAACCATTGCCATTAAAGATAATTCTTTGATGCGCTTTAATAGTGTCTGCGATATATTTTTTACAAGAAGAATCAAAATCATCAGCTCTTTCTAATATGTCTGCAGCTTCACAAAACGCTTCGGCTACAACTGCATTTAATACAGTATTTGCATCCGCAATTGAATCAGAAGAGCCAACCATTCTAAATTCAAATTTATTATTTGTAAAAGCAAATGGTGAAGTTCTATTTCTATCAGTAACATCAGCGTCTATTACAGGAACACTAGATACACCTGTATCAATTTTAGTTCCGCTTAAATGCGCGGACGCTACTCCTTTTTCTATTATTTGATTTACTACATCATTTAGTTGATTACCTAAAAATATTGATACTATTGCAGGTGGAGCTTCACTTGATCCTAAACGATGATCATTTCCTGGATTAGAAGCTGATTGTCTAAGTAAATCAGCATGTGTATCAATAGCTTTAATAATACAGGCTAAGACTAATAAAAATTGTAAATTTTCATTAGGAGAATCACCTGGATCTAATAAATTTTCTCCTGTATCTGTTCCTAATGACCAGTTATTGTGTTTACCAGAACCATTAACCCCAGCGTATGGTTTTTCATGTAATAAACAGACTAAATCATGTTTAATAGCCACACGTTTCATTGTTTCCATTGCTAGTTGATTTTGATCTACAGCAATATTTGCTTTAGTGTATATAGGCGCTAGTTCATATTGAGCAGGTGCTACTTCGTTATGTTGTGTATTAACTGTAATACCCATTTTCCATAATTGGATATTTAAATCAGACATAAAAGAACCAACACGATCTCTAATAGAACCAAAATATTGATCATCTAATTCTTGACCCTTAGGAGCAGGTGCTCCAAATAAGGTTCTACCAGTATAAATCATATCGCAACGCTTTAAGTATTTTTTACGATCAATTAAAAAATATTCTTGTTCAGGTCCTACAGATGGATAAACAGCTTTAGCTTTATTATTTCCAAAAAGTCTTACGATACGAATGCCTTGTTTGCTAATAGCTTCCATCGAACGTAGAAGTGGTGTTTTCTTATCCAATGCTTGACCTGTATATGAAATAAATACAGTGGGAATACATAAAATATTTCCTGCTTCTGTTTCTTTTATAAAAGCAGGAGATGTAATATCCCAAGCTGTATAACCTCTTGCATAATGAGTGGCTCTTAGACCCCCTGTTGGAAAAGATGATGCATCTGGTTCACCTTTAATTAATTGTTTTCCTGTTAGTTTTAATATTATTTTTCCACTTCCAGGATGAGCGATAAAAGCTTCATGTTTTTCAGCAGTAACGCCAGTTAATGGCTGAAACCAGTGGGTGTAGTGGGTAGCACCCTTTTCGACAGCCCAGATTTTCATTTCATTAGCCACGATATCAGCATTTTCCATAGAAATTTGTCCACCTTCATCTACTACACGTTTGATTTCTTCAAACACTTTTTTAGGTAGACGTTTTTCCATTACTGGAATGCTGAATACATTACTTCCAAAAATTTCTGTAATATTCATAGATAAAAATCCCCCTATGTATTACTTTGATGTGTATTTATGTGCATATCATACTATCTATGTAACAAATATGCAAATTTTAATTATCTAGTTTATCTTTTTGCTTTTTTCTCCAATTTTTAATTTCTTCTAGTCTTGCTTTATATTTAATTTCTAAACCCTGTTCAGTAGGTTCATAATATATTTTATCTTTTAAAGAATCTGGTAAACATTGCATTAAGGCTATTTTATCTTTTGTATCATGAGCGTATACATACCCTTTTCCATATCCTAAATCTTTCATTAATTTAGTTTCTGCATTTCTAATAATAAGTGGTACAGGCTCATTTAACATATTAATAGCATCACCTCTAGCTTTTAAATAAGCTTTTTCCATAGAATTAGATTTAGGAGACATAGCCATATAGATAACTGCATGAGTTAATATAACATTACATTCAGGCATACCAATATAATGACATGCTTGATAAGCAGAGACTGCGAGTGTTAGGGCTTTAGAGTCCGCTAGTCCTATATCTTCACTTGCAAATCTAATTATTCTTCTTGCTATATATAAAGGATCTTCTCCTGATTCAAGCATTCTTGCTAGCCAATAAATAGCAGCGTCAGGATCAGAATTTCGCATTGATTTATGCAAGGCAGAAATCAAATTATAATGTTCTTCTCCTTTTTTATCATATAAAAAGGATTTTTTAGATGTTATTTGTTCTATTATTTCTTTATCAATTGTGATGCTTCCATCATCATTAACTTTTCCATTTAATATTGACATCTCTAATATTGATAATGAATTTCTAGCATCACCATTAGCAAAATTTGCGATTACATATAACAATTCATCATCAATATTTATTTTTTGATCTCCAAATCCTTTTTTACTAGTAATCGCAGATTTTAAGATAGTCACTATTTCACCTAAACTTAAAGCATTTAAAACAAATACTTTACATCTAGATAGTAAAGCTGAATTAACTTCAAAAGATGGGTTTTCAGTAGTAGCGCCTATTAAAATAATACTTCCTTTTTCTACATAAGGTAAAAAGGCGTCTTGTTGGGCTTTATTAAAGCGGTGGATTTCATCCACAAACAATATAGTTCTTTCACCAAATTGTCTATTTTTTTCTGCTTGTTCCATGACTTGTTTTATTTCTTTAATTCCTGAAGTAACAGCAGAAAAATTAATAAAATTAGATTTACTTTTATTAGCGATTATTCTTGCTAAAGTGGTTTTACCCACTCCTGGTGGACCCCAAAATATCATTGATGTGATTAAATCTTTTTCAATAATATTTCTTAATATCTTACCTTTACCTAATAGATGAGATTGTCCTATAAACTCATCTAGAGTTTCAGGTCTAAGTCTAGAAGCTAAAGGTTGAGTTTTATCATCTTCAAATAAATTTATTTGTTCCATATATTATGCAAATTTTTCCGCAGTTTCTATAGCTACTTCAACCATATTAGCTAAACCTAGTTGTCTTTGTTCTGCTGTTAATTTTTCTTTTTTAATAAAATGATCAGTAACAGTTAATAAACATAACGCTCTTTTTTTATAACGCATAGCAGTGGTATATAAAGCATAAGATTCCATCTCTACACCCATAATGCCTAATTTCGCCCATTTTTTCCAAGTATCAGGATCTTCATCATAAAAGACATCTGCACTAAAGATAGGTCCTACTTTTAATGGCATATTTTTTCTTTTTAAAACATTATAAGCTTCTAAAGTTAATTCAAAATCACTAGCAGCGCTTAATTGTTCTAATCCATATTGTTTATACCAATTACTATCAGTAGAGGCACTAGAGCACACTAAGACATCAAATAAATTAATATCTTCTTGATAAGCTCCACATGTACCTACTCTAATAATTGTCTCTACTCCATATGAACAATAAAGTTCATGACAGTAAATTCCGATAGAAGGTATTCCCATACCTGAAGCCATAACAGATATTAATTTATTGTTTTTAGTATAACCTGTATAACCAAATATTCCTCTAACTGAGGTAACTAATTTATAGTCGTGCAAATAAGTTTCAGCGATCCATTTAGCTCTTAAGGGATCTCCTGGCATTAAAACTACTTTTGCAAAATCATTATCATTAGCATTTATATGAGGTGTTGGCATATTTTATCTCCTTTTTTAACTAAAGTTATTATAAATTAATTTCAAATTTATGGCATTAGTTTTTATAAATATAAATGACCTAAATTAATTAAAATGTGTTGCAAAACTTAATTTTAATTATAAGAAATTGCTATTTTTAAAATTTTTTATTTCAAAAACATTGCAAATCTACACTAATTTTTTAAAAAGAGGAAAACGATATAATTTTTGCTTAAAATTATAGTTAATATTTTGTATTATTTATAGGTAGAGGCGACAAAATGAATTTTATTTGGGATTATATCGGGGAAGACGTTGGAATCACACTTACTAACATAATAGTAGATCTAGTAGTGGTATGTGTCATCTATGCGATATTAGTTTTTGTTTTTGTAAAATGTATTAAAAGAATTGCAGGCTATATTTTATTAGGATCATCATTTGTAAGTTTAGTCTTATGTTATATTTTAATGTTAGATCTTGCTTTAATATTAGTAGCAATAGTAACAGCCTGTTTTATCACTGGAATGTTATTTGCTAATATGTCTGAGCTTAGAACATATATGTCTAATTCATTTAAACGCACAGTCAGTAAAACAAATAAAAATCATGTTGAAAAAATATTTGATAGACACGCAACATATCAAGTAATCGATAGCACAGTTAAAGCCTTATCAAGAGCAAAAATTGGAGCCTTATTAACTTTTGAAAGAACTGCTTTATTAGATGATTTTTGTCGAAATGGGGTTAAAGTAGACGCTCCTATTTCTCAAGAATTATTAATGACTATATTTTATCCAGGAACAAGACTACATGACGGTGCAGTTATTATTCATGGTAATACCATAAAAGCTGCTGCTGTATTTTTTACACCATCTACTAAAGCTTTTACCACTAAATATGGTTCAAGACATAGAGCCGCGATTGGTATAAGTGAAGTATCTGATTCTGTTACTGTAGTGGTTAGTGAAGAAACTGGCCGTATCTCATTTGCCATTAATGGACAAATTGAAACAGTTAGTCCTGAAAACTTCTTAAGGGTTTTTGAAAACTACATGATAGATTATGAAAGTGAAAACGAAAGCTTTGAATAAATATTTTGGAACAGATGGTATCAGGGGAAACGCTGATACGTTATTAGACGACCATTTATGTTATAAGATAGGTCGTTTTTTAGGTCATTATAATAATAAGCAAAACACAATAATAATTGGAAGAGATACTAGAATATCTGGTAGTCGTATTGTTAAAGCTTTAGCAAGTGGTTTAACTAGAAGTGGTGCTAATATCAAATATTTAGATATAACCTCTACACCCTCTGTTTGTTATGCTTTAGCAAGTAATTTAGATTTTGATTTTGGCATTATGATAAGCGCATCTCATAATCCTTATCAAGATAATGGAATTAAAATATTTAAAAAATCAGGCATTAAAATAGATGAAGAATTAGAAGCTGAAATAGAAGATTATATTGATAATAATGATATCACTTCCGAAATAGTGGACATCAATTTATCTGTTGATGAAACACTTATTAATGATTATTTAAATTATCTAGCTAGTAAATATAAATATGATAGAAAATATAAAATTTTAATAGACTGTGCGAATGGTTCAACATCTTTACTTGCTAAAAGATTATTTAAAGATAAATTAAATCAAGAAGTCACTATTATTAATGATAAATTTGATGGTAAAAATATTAATTTTGAATGTGGATCCACTCATATAGAATGCATTCAAAAATATATTAAAGAAAATGATTATGATATTGGATTTTCTTTTGATGGTGATGGTGATAGATTGATCGCAATTGATAGATATGGAAATGTTTGTAATGGTGATTATCAAATATATTTAGGCGCTAAATATTTAAAAGAAATTAAACAATTAAATAATAACAAAGTCGTAGTGACTTCTATGACTAATTTAGGTACCCTAGATGACCTTAGTAAAATAGATATTGGCTATGAAATCGTAGATGTTGGTGATAAATATGTTTATCAATGTTTAGATAAGTATAATTTATCAGTAGGTGGAGAACAAAGCGGACATATCATATACCGTAATGATTTAAACACTGGTGATGGTATGTTAAGTGCGATTCAACTATTAAATATTATGTCTTATTTTAACTATGATTTAGCTAATTTAATTAAGGATTTGCAAACTTTTCCACAAGTTTTAATTAATTTAGAAGTTAATGATAAAGATAAAATAATGCAAGAAATTGAAAGTAATTTGGATATTAAAAATTTATATAAATCTTTATCTAAAAAAGAACTATTATCGATAAGAAAAAGTGGTACGGAACCACTTATAAGATTAATGTGTCAAGCTCCTAATATTGAGCGTTGTAATGAAGTTATAAATAAAGCAGTAAATATTATTAAATCAATTGATTAATCATAGTTAGTCATAACTTGTCTAATAGATATTAATTCCACACCTATTTTAAGTAAGTTATCTTTTAAATAATCAAAGCTAATATCTTCTTTTAATAATGTAATTTCATTAATAAATCTATCGATTGGTTTTTGTGTGTAATGATAAGTTTTAACATCAATAATGTTATATTTAATTTCTACTTTTTTACCATTGTTTAAATAAAATGTTTTCTTAGCATTGTTAGTAGTGTAATACCCCACACGTCTATAAACAAAAGGCCAAAACCAATACCAACCATGTTCACATGTTTTATAATATTCTTGCATTTTTTCAATAATCATTTTGGTATCTTTTTTAACATAATAAATACAAGTTAAAACAAAAAATAATATTCCAATAAATAAGGCTATTGAGATAGCAACAATAACATAAATAGTTTCATCTGACATAACTTGTATTATATATCAAAAATCAATTATTAAAAGTTTTACTTTTAGAGTTTATTTTTATGTAGTCTTTAATATATAATTATTTTTACATGGATAGTAAACAGATTTATGACTTTATTATTAAGGTGCAATCAATTGCCAAAATTGGTTTAGTGCATTCAAAAGATCCTTACGCAATAGCAAATTATAATGAGATCAATGAATTATCTAAATCATTTTTAGAAGATTTTCAAAATGTTAAATTTGATAGAAACAATTATTTTGAAAGAAATATCTATCCCACTCCAAATGTATCTGTTAGAACAATTATCTTAAGTGATGATAAATCTAAAGTATTAATGGTAAGAGAAGCTGATGATCATACCTATTCTTTACCTGGTGGATGGTGTGATTTATATGATGCACCTAGTGATGCAGCTTTAAAAGAATGTCAGCAAGAAGCAGGAGCAGAAATTAAACTTATCCGTTTAGTGGGCATCTTAAATAGAACCCCATTTAAAGAAAAAACATCTGTTCCTGAATATGTAATTATCTTTTTAGCTAAATTAAAAGCTCCTATTCATGAACATGAGTTTGAAACTGATGAAGTGAAATTTTTTGATGTAAATAATCTTCCTAAAAACTGTGATAAAGTGACTTTAGATGAGATTAAAAAAATGATTGATGCTTGTTTAAATAACAAGACTATATTTGATTAAAGGAGGTTATATGATTATTTTAGATGATGGCTTACAACCAGTAGCGATTGCAGGATTAATTATTATCGCTGTTATCGTGGTAATTATGGTGTTATTGTTTTTCTTTTATAAACCGATTAAAAGATATTTTTATAAACGTAAATATAAAGATTTTTATGGTAAAAAAATCTATAAAATTGCTTTATATGAAGACTTTTATTTAATCAATAATTTTGTCTTTAAACATGATGATACGAAATATTCACGTATTGATCATATTTTGTTTGGAAATAAATTTATTTATTTAATTAATGATTATTATTTTGATGGTTCTTTAACAGGAACACCTGATAATCAATCATTAGTTTTGATACAAAATGATAAAAAAGTGTATGTTGACAATCCCATCAATGATAGTAAACTTCTTTTAAAGCGTTTATCTTCAGTAGTGGATATTGACGCTGAAATGTTAATTGGAATATCTATTGTAAACAATGAATGTGCAATAGATATGGAACAAAAAAATCAACAAATATATCTTATTCAAGAAAATTATTTAGCTAAATTAATTAAAGCTATTGAATCAAGACCAATAGCGGAAATTAACGCTGATCAACTTCAAATTGTCGTACAAGAATTAGACAGATTTAATAGAAAGGGAAAAGCCAGACGTGATAAAAGGAATTTTTAAAAACGCATTAGATAATTTAAAAAAGAATTGGGCAATTATTGCTTGCTTATGTTTAATGTTAGCTTTAGTGGGAGCTCTTGTTTTTAGTGTTGATTTACTTTATTTTGGTTTAGGTTTACTTATTTGTTTACCTTTTGTTTTAATGCCAATGTTTTTTGCTATTCAAGTAGCAATTTATGGTCTTAGAAGAAGTAGTAATCCTTCATGGAGACTATTTTTTAGATTTTTTGCTTCTTATTTTAAAAAATCCTTTAGAGGATGTTTTAGATATATATTTACATTTTTTTGTACAGCCTTTGTGTTTATATTCTTTTACTACATATTCGTAACTGTATCTGAAAATGTATGTATTAACATTTATGGTTATGATCATTTTGTTGAGATTTATAATGAGCTTTATACCGCTTTATATTATGACTTTGATTTAGTGACTATGTATGAATTACTCGCTACTAGTGAGATGATGACATTATTTTATGTTGCTATATTACCTGCAGCAGGTATTGCCGCAGTATTTTTCTTTACAATGTTATCTTTAAATTCATTTTATGTTTATTTTAAAATTGATCACACTAAATATAATCCCCAGTACGCTAAGATGGTATTTAGAGTAGGAAAAAGAGAATCTAATGGCGGAATTTGGAAAGCATTTTTTGCCCTAAATTGGCCAATGTATATATTCATTATTGGAGGTTTTTGTGGTGGAGCCTGTTTAGGATATTATTTAGGTTATAATTTCTTAAATGGTATATCTTTAGCATTAATAGTTATGATGGGGGCAATGTTTTTATACTTACCATTTTATTTTTCTATAAATGAATCTATTTTTATCGCTAATAAAGATAGTTTTGCTAAAGCTCCTGATATTACTAAAAAGATGGTTATTAATTCTTTACAAAATCAAATTAATATTATGAACGCTAATATTAATAGCATGCAAAATCAAGATGATAAACCTACAAGTGAGGATATTATCGATAATGATGAATCAGCGTTCAACACTAACAATACTAATAACAATAATACAGACGATAATAATAACGACAATAACACCACAAATTAATAATTTTAAATATAATTTAAATTTTGTTATAATAACTAAGTCTAATTTTTAAATGTCATTAAAAAACTAGCCTATAGGCTAGAAATTAGACAATCTGGAGCAGGTGACGAGAATCGAACTCGCATAACTACCTTGGCAAGGTAGTGTTCTACCACTGAACTACACCTGCATTTACAGCGAGTATTATTATAACAAACAAATGATATCTTGCAACATTTAATTTTTAAAAGAGGTTAATGTATATGGCTACTTTAAAACAACTAGCAGATCTTATCTTTCCAGATGTAAAACAAACTATAAATGATTTAGAAAAATTATTTCCTGAAAGGAATTTAGAAGAAGGCGCAGAAGTAACAAGATTTGCCCCATCTCCTACTGGATTTTTACATACTGGAAGTTTATTTACATCTATGATTTGTCATAAAGTAGCAAGCCAAACTAACGGTATATTTTATATAAGATTAGAAGATACAGACACTAAAAGAGAAATACAAGGATCAGGAGAAAAATTATTAGAAGAATTAAAACAATTTAATATAGTTCCAAATGAAGGATATTTTGGTAGCTATCAAAGCGGTGATTATGGTCCTTATATTCAATCTCAAAGAGCTCATATTTATAAAATATGTATTAAATATTTATTAAGTAAAGGTCTAGCCTATCCTTGTTTTTGCACTAGTGAAGAAATAGAAGAATTAAGAAAAGTTCAAGAAGCAAATAAAATATTACCTGGCTATTATGGACCATATGCTAAATGTAGAAATATATCTATAGATGATGCTTATAAATTAATTAAAGAAGGAAAACCATTTGTCATTAGATTTAGATCTAATGGTAATCATAATAATAAAATCAAAGTCTTTGATTTAATACATGGTGCGATTAGCATTGCCGAAAATGATCAAGACATAGTTATTTATAAAAGTGATGGTCTTCCAACCTATCATTTTGCTCATATTTGTGATGATCATTTTATGCATACCACGACAGTTATTAGAGGTGAGGAGTGGATCTCATCTTTACCTATTCATTTACAATTATTTGAAGCAATGGGATGGAAGGCACCGAAATACGCTCATGTGCCTGTAATTATGAAATTAGATGAAAATGGTAATAAAAGAAAGCTATCAAAAAGAAAAGATGCAGAAGCTGCAGTGTCATACTTCTTAGATGATGGCTATCCTTACAGTGCTATTATCATGTATTTAATGACTATTGCTAATTCTAATTTTGAAGAATGGATATTAGAACATGACTTCAAAGATATGGAAGAATTTAGATTTTCTTTTGATAAGATGTCATTAGATGGGGCTTTATTTGATATTGTTAAATTACAGTTTTTTGCTCGTGAAATATTAGCTAGAAAAACCAAAAAAGAAATGTTAGATATGGCTATTAGTTATGCATCTAAACACGATAATGAGTTATTACATTATATAAATCTAAACCATCAATATTTTGAAGAAATTATGAATATTGAAAGAGAAGTAGAAAAACCAAGAAAAGACTATTATAAATTTGGTCAAATCTTAGATTATATAGGTTTTTTCTATCATGATTTATATGATCATAAAATAGATATTTCATTATTTAATGAAAATATCGATAAATCATTAATTAAAGAAGTTTTATTAGATTGTAAAAATTTAGATTTTACTAAACTTCAAAATGAATGGTTTGAAGATATGAAAAATATAGGTGCAAAACATGGATTTGCCTCTAATAATAAAGAATACAAAGCTAATAAAGATCTTTATAAAGGTCAAGTTGGTGATATAGCGGAAATGCTAAGAATTACTTTATGTAATAGAAAAAACGCTCCTAATTTATATTGTGTAATGCAAGTATTAGGAAGAAATGAAGTAGATAGAAGAATTAATAAAGTTACTAAACTTTTATAATTATGGCTATAAGCCATAATATATGGCCCCATGGTCAAGAGGTTAAGACGAGACCCTCTCAAGGTCTAATCCCGAGTTCGATTCTCGGTGGGGTCACCAAATATTGTAAAAAAGGAGATTAATTTATTATGAAAAACAAAATTATTAAAACAAGTATTTGTCTGTTACTAGGAGCTTCACTTGTAGCGTGCAACGCTAGTATAAAAGAAGCGGAAGCATTTTTAGAAAACGCTACGCTTGAAAGCGCAACTGAATTTTTAAATAATGTGACCACGATCGAAACTAGTGCGGTTATAGAAAGCAGTGTTTATGGTGTTAGTTTTAATATGTCTAGTTTTAGTCAATTAGATTTAACGCCAGGTGATTATTATGCTTATACTGAGATTGATTATTTTGGTTATACAATGACTGAGGCTATTCTTAATAATAATGATGGAACATATAGTTATTATTACAATGGTTATGTTAATGAAACATTAACTGAAGAAGAACTTTTAACAAGTGGCTATTTAGATTTTGATATTAATGATTTTTATTATGGAACTTATTTTACCTCTATTGATGATTTTATAGGTGATGTTACTTGTTATATTAGAAACAATAATTTAACTATTAAATCTGAATTTAAAAATTATGAAGCTGAAAGCGGTGTACATTATACAGGTTATGAAAATGTTGTTATTAATAATTATGGAGTAATATTGAGTTCAGAATCTGAACAAGAAGGTGATGATCTTACTTATATTTATTCAACTGGAACTTATAGTTTTGATAAAGAACTTACCAAAATCACTGTAGAAGAATTAACTTCTACTATTGCATACCCCGCAAATTAAGGGGTTTTATTTTAGATAAAATATGTAAAAATATATCTATCAAATATGAAAGCTTTATTTATATATAATCCATCTTCTGGACATCAAAAAATTGATAAGAAATTAGATTATATTACTAGTCGACTTAACACTGTTTATAGTGTTGTAGATGTTTATAAATCAGAATCTAAAGATGATTTTATTAATGCTTGTAAAAAAGCTTGTAATAACTATGATGCTTTAATATTTGCAGGTGGAGATGGTACTTTTAATTTAGTGGTTAACGCTTTAGCTAGTGAAGATAATATTCCCATTTTAGGTGTAATACCATCGGGTACAATAAATGATGGGGCTAAAAACTTTGGAATAACAAAAGACCTAACCAAAGCAGTGGATATCATCTTAAAACAAAAAGTATCTTATTTTGATGTGGGAAAAATAAATGATCAATATTTTATGTATGTAGCAGCGATAGGGACTTACGCTGATATTCCTTTTACAACATCCACAGTCTATAAAAAGAAAATAGGTTTTTTAGCTTATTATTTTAAAGCTCTTAAAGAAGTATTTAAGTTAAGTAAAATAGAAGGCGATTTAACTATTAATCATAATAAGAAAATCCATTATAAGACCCCATTTATCTTAGTGCTTAACTCTTCTTTTATGGGAGGATTTAAAATTAATTCTAAAAGTAATATATCAGATGGTAAGTTTGATTTATTTTTAGCTAAACCAGAACCATTTAATGGATTACTTTCATATCTATTTTTTAAAAAAAGAGTACAACATTACTATGTTACTAGCATAAATGTTAACACTACAATTGATAATTATTGGGACATAGATGGTGAAAAAGGTCCTAAAGGTGATGTTAAAATAAGTGTAGTTAGTAATAAATTCCGTATATTTTCAAAATAAAATCCTAAAAATGATATAAACTTTGCAAAAATTGTCTAAACCCTGCAAAAAGGCGTTATTTTTAAATATTTTTTATAGTAATTATATTTTTAATATATTAAAATTATTACTAGATTTAATTAGGAGGAAACATTATGAAAAAAGCTCTAGGTGTATTTACCGTTTTACACGCTATAGTGCTTGTGGACTGGATTATTGTTATATGTTGTGCTTTTGCCTTTACAGGTACAAGTGGTGATTTTGCTAATAATTTAGCCACTAATGCATCTACATTTTTTAATAATCTAGGAAGTGTATTTACCAATTTAAGTGTATATTTTGGATCAGTTAGTGATTATATCTATCCAATTATAGCCTTTATCTTAGTTTGTTTAACCGCAGTGTTAACACTTATTTGGATTATTGTATTAGCTGTTAAAAAACGCCCTGTCTATTTAGCGTTTATAATTTTAGTTATTTTAGGATTTTTCCCTGCTATTTGTACACTAGCTAATTTTGATCAATATGTTACATCATTATTCCCAGGTGATGAAATAACTGTGGCTTCAACAATTCTAGCTTGGTTAATAGTCATCTTAATGGCCTTAGGTTTAATATTCTATGTCGTATTTTATGTTTTAGGTTTAGCCTATATGTCTAAAAGAAAACCCGTATCTGAAATTAAAGAAATTCCTGTGGAATCTCTTGCAGACACTATTCCTGAACCTACTATTGAAGAACCAACAGTAGCCTTTGATGAGCCTTTACCAGAACCTGCACCTACATTTGTAGAAGGTGTAGAACCTGAAGATGAACCTGCTCAAGAACTTCCAACTCCTGAACCAATTCCAGAAGTTAAAGTTGATGATAAAGGAAATATTGATGCAGCAAGTTTAGCCCGTGCTATTAGAGAATCTGTACGTGATATCGTAAGAGATGAACTTGCAAGAGCAGAATTAAATAGACCTCATGGACCTGTTCCTGGTCCTAATAGTTCTACTATTACTGGTGCAACCTTTGGTGGACCATTAATCGTCCAATATTTTAATGGTACCGCTACTCCTGTTTATGGTCCTTGTGAAGAACCGAAACAAGAAGTAAAACAAGAAGTTAAAGAAGAAACCAAAGTAGAAGAAACTCCAGTAGTAAAAGAAGTGGTTAAAGAAATTATTACTGAAAGAGTAGTAGAACCCACTCCAGAACCAACTGTAGAAGAAAAAGTCGAAGAAACTGTAGAAGAAACTCCAGTAGTTAAAGAAACAGTTACCGAAACAGTCACCGAAACTGTTAGTGAACCTACTCCTGTTGTTGAAGAAACTGTTATTGAAGATAAAGTTGAAGAACCAGTAGTAGAAGAACCAGCACCTGCTGAAACTCATGTAGTTAAAGAAATTATTAAAGAAACTATTACTGAAAGAGTAGTAGAACCTAATACTGTTAAAGAAACAGTTACTGAAACTGTTACAGAAAAAGTAGTAGAACCCACTACAACAACAGAAGAAACTGTTAAAGAAACAGTCACTGAAACAGTAACTGAAAAAGTTGTTGAACCAACACCTGAACCAGAACCTGTAGTAGAACCTACTCCAGAACCTGTTGTTGAACCAACACCTCAACCAGTAGTAGAACCTGCTCCTACTCCAGTCGTAGTAGCCCCTAGCGAACCAAAAGAACCTAAAGTTTATGAAAGAATTTCCTTTATTGATAGAATGATTGATTCTGATAAAGAAATGCAAGATAACTACAATATCATTAAAAATGAAATTCTCTCCTATGGTGTTAAATCTAGAGTATCAAATTCTGGTGATACATTCCGTTTACATAAGAAAACATATGTAAAGATTACTATCGCTGGTAAATCATTAAAACTATACTTTGCTTTAGATCCTAATGATTATAAAGATTCCACAATGCCAGTACAAGATGCTGGACATAAAGGTATCTATGCTGAAATCCCATTAGTGTTCAAAGTTAGAAGTGAACTCTCTATGAGAAGATGTAAAGATTTAATTCAAACAGTCATGGAAAAAGATAATCTTGAACAAGGTGAAGTTGGTAATGTTGACTGGATTGAAGATTTAAAAGCTATCTCTTTAGAAAAAACTAAAGATGATGAAGAATAATTAATAATTAATTATTAAAAATTAAAAGGATGCTTATGTAAGTGTCCTTTTTTTTGGTTGTAAATGATAAATCAATATTTTATATTATTATCATGTTAAATGATAATTTTGAACCTGAACCACGGGGAGAAAATGAACCAAAGTTTGATCCTCATAATAAAACAGATAGAAGAATTTTAATTATTGTTTTAGTTGTTATAGCTATATTTTTAGCTATCGTTGTGGGTTGTTTTTTAATTTATTATTTATTGATGAAGTATTAATAGATGAGTGTAGAAAAATATTTAAATAAACGTATTGGAAATATTAATTTAAAAGGTCAAGTTTTTGTAATTACAGGCGCAAATTCTGGTATAGGTTTTCAAATATCTAATCTAATAGCTAAATATAATGGAAAAGTTATTTTTGCTTGTAGAAATAAACAAAGAGTGGAATCTGCGATTAACGAGATTTTAAAAAAATATCCTAGTTTTGAATATGATTTTATCCATTTTGATCAAAATAATTTAAATTCTATAAAAGATTTTATTGATACTTTATTTAACAAATATCCTAACTTTAACTCGTTAATATTAAATGCTGGAATATTAAAAGCTAAAAAAGATCAGATAACTGATGATGGGTTTTATGCAGTTAATGGGGTTAACTTTTTAGCTTTAGTATATTTAATGGATCAATTATCTAAGAAATTAGCCACTAATAATTTTAAACATAGAATAGTGTTTCAAGGTTCTTGTATGACTATGTTTGCTAAATATAAAGAAGGTATATTAAAAGAAAATAATTCTAAAGGATTTGCTTCTTATAATATCTCTAAACTAGGAGAAGAATCTTTATTTTATTATTTATATAAAAATAATAACAATAAAAATATGTCTTATGCATTAGCAGAACCAGGAGCGTGCAAATCAAACATTTATCATGATATGCCTAAGGTTTTAATACCTGCTGCGGACATCTTCATGTCAATATTTTTCCATTCCACATTAAAAGGATCTTTACCTGCATTTTTACTAGCCATTAATTATAAAAATATTGATATATTAAGACCTAAAGGTTTTCTATCTTTAAGTGGATATCCTAAAAAAGGAAAGATCAGAAGAAAAGTAAAAAGATATTATTTAGATATACTTGATGAGGCTAAAAAGATATTAAATATTTGATTTTTTAAATTCTTGATATAGTTTATAAACAATTTCACTTACTTGCTCAATTGTATATTTTTCCGTATTAATAATATAATCAGCCTCTTTTAGTTTTTCTAAGGCAAATTCTTCTTTATCTTTATTTATTCTAGATTGAGCATCTTGTTTTGAATCGCCTCTTACTATCATTCTATTAAATCTAACTTCTTCAGAAGCATTTAGGGCAAATGAACATATATTTTTATTAGCTATTTTTTTATATGATTCTAGACCATTAGGGTCTACCACAACACATCTATTAATTTGTATTTGGTCTTTTTTAGAACCATAATAATTGCCATTATAGATGGTATATTCCACGAAGGCATTTTCTTTAATTAATTTTTCAAATTCTTCTTTGCTGATAAAAAAATAATCTTTACCATCTACTTCATTTATTCTTTTATTTCTTGTAGTAGTGGTAATTATTTTTTTAATATCGTAGTAGCGTTCTAACATTTTCGCTACTTCGGTTTTGCCTGATGCACTTGCTCCTACTAAGACAATCATGCAGACATTATATATCAATAAATAAATATTTTTTAATTATTTTTAGAAAATTTTAAAAAAGCCTCCTTTAAGTATGTAAGGAGGTCTTAAAATATGCACAAAGTTGATTATGCAAAACTAAATGTTGCTCAAAAGATGAATCTATTATGTCATCAATTTGGAATCTGTTCTCATAATATAGCTTTAGAAAAAGAAACTTTTAGCGATGTTTATTTTATAAAGGTATTAAATAGAGCCTTTAAAAGATTACCAGAAGCAGGACAAAGATTTATTAATTGTTTTTATTTATTTGAAAACAAACATGCATCTTGGTTTGATAACATGAGTCAAAAAGAAAAAGACTATTTAGATCGTAGGTATACTAGATTGTTTGTCAAATACGTGGAGGAAATATATGACACTTATCATTAAAGGTGCCGTATTTGTTTCTATATGTGGAGCTTTATATTCTCCTATTATTAGATATCCGATGTATATGAGTAGTCTAAATCAAATTGGCCCATATACTGAAAGCAGTGGTAAAGTGGAATTAAACTTTTCAGCTTATTCAAAAGAATATAAAAATGATATTGTTTTTGATTTTTTTGTCGTTGATGAATATGATCCATCTGAATATCGACCAACTTCGTCCACTGGAGAATATTTTGATATAAATGTCGGTGATGTAGTTAATTTTTCTCTAACTATGGATACTTCTTATTTTGCAAAATATAATCCTTGTAATTTTGCAATAGCAGCGACTGAATATAATACCTGGTATTATAATCCAATTGTTTATTTTAAATTATGGTCATATCAAGATTATACCTTTGATATAGCAGATCTAAGAGAAATAGGAGATTTTGAAGCCCCTTATTTTTATTTAAATATTAAAGATAATGTAGTTAGTTACACTACAGATACATTAAATTTTGCAGGATTTCCTATTGATTTAGAAATGTCTACTTATGATATTTTAGATTTAAGTCAATTTACCTTTTATTATTCTTCTACAGAACTTATTAATGGTGGTACCTTTTCTTTAGTGTTTTTTGACACTGATAATATATTCCCATATTTAAATATGGGTGGTTTAGTAAATTTAAGTCTTACTCCTGTATTAGTTAATAAACTCACTAATGAGTATACACTTGAATTTGCTAATACGTTTTATGTAGATCCTACCACTAATCAGATGTCTTTTACTAAAAGAACTGGTTTTGAAGTCGCGGATGCTTTTTATTTACCAATACATGGAAAAGATTCTTTTGAAAGTTATACATTAACCTTAAATATTAAAGATTTAGGGGTTAATGATATTAATTATTATTACAACTTTCAATATGCAGCCTCTAAAAACTTATTTGGTAGTTGTAATGATTCTCAATATTGTGTAGTAGGAGGTATGAAATGATATCAGCATTTATTGCATTAGTCGTGGGAGTAATATCTTTTCAAACTTTTACTTTAAATTATCAAATAAGCGGTGTTAAACGCACCTTAATTAATATGCCAAAATCTATCGTAGAAGTATCAGTAGAAAAACAAGTTGTTTCAGATGTAGAAAGTTTTTATATCAATGATGAAACATTTGAAGAATTAAGCAATTATTATTTTGAAGTTAATTTAAGTAAATATGTTTCATCATATACGGTTAGTTATTCATATTATTATGCAGACCTTAATAGGGTATGTATTCCTACTAGTACGAGATTACTAGGATGTGATGGAGTTATATTAACTTTAAATTGTAAAATTATGTCTTTATTTGATTATGAAGAATCAATGTATTTTGAAATCGTGGAGTATACAAATTTTATATGGATTTAAGCAAAGCTTTAGAATATTTAAAATCATCTTTTTTAAGACCTTTATTATTAGATGAAGATATTACAGATATCTCTTATAATGGCAAAGATATATATTATCAAAATAATATATTAGGTCGTCAAAAATATGAAATAGAAGTAAGTAAAACCACAGTGTTTGACTTTTTAAGACAGATCGCAAATCTATGTCAAGAATCCTTTTCTATTTCTAAACCTATTTTAGATGTATCAATTAAAAATTATCGGTTAAACGCAACATATCTATCTATAGCTAGAAATGATTATGAAGAATGTGTCACATTCTCATTAAGAATAAGTAGAGACCTTTTATATATTAATGATAAAAACTTTATGCCAAATGATGTTAAAAACTTTTTAATTAACCTAGTTAAAAATAAACAATCTATTATTATTGGAGGTCAAACCTCTACTGGTAAAACCGAATTACAAAAATATTTAATTAGACATTTTAAGGCTAACACTAAGGCTATTATTATTGATAATGTTTTGGAGTTAAACACTCTTACTAATTTAGATAATATTGACGTCACATGTTGGCAATTTGATAGTTATAAAGATAATGATTTAACACTTTTAATTAAAAATTCATTAAGAAATAATCCTGATTATTTAATAATCGCTGAATCTAGAGGCGAAGAGATGTTTGATATATTAACCGCAGCAATGGGAGGCACTCCTATTATTACCACGATTCATGGTGATAATATTCATAATCTTATTCATCGAATTATTTCTTTAACTTTATTAAGTAAGAAAAAGTTAACACCTGAATATGTTAAAAGTGATGTTATAAATACATTACATTATTATGTCTTTTTAAAAAGTCATACAAATAAAAACAATATAATCACTCGTCATGTTGAACAAATAGGTTATATAGATAGTAGTGAGAAGATGACTATTATTTATGACCGTATTAATAAAATTAATAATTTAGATAAATACAAAATAATTAGTGAGGTATAAATATGAAGAAAAAATTAATTGTCGTGGACCTTATTATCATATTATTAGCTACGTTATCTAGCTATATCGCTAGTGATAATATTTTTATTGCGTTAGTTATACTTGCAATATATGGTCTTTATTTCTTTATTTTCTTTAATCGTTTTTATGTTAAATATGAAAACAATACAAGTAGGTATCATGAATGTTTTCATTTTATAAATGATTATACGATTGCTTTAAGTAATTATGAGTCATTACTAGGGGCATTTGAAGCGATTCAAGATAATTTTTCATTATCTTTAAAAAAAGAAATTGAAGGAGTGGAAAATGTCGATATTTTAGAAAAAATCAAGTATTTGCAGAGTTATTTTCCATTTCATATGTATTATTTGTTTACTCAAATAATTGAAATTTATGATCGACAAGGTGGAAATATATTAGATATGACTACCTATTTAACTAAACAATCTAGAAGTTTAGAAGAGCATATAGACGCGGCTAAAAAATATAGGAACACGAAGATATTAGAACTATCTCTATTATGGGGAGCGTGTATTCTAATTTTAATTTTTATTAGATTTGGCTTAGCACAGTTTTTTGAAACATTAAAAGGTGAACCTATATTTATTATTTGTATCGTTATCTTTTATTTATTCCTTTTAATGTTTATACATATTGCATTAAACATCTTATTTAAGATAGATATCAGGAGATTTGCTAAATATGAAAAGAATTAAGTTATATTTTGAATCTTTAAATCTATCTTATAAAAAAGAATTATCTTTATTTTTAATCACTAATTTGTGTTTAATTAGTATGGCTATTGTAACGTTTATATTATTATCATCTATCTTATTTTTAGCGGTATTTTTAGTAGTAGATGTAATCGCAAATATTGTGCTTATGATGCGATATAGTGTTATTAAAGATAAAATCTTAAAATCTCATGAAAATGAATTTATATATTTTATCCAATATATTGAAATATTTTTATCTAATAACTATAACGTCTATAGTGCTTTAGAAGCGGTTAAAAGTTTTACATCTAATTGGATGCAAGAAAGAATAGATGAATTAATTAATGATATTGATAATGATAAATCTATTACTCCTTTTATTAATTTTGCCAAAAACTTTAAAACTCCGATTGTCACTAATGTGATGATAAATATTTATCAAATGGTGGAGCAAGGGGAAGATAAAAGTCGTTTACAACAATTTGATTTATTATTTGTTAGATTTTTTGAAAATCATCAAGAAATAGAAACCCTTACCTTAAAAAAGAAAATGGATAATTTATCCATGTATCCCTTAATAGGCGCGGGAATTATTACCATTATGCTTATTATAGGTGTGGTTTTAATAATGGAGGAAATGATTAATGTCTTATAAGATTTCAATGATTTTATCAATGATATTTGTAGCTTTATTTTTTGTTTTAGGAATAGATTTAATTAACTTACAAATTGCCTATACAGAACTAGACCAAAAAGCAATCGCTATTAGTTATGAAATCGCCAAAACTGGAAATCTAACTAGAACCACGATCTTAAATATACAGTTAGAATATGGCGTTACTTTTACATGTGATAGCAATTGCTCCCCATCTTTTGGTGACATAGTTTTGTTTACTATAAGCGATGTATATGATCCTATTGTTATTAGTAATCAAACAATAACCATCTCCATACAACGCACATCAATTATCGGATATTATTCTTAAGAAAGGAGGATGAAAATGTCTGAAATAAAGGGCCAATTATTAGGTATATTATTAGTTATTGCTATATTTGGAGTTGTAAGTGCAGCCTTAATAAGCATCTTTAACAATCTTGTAGACACTGTAGCAAGCGAAGTTGATGAAATACAAACATCAATTATTGCCATAAAAACTGATTTACTAACTTATTATTAATAAAAAAAATATTAAATAACTATCTAAAGAGGGGTGATGCCCTTCTTTATTTTTTTTATAGAATATTAAATCAATTTTTATATAATTTATAAAAGAGGTAAAAATTATGGAAGATATTCAAGCTAAAATTAGAGAAATAATTTCCAAACACGTTGATATTACTTCAACAAAAGAAGACACTCCATTATCTGAATTAGATATTGATTCTTTAGATCTAGTGGAAGCCATGATGGATCTAGAAGAAGAATTTAAAATTGAATTTGAAAACGATGAAATTTTAAATTTAAAATGCTTTAATGACATCGTAAATTTAATTAATAAAAAAATTAGCTAACTTTTAATAAAATTTAGACTATTTTAATTAAAAAAACTTGCTTTTAACATTATGTATATGTTAATATTCATTTTGCGTTAAAAACGCCCGCCTACTTAGCTCAGTCGGTAGAGCAATCGGCTGTTAACCGATCGGTCGTGGGTTCGAGTCCCTCAGTAGGCGCCAGTAAATATGGCCCGTTGGAGAAGTGGCTTAACTCACATGCCTTTCACGCATGCACTCATGGGTTCGAATCCCGTACGGGTCACCAACTTAGATAATATGTCTGGACACTATGTGAACAGACTTTTTTTGTCTTTAATGTGTAAATTTAATCCCATGTTTATTAAATTCGGGGGAATTCGGGGGAATTCGGGGGAATTCGGGGGGGATTTATAAAGTGAACAAAAAATTTAAAATGTGTACGCTGGGCGTAGATAATTTTGAAAATATAACAATGTAAAAAATACGACTCCGCCTAGGATTTACATGCAAATTTCGACCTTGACAAAATAAAACGGGGGGGGTTATGATTTTCCTAGGAGGAAAAAATATGGTAATGAGTGATGAAGAAATTTTAGTCAAATATTTTGGTGGTAGACCACAGTGGAACGGAAATAAATTGTCCAGAATTGGTACTGCAAGTGTTCAATATTCGGGAAATCGTATTTATAAAGTTGGCAGTGCTAGAATTGAATATTCTGGTAACAAACTTTATAAAGTTGATGGAGAAAGAGTTTTGTGGTCTGGTAATAAAGTTTCTAAAATTGGTTCAGTAAGAATTTCATAGTGTAAAAAATATAAAGAAGTGTTTATACATAAATAAAATTATTTTTTGGTGGAAAGACAAATAGATTAAAAGATAAGGATAATATATAGCAATGAATAAACTAGAATACGTAGCAAGATCACTAAGTAGAGGAACAAAAAAAGTTTATGAAACTTATGTAATTAATGCTATTTATCAAAAGATCAATAATCCTAATTTAGAGATTGAAACTCAAAAAGGAATAAATCTTGAAAATGGTTATTGCCCTTTAATCGATCTTTATTTACCTCAATTGAAAATCGCAATTGAAGTTGATGAAGGTTATCACGCTAATGAAGGACAATCTGAGCATGATATTTGGCGAGAAAAATCTATAAATAATCAGATTCAAAAATCTTGTGTTATTGATAATATTCAATTTGAAAGAATAGCAGCTTATGATGTTTCTTTAGAAGAATTAAATAAGAGAATAGATGAAGTAGTTTCTCTTATTCAAAAAAAGATAGAAGAAAGAGTCAATCCATTAGAATGGAAAGATCAACAGGAAAAAATTGAAGAAATTAAAACAAGAGGTTATATCGAAGCAGATGATTGTTTTGATACAAATGTACAAATAATAAATATTGTATATGGAAGAAATTTAAGAGGATTTCAGAGGGCATCCTATAAATTATTATGGTTTCCAGTAATATCCTATGAAGATGAAGAAAAGCAATTATCAAGTAGAGCAACATGGCAAAATATCTTTAATGATACACATACTATAATTTATGAACGTTCAATAGATGAAAGAATAAATTCAAACAAACAAGAAGGATGTCTTAAGAGACAAAAAGAAGGTAATAAGCGCGTCGTATTTGTACGAGATAGGGATACGTTTGGAAAAACACGAAAAAGATTTGTAGGTGTTTTTGAAGCAGGCGGATGGGACGATAATAAAAAAGCCGAAATCTGGAAGTGTGTACTTACTAAAATTAAAATTCCTATAGATGAAGACACTATATGGAAATTATAAGTTAAATAGAAAAATCAGGAATTTAATAGAACAATTTACATATAAAAAATCAAAAAAATATAAAATGAAATATCAAAAAAAAGTAAAATGATTTATCAAAAAAATATAAAATGAAATATCAAAAAAAAGTAAAATAGATATTGAAATATCACCAGCATCGTATATAATTTTATTAGGAAAAAATATGATGAAAAAAGGTTATTTTAATAGAATTGCAGATAAGATTTTAGAATCAAAACTTAAAACTTTTGGCGCTGCAAACATTGTTGGACCTAAGTGGTGTGGTAAATCTACAACTGCTTTACAACAAGCAAAAAGTTCTATATTGTTACAAAAATCTATAGAAATAGAAAATTTATTATATTCAGGTAGAATTGAACCTTATCTTTTATTAGAGGGTGAAAAACCTAGACTAATAGATGAATGGCAAGACGCTCCTTTTATATGGGACGCTGTTAGATCTTATTGTGATGAAAATAGTGGTCGAGGTCATTTTATATTAACTGGATCTTCTTCTAAATTTGTAACTACTAAACATACTGGTACAGGTCGTATATCTACTATGAAGATGTATCCGATGAGTTTATATGAATCAAAAGAATCAAATGGCACTGTTTCTTTAATGAAGTTATTTGATAAAAAAGAAGATTTAAAAAATGGATGTATTTCTAATTTAAAAAGAAAAGACATTATACACGCTGCTTGTCGTGGTGGATGGCCTGCTAGTGTTTTATTAAAAGATAAAAAAGCTCAATTAGCCATTGCTAAAGATTATTTTAATCAGATTTATGAAAAAGATATGTTTAGTGTTGATGATGTTAAACGTAATCAAGAAACCATGAAAGCAATATTAAGAAGTTATGCTAGAAATATATCTACATTAGCTAAAAAGAAAACTATTTTAGAAGATGTAAGTGCTACAAATCCTATAACACAAGCTACGCTTGATAATTATATAGAAATATTAGAAAGACTATATATAGTGGAAGATATTCATGGGTGGTCACCACAGATTAGATCAAAAACCGCGATAAGAAATGGAAGAAAAAGAGAATTTGTAGATCCTTCAATTGCAGTCGCGGCTTTAGGTGGTTCACCAAAAATCTATTCAAAAGATTTTAAGAGCTTTGGTTTTATATTTGAAACCCTTTGTATTAGAGATTTAAGAGTGTATTCATCTGCTTTTAATGGTCATATTTCTTATTATCATGATAATTTAGATCTAGAAGCTGATTGTGTTTTAAGTTTGGACGATGGTAGATATGCAGTTATTGAATTTAAATTTGGTGATTTTGAAGTTGATAAAGGTGCTGAAAACCTAAATAAATTAGAATCTTTAATAGATAAATTTAATCAAACTCATAACGCTAAAATACGTATGCCTGATTTAAAAATTGTAATAACCGCAGGTGAATATGGATATAAGCGTGATGATGGTGTGTTTGTTATACCTATTGGATGTTTAAAAGATTAATTAGTAAATATTTTAATTTAAGGTGATTCGACCAAAATAATGCATATGCGACCAAAAAAGTATAATAAATGGTCGTAAAGTATAAATAGCATATTGTTTTTCTACCAAAAATATGTAATAATTGGTCGAAAGAAGTGAAACCATGAAAACATTTGATTATGAAAAATATATGAAAATGAAGTGGGATACTGAGATTTTATCCTATGTTTCTAAAATTCGTGAATATAAAGGTAAACACGAATCGTTTTTCAATATAAATTCTATTGTTTTAGATAGGACAATACAGATCGCTAAAATGCAAAGTGTTGAATCTTCAAATAAAATTGAGGGGATAGTTATAACAGATAAAAGAATTAAAGACTTATGTTTGAAAAATTCTAAACCAATATCTATAAATGAAAAAGAAATAAAAGGATATAAAGATGCTTTAGATTTTATAGATGAAAACTATGATTTAATGCCACTTACTCCTAATTATATATTGCAACTTCACAAGATGATTTTTGAGGATACTGGTTCCACTATAGGTGGTAAATTTAAAAATGTTCAAAACTATATAAATGAAATACATCAAGATGGAACATCAATAACTTTATTTGTTCCCTTATCACCATATTTAACACCAGATGCAGTGGATACAATATGTCAACAATACAATCAAGAAATTGATAAAGGTATATTAGACCCTCTTATTTTAATTGCGGTATTTATTATTGATTTTTTATGTATCCACCCATTTAATGATGGTAATGGAAGAATAAGTCGATTATTAACTACGTTATTACTATATAAATCAAGATATTTTGTTGGTCGATACATTAGTATTGAAAAAAGTATAGAAAAATCAAAAGAAGGATATTATGATGCATTATATCAATCATCACAAGGATGGCACGAAAATAGTAATGATCCATTACCATTTATTAAATATTTATTAGGTGTAATTATTGGTTGTTATCGTGAGCTAGATGAAAGAATTGAAATATTAAAGACTAAAGGTAATGCGCTTGATATAGTAAGAAAAGCAATAGAGAATCGTTATGGTAAGTTAACTAGAAAGGACATTTTAGAACTTTGTCCAACACTAGAACGGTCATCAGTTGGCGATGCCTTAAAAAAATTAGTGGACGAAGGAACACTCAAACGTGGTGGTTCAGGCAAAAATACCTATTACTATAGGACAAAATAACCAATAATATACTTTGGAACTGAATAATTACATATTTTTTGATATTTTTAGATTAGCGGTAATCCTACAATTATCTTTCAAAAACTCAAAAAAATTTTCATTTTTTGAAAGAAAATATGTATTATATAAGTGTAAAGAGGTAAAGATATGTTATTAGAACGTGACCGTTATTTAAATAAAATTCGTCCATTTTATGATTTAGATATTATTAAAGTACTAATTGGTTCAAGAAGATCAGGAAAATCTAAAATTATTGAATTAATAATAAAAGATTTAAAACAAAGAGGTGTTAAAGATTCTAATATTATTTATATAAATTTTGAAAATCTTGATTATTCAGAGCTCACTGATTATAAATCCTTAAATAATTTTATTAAAAATAAAGTCGTGGATTCTAAAATGTATTTATTTTTTGATGAAATTCAAGAAGTAAAACAATTTGAAAAAGCTATAAACTCTTTTAGAGTTTCTTTTGATTGTTCTATTTTTATAACAGGCTCAAATTCTAAAATGTTATCAAGTGAAATATCTAGTGTATTAACAGGAAGAATTATTGAATTTGTTATTTATCCTTTTTCTTTTTTAGAAAGTCAAAATTATCGAAAAATGGCAAATACAGAAATAGAAGATGCTTTTTATGATTATCTAGAATTAGGGGGCTATCCTTTAAGATTTGATCTAATGGATAAAGAGTCTACAAAAGCCTATTTAAATGAGTTATATGATAATATCTGTGTTAAAGATATATTTACTAGAGACATAGAAATTGAAAAAGCTAAATTTTTAAATATTGCTAAATATATATTAGTGAACGCTGGTAATGATTTTAATCCAGAAGCTATATATAACTATTTAAAAAGCAATAACAATGGTAAAGAATATTGCTCTATAAAAACTATATATAATTACCTAGATAAATTAGAAAAAGCTTTTTTAATAAAACCTATATATAGATACAACATAAGTGGTAAAAAAGTCTTAGCCACAAATCCTAAATATTATGCAATTGATAATGGATTAAGAATTATAAATGCTGATTCTAATTTATATGATAGAGGTAAATTTTTAGAAAATGTTATTTGTATAGAGTTACTATCTAGAGGATATGAAGTATATGTAGGTAAAACATATAAAGGAGAAGTAGACTTCGTGGCATCTAAAAACAATAAAAAATGTTTTATTCAAGTAGCGTATATTATGGAAAGTCAAGCTACGATAGATAGAGAATTTGGAGCCTTTTCTTGTATAAAAGATCCTTCACCTAAATATGTCTTTAGTCTAGATAAAATAGATATGTCTAGAAATGGCTATACACATATAAATATCATCGATTTCTTATTAGAAAAGGTTGATATATATTTAACATAATCAGTAATAATTGGACTTAAATCGTTAGTAAAAACACTTTTTAATCCTTAAACTATATAAAAAGTTTGTTACAGACTAAAAAATTTTTTAGTCTTTTATTTTCTTTCTTTGAAATGTATAATCTAAACTTATTCAATAAACTAACAAAGGAGGAAAAAGATGAAAAAACTTCTCTACTTGCTCCCTATTGTATTTCTATTTACATTAGGAGCGTGTGACATTACTGATATAACATCAGAAGTCACATCTACATCTGATGTTGATTCCACATCAACAACAATAATAACTACAACAACATCTGAAGAAGATCCTACCACTACGACGTCTACAACAACTACGACGACAACGACTAGTGAACCTGATCCTGATCCAGATCCTGACCCAGACCCAGATCCCGATCCAGATCCCGATCCTGATCCAGACCCAGATCCAGAACCAGATCCCGATCCAGATCCCGATCCTGAACCAGATCCTGAACCAGATCCCGATCCAGATCCAACTCCTGAACCAGTAGTAAGTCATACTCACGGGGATGATTCAATAGAATGGACTGTTGTTTCAGATGACAGTGCTACTTTAAGTGATGGATATTATTTCTTAGATGAAGATGTTAATTCAGAATCTAATATTTCTATTTCAGGTACTGTTACTTTATGTTTAAACGGTAATGTATTAACTGGTAATGGACAAGGCTCCGTTATTACAGTTGCAGCAGGTAATTCATTAACTATTTGTGACTGTCAAGAAGGTGCTGAAAACATTGCTAATGAAGTAAATGGTACAACCTATAACAGTGGTGTAATTACTGGTGGATACACTACTAGAGGTGGCGGTCTTTATGTAAGCGGTACTGTTGTTTTAGAATCTGGTACCATCGCTGGTAATGAAGCTTATGAAAACAGCAGTTCTGATGGTAACGGCGGTGCTGTTTATATTTATGGTACCTCTGCATCATTTACTATGAACGGCGGTGCTATTAGTGATAATACAACTCCTGATTATGGCGGTGGTATATATGTTGAACGGGGAACATTCACCATAAATGATGGAGAAATATCTTATAATAGTTCTGATTATCAAGGTGGTGGAATATACAATTTCTATGCTACAGTTAATGTCAATGGTGGAGCTATTTATAACAACACCGCAACTTATTACGGCGGCGGTATTTATGCTTCAAGTGCCACAATTAATATGACTGGTGGTGAAATTACAGAAAATAGCGTCCTCATTAGTGGTGGTGGTATTGAACTTGATATGTATGCTTATTTATACATGAGTGGCGGTACTATTGCTTATAACACTGGTGAAGCTATTGATGCATATGATAGCAACTATTTCTCCATGACAGGTGGATATATTGAAGGTACTTTTTACAATACAAATTCTTGGAGTACATTCTCAATTGCTGGTGGATATTTTGCAAATAATGCTTATAATTCACTTAGCCTCAGTTATATAAGAAGCGGTTATATTGCTGTAGACCTCACTGATGGTGAAGGATATGGCGATACTGACTATGATAGTAATTTCCCAATTGCGGTATATAGTCAAGTAGTCACTACTATTGATAGTAATGTTACTGTTTCATGTGGTGACGCTGATGATTACACTATTGTGGATTCTAATGATGTTACTTATCAATATGCTACAGTTGGTTCTGATATTTATACAGATGGCTTACCATCTGAAGCAGGTACATATACTGTTATAGCTACATTTACTACCACAATTGATGGTGCTAATAAAACCGTCTATGGTGGTCCAGTTACATTTACATTAACAATTAATGATCATACATTTGATGAAGGAACATGCACTGTATGTGGTGAAGCTGATCCTTCTTATGTAGCAGAAGATGTAGTAACAGACACTATAACCGCTGAAGGTTTAGGTTTATCTGATACTTCAAATTATACCGATGTTACATACACTGGTGATGAAAGTGGTATTTCATATGTTGGTAATGCAAGATACGACGATGATCCAGTAGGATTTAGAATTCATGCTACTCGTACAAATTCTGGTATTGCTACACAAAATACTAGTACTTCAACAGTTAATAGTATTACTTTAAATTTCAATTCAAATAATACAAGTAGTAGCTACTATGTTGTTATTTATGCTAGTAACAGCACTTATACGAATGCTGGAACCGCGAATGATGATGAAGTTGCTTCTGATAATATTTATATTCCAGTAAGAAATACTGATTCTACATATACCTATACATTTACAGATAGCTATACTAATTTCCGTATTGTAAGTGGTAATGGTCAAATTGAATTTTCTTCTATAGTGGTTTCTTGGACCTTAGGAGATGATACATCTTCTAGTGACCCAGAGCCAGCAACACAAGAAATCAGTGATACATTTAGTGTTTATGATATTTATGGTGATTTCTCAGATTTAACAGGCACAAGTGGTGCAGTTTATGCTGGTTCTGTTATTGAAGACTTCACTTATGAATGTATTAGACTAGAAGAAGGTTCCAGTTATATCATTTCTACTAGTTCTCCAGGTACTATTAAGAGTGTTACAATAGATGCCTATGATTTTGATTATGGTGATTATGGTTGGTGCGATATTTATATTTATGCATCAAACGATCCATTCACAAGCTCTAGTGATTTAACTAGAAGTGCTTATATAACCTCTATAGATCTAACCGAAGGTGGTACTTTAACATATACATTTACTAGTGAATATTCATATGTAGGTATTGCCTGTGAAGATACCATTGATGGTGTTGGATACATTAATAGTGTTACTTTCACTTGGAACGTTGGTTCTTCTAGTGACTCAGAACCAGAACCAGAACCTGTAATACAAGATGTCAGTGATACATTTAGTGTTTATGATATTTATGGTGATTTCTCAGATTTAACAGGCACAAGTGGTGCAGTTTATGCTGGTTCTGTTATTGAAGACTTCACTTATGAATGTATTAGACTAGAAGAAGGTTCCAGTTATATCATTTCTACTAGTTCTCCAGGTACTATTAAGAGTGTTACAATAGATGCCTATGATTTTGATTATGGTGATTATGGTTGGTGCGATATTTATATTTATGCATCAAACGATCCATTCACAAGCTCTAGTGATTTAACTAGAAGTGCTTATATAACCTCTATAGATCTAACCGAAGGTGGTACTTTAACATATACATTTACTAGTGAATATTCATATGTAGGTATTGCCTGTGAAGATACCATTGATGGTGTTGGATACATTAATAGTGTTACGTTCACTTGGGCAGTTGTAGCATAAAATAATAATCACTAATTAATTTATTTATTAACTCTCAACGCAAAGTTGGGAGTTTTTAAATTGGAGTAAAAAACTTATAATAGTCAAATTTTGTACATGTTTGACTTTGACTCACTAACATTTATATTAAATCTACAAAAAATAGTGTAGATATGCTAAAATTATGACGATTTTAAATAAATATCAACGAAAATAGAGATATGTAGATTTTTAACAAAAATAGGATAAAAAGCAAAAGAGGATTCTAAGATGAAAAAAGACATAAATGTACTTTGGGATGATAATCCAATTGATATAACTAGTGAAGCTAATTTTATATGGTCTATCGCAAATAAATTGCGTGGATCATATATGCCAGATAAATATGGCGATGTTATTATTCCCATGACTATTTTAAGAAGATTTGAATGTGTTTTAGCAAAAACAAAAAAAGAAGTAGTGGAAAAATTTAAAGAAGATCCTAATGTTGCCCCTCGGATTTTGGAAAGATTAAGTGGTTATCAATTTTACAACGTTAGTAAGTTTGATTTAGCAGAACTTTGTAATGATGAAGAAGCTAATTTAGCGGATGACTTTAAAGTATATAAAAATTGTTTTTCTTCTAATATTCAAGAAATTTTAAATGAGTTAGAGCTTGATAAACATATAGAAAAAATGGATAAAGACAATTGTTTATTATCTATAATCAAAGCCTTTTCTGAATTAGATTTAAGTGTAGAGAAATTTGATAGTATTAAGATGGGCTATATTTTTGAAAATCTAGTTGGTAGATTTTATCAAAATGTTGAAGCTGGACAATATTATACTGGTAGAGACATTATCAAATTGATGGTATCTATTCTTATTTCTGAAGGTTGTGATGATATTTTTGATGAAAATAAAGTAATTACTGTTTGTGACCAAGCCTGTGGTACTGGTGGTATGCTTACAACTGCCTATAATTATCTTAAGTACTACAACCCAACCTGCGATGTTAGATTATTTGGTCAAGAATTTATGGGTCAAACTTACGCTATTGGATTAGCTGAAATGTTAATTAAAGGACAAGATGCTAGAAACTTTAAACACGCTGATACATTTAAGGAAGATTGTTTTAAAAATCAAAAAATGCGTTTTGTTATAGAAAATCCTCCATTTGGTACACCTTGGAGTGGAAGTGATGCGAAAGCTGGACAAGAGCAAGCTGTAAGAGAAGAACATGCTAAAGGACTTTCTGGACGTTGGGGTGCAGGTCTTCCAGGTGGTGGAGATTCACAGATGATTTTCTTACAATCTGCTATTGATAAGATGGATGAAGAATATGGTAGAGCTGCTATTATTGAAAATGGATCACCTCTTTTTAAAGGTGATACCGGTTCAGGCGAATCTCAAATTAGAAGATGGATACTAGAAAATGATTTATTAGAAGCAATCATTGCTCTTCCAACTGAACTTTTTTATAACACTGGAATAGCGACTTATATTTGGATCCTTTCAAAAAATAAGCGCAAGGAAAGAAGAGGTAAAGTTCAATTAATTGATGCTTCAAATATTTATCATAAATTAAGAAAAGCAGTTGGTGAGAAAAAGAATGAATTTACGCCTGAAGATAGAGAAAAAATAACAAAGATATATAGTAATTTTGTAGAAACTGAAGAGTGTAAGATTTTTGATAATGAAGATTTTCTTTATAAAGAATATTCTATATATCAACCTTTACAAAAATCATATGAAATAACATATGAAAGAATTGAAGAAATGATACAAAAAGGTTCATTATCTAGTTTTTATGATGAAAACAAAGTTTTTGAATTAGAAAATAGTGATTCTCAACTCGATGATAAAAAACAAAAACAACTTCAAAAATACAAAGATAATGAAGATTCATATAATCAAATCATTAACATATTAAAAGAAAATGTTAGTGATAAAAAATACATGGATTCTAAAGAATTTACAAATATAATTCATGATTATCTAAAAGATTTTGAAAATAAAATTGTAGACAAAGTAGTGGATGGACTAGGTAAGATGGATAAAGAAGCACCCATCAGTAGAGATAAACATGGCAATATCATTTATGATAAAGACACTAAAGATATCGAAATAGTGCCTTATAAACAAACAATAGAAGAATATATGAATAAAGAAGTTTTACCCTATATTCCTGATGCAGAAGCTTTTTTCGAAGAAAAGATTGACACTAAAAAACCTATAATAAAAACAGGTGCAGAAATACCTTTTACTAGAATATTCTATAAATATAAAAAACAAGAGAGTTCAGATAAATTATTAGAAGACTTTATTGAAATCGATAAGAAGGTAAATGAAAAAATTAAAAAGCTGGTTAAATAATTATGTCAAAGTCTAAAATTAAAAAATATACTGGTATTATGCCAGAACATTGGGACGAAAAAAAAGTTGGAGCTGTTTATAAAGAAAGAAATACCAAGGTCAGCGACAAATATTTTCAACCTCTTTCAGTAACAAAAAATGGCATTGTACCTCAATTAGAAAGTGCCGCAAAGACAAATGATGGGGATAATAGAAAACTTGTCAGAAAAGATGATTTTGTTATTAATAGTAGGTCAGATCGCCGTGGTTCATGCGGTATTTCAAACTATGATGGATCTGTTTCACTTATTAATATTGTGCTTGAACCACTACAAAGTGAAGCATTTTGTAACGATTATTATGATTGGTTCTTTCATACAGAAAATTTTGCTGATGAATTTTATAGATATGGATATGGAATAGTTAATGATTTGTGGACAACTAGATGGATGGATTTTAAAAACATTATAATCCCTTATCCCCCTCTCGCCGAACAGAAAAAAATCGCCGACTTTTTGGACGACAAGTGCGCACAAATCGATGAAATTGTGAGTGATTTAGAAGAAAAAGTTAACAAATTAGATGAGTATAAGAAAAAATTGATAGAAGAAGTAGCTATTTATGGCACTATGTGTGATTCGAAGGAATATACGAAATTAAAATATATTGCTTCTTCATTCTCTAAAACCTTATCCCTTACTTTTTTAAATGAAGATTATGAATATTTGGTGTATGGTGCAGGTGGTTTATTAAACATGAAATCCCGTTTTTACGAATGCTCTGTACCATATATTGGGATTGTTAAAGATGGTGCAGGCATAGGGAATTGCTATGTATGTGAGAAACAAACATCCCTTTTAGGAACAATGGCATATATTGTTCCAAATAAAGATACAGATCTAAAATTTTTATTTTATACATTAATTGGTTTAAATCTTTCTCAACAGACTGGTGATAATACAACTATTCCACACATTTATTTTTCAGACTATGGTAATAGTAGTGTTTTAAATTTGCCTCTCGTCGAACAGAAAAAAATCGCCGACTTTTTGGACGACAAGTGCGCACAAATCGATGAAATTGTGAGTGATACTAAAAAACAAATCGAAGTTTTAAAAGAATATAAGCAATCCTTAATTTATGAATATGTAACAGGTAAAAAGGAGGTTTTAATTAATGAATAGAATTCAAACAGAAACTGAATATGAGACATTTATTGTTAAATATTTAAAAGAAAATAATGGTTATATAGAAAGAACTAATGCTAATTACGATAGAAATTATGCAATGGATAAAGAACTTTTAATCAAGTTTTTAAATGATACTCAACCTGATACAGTTGCTAAGTTAAAAAGACTATATGGAAATCAATATGAAGAAACAATTGTTAATTACATAAATAATCGTATAACGGATAAAAATAATAGTTTAATAAATGTTTTAAAAAATGGTGTTGAATTAAACGGTCAGAAAATCAAATTAATGTATAATCAAGTCGCCACTGATTATAATCCTGAACTTACAAGAAAATATCAACAAAATATTTTTTCAGTGGCTAGACAAGTTTGGATAAACGATACTCAAAGAATTGATTTAGTCATATTCTTAAATGGCATAGCAATTATCGCAATAGAACTTAAATGCAATTTTAGTGGTCAAAGTTATGAAGACGCTATTTATCAATTTAGAAATGAAAGAGATTATAAAAATAGAATTTTTAAATTTAAACAAGGTGTTTTAGTAAATTTTGCTATGGATTTAAACGAAGTTTATATGTGTACTAAATTAAATGGTGCTTCTAGTTATTTCTTACCATTTAATATGGGAAACGGAAAAGGAATTGATACAGGAAAAGGAAACCCTAATTATAAAGATAAATATGGTGTTTATTATATGTGGGCCGATATATTAAAAAAAGATACCTTAATTGAATTAATATCTAAATATATTTTTATCGAAAAAAGAGAAAATAAAGATATAGAAACTGGAAGAAGTAAAATTAAAGAGACATTAATTTTCCCTAGATATCACCAGTTAGATTGTTTAAGAAAAATAATAGAAGATGTAAAAATAAATAAAACATCACAAAACTATTTAATTCAACATAGTGCAGGTTCTGGTAAGACTAATACAATATCGTGGTTATCGCATAGACTTGCTTCTCTTCATGATGATGACAACAATCAAATATTTAATAACATAGTGGTGGTTACCGACAGAAAAGTAGTAGATAGACAACTTCAAAAGGCTATAACTGATATTGACCATATGGCAGGAAAAGTTGCTGTTATAGGCGATAATAAAACATCAGAAGATCTAAAAAGAGCACTTGAAGGTAATACTAAAATCGTAGTCACTACAATCCAAAAGTTTCCTTATATACTTAAGACAGTAGAAGGACTAAATAATAAAAATTTTGCAGTAATAATTGATGAAGCTCACTCTTCAACATCTGGAAAGGATATGGCTGCGGTTAACAAAGCATTAGGATCGGATGTTGATTATGAAGACGATGCATTTAATATGGATTATGAAGATGTGATTGTAGATGAAATA
Organism: uncultured Staphylococcaceae bacterium; assembly: GCA_964433025.1. Taxonomy (GTDB): domain Bacteria; phylum Bacillota_I; class Bacilli_A; order RFN20; family CAG-826; genus CAJOOD01. Next base: position 44,165 of record CAYSPV010000004.1, read on the forward strand.
TCTAAATCTGGTAAACGACCAAATGTATCTGTTTTTGCTTTTACCGCTACACCAAAGCCAACTACATTGCAATTATTTGGAAGGGTAAACACTAGAGGTCAACGCGAAGCCTTCCATTTATATTCTATGAAACAAGCAATAGAAGAAGGCTTTATTTTAGATGTGCTTCAAAATTACACTACATACGAAACTTTTTATAAAATAAATAAAGAAATTGAAGCTGATCCAAAATTTAAAAGCAATGCTGCTAAAAGAAAAATTGCTCGTTTTGTAGCCCTACATGAAACTAATATTTTCCAAAGAGTAGAAATTATAATTGAACATTTTAGGGCTAATATTATGCAAGAGCTTGGAGGACAAGCTAAAGCTATGGTTATTACCTCTTCTAGAGCAGAAGCTGTCAAATACTCAAAAGCATTTAATAAGTATGTTGAGGAGAAAGGATATAATGATATCCATTCACTTGTAGCCTTCTCTGGCAAAGTAAGTAGCAGTAGTGTTGGCGAGGGCGAAGATGGACATGAATATAGCGAAACCTCGATGAATGGATTTAATGAAGTAAATACGGCTAGAAAATTTGATGAAGGCGATTACCAAGTTTTAATTGTTGCTAACAAATATCAAACTGGTTTTGATCAACCCAAACTCTGTGCAATGTATGTATTAAAAAGACTTAATGGAGTTAATGCGGTTCAAACTCTTTCTAGACTTAATAGAACCTATCCTCCTTATGATAAAAAAGTTTTTATTTTAGATTTTGCTAATTCTTATGAAGAAATTGAAAGGTCTTTTAAACCTTATTACACTGCAACAATATTAACTAATTCTGTAAATCCTCAACTCATTTATGAATTAGACGCTAAAGTTAATGAATATTATTTGATTGATTTTGATGATATTGATAGTTTTAATAATCATCTATATAACAAACCAATCACTGATGAGGATACAAAAAGACTTAATTATTATCTAAATAAAGCTAAAAAAACATTTGATTCTATTAGTGATACAAAAACACAAAAAGAGATTTATTTACTTCTTAGAAGATTTATAAGATTTTATGAATTTTTAATTCAAGTATCTTCTTTTGAAGATATTGAGATTCATAAAAAATATAATTTCTATTCTTATCTTGTTTCATTTTTACAAGTGAATCAAAGTGGTGGAGGATTTAGTTTAAAAGACAAAATCAATGCTTCAAACTTTGTTCAAAAAAAGAAAGAGACAGTTATTAATCCCACGATTCACGCTAATCCAGCTGTTAAACTTCCTACTGCGGAAACATTCCTTTTAACCGAAGATAAAGAAAAAAGACTTTCTGAAATTATTGCTGAAATTAATGCTAGAACTGGATACAGTTTTAATAATGATGATGCTGTAAGAGCTATGCTTGACATTACAGACGAAATGAAAAAAGATGATGAATTAAGAACCAGTGCTAAAAATAATTCCATTAAAGATTTTGAATTTCCATTCTATGACAAAGCAGAAAGCGCACTTATTGATGGTTATAATCAAAGGAAAGAATTTGTTAAGAAACTCTTAGAAAATAAAGAAACATTACATGAATTATTAGGTATTTTCCTTCCTGAGATTTATAAGAGTTTAAGAGAAGACGACAAAGAGGACAAGAAATAATTAGGAGGCAAAACTATGAAATGGGAATATAAAACTGTTAATATTAACGTTCATTTTAAAACGGGTAGTGGAGCTGAAAAAGCTATTCAAGACCAATGTTCAATTTTAGGTGAATTAGGTTGGGAACTTGTTAATTTCCAATGTTATGATATGTCAACAAAATTCATCTTAGTTTTTAAAAGACCAATGAAAGAATAATTCCTTATTATTTTAGTAATAAATGTAAATAGCATATAAAAAATACAAAATTGATTTCTTTTTAAATCTAAAATTATTCAGTTCTGTTCTATTAATCGTTATAACAGCGTAAATTAATTAATATATAAAAATATTTTTTATGCATTTTTATTGCATGAAAAATTAATTTATGTAATACTAATATCAGAAGTGGAGGATTATGAAATGATACTAGCTATACGCGCAAACAACTATTTGGTTTATTCTGATCAAGTTGAATTATCTTTAAAAGCTAATTTAAAGATTAAACGTTTACAATCAAATACTATTCCAGTTGGAAATATTAGTGTTTTAAAATCTGGTGCGATTTATGGTCCAAATAATGTTGGAAAGACATGTTTAGTACGCGCAATTAGATCTATTAAAAATGTTTTATTGAGTAGAGATGCTGAGGTACCTGTTAATTGGTATATCAATAATCCAACATGTTATTTAGGAATAACATTTACAGATAAAAATAAGATTTATAGTTATGATGTTGGTTTTACAACAAGAAATAATAAAAATAATATAGTTGGTTTTACTTATGAGAGATTTGCTGAGATTTTAATTGATTCTTATGGAAATAAAACTGAAAAAATACTATTTTTAAAAGATATTTTTAAAAAGAAGTTTAGATGTCCTGGGTATGAAGAAATTGAAGAATTAATGCGTTCCATAGCCATAAATAATATTTTAATTTATACGATTAATACTGAGAAATTTGAAATATTAGGGGCATACAAAGACATATTTTTAAAATGCGCTAATAGCATTGAAATTGTCGAGCTTTATAACATTCCAATCGATAAAACTATCCAATTACTCAAGGATAAAAAGGCTGATAAAGAAAAAATTGTCGAATTAATAAAAAAGGCTGATATAGACATAGATGACTTTGAATATGTCAAACCAAATATAAGAAATTTTCCTATTCTACAGCCGAATATGAATGTACCTAACGAAAACACTTTTTATAATCAAATTTCACAACTTGATATTTACTATTTAATGTCTACTCATCGTGGTATAAAAGTTCCCAGTTTATTATTTGATTCTACAGGTACTAAAAAAGTTGTTGCCCTAGCAAGTTATATTATAGAAGCTCTAGAAGAAGGAAAAACCTTAGTAGTGGATGAGCTTGATAGCAGTCTACATTTTAAACTTACCCGTGCAATAGTATCATTATTTAACAATATAAAAAATACAAAAGGTCAACTAATATTCACTGTTCAAGATATTACTTTACTAGATTGCAAAACACTCTTTAGAAAAGATCAAATTTGGTTTGCTTCAAAAGAAGATGATAAAGTTCGTCTATATTCTCTTGATGATTACACAGCCGAAGAAGGCGTAAGAGCAGAGAGCGATCTTACGGAACAATATAAAAAGGGAATGTTTGGAGCTATACCCGAACCTGATTTAATAAGTGTTTTAATTGGAGGAGAAGGCTAGTGATTAAAACAAAATACAATATTTGTATTATATGTGAAGGTGAAGAGGAATTTGATTATCTTAACCAATTAAAATCGTTCAATGTCTGGTCTAATATATATTCCATTAAATTTAGGAAAGCATTGTCTATTGATAATATTGCCATTATCTATCAATATGTATACTCAAACTATAATTATGATTTGGTATTAGTTTTTTGTGATACGGAAGTAGAACCATATGGCCAATATAAGAAAATGAAGGAAAACATTTCAAGTATATATGGAAATAAAAACGCTGTAGATCATGTTGTTTTCTTTGCAAATCCTAACTCAATGCAAATAATTTTATCTCATTTTGATTCTATAAAATTACAAAGTAATGATAAAAGCAAAAACAGTTTTATAATAGAAAAACTAACTGGCGTAGAAGATTATAGAGCTACTGAAAAACAACGCACTTCTATTATGAGAAAAATTAATGCCGATAATTATGAAATTCTTAAGACCAATTTAGCTAAATTAGGAACTAATGACACTACTACTGGAAGTACAAATTTTTTAACATTGTTACAATATTTAGAATCTGATGATCCAACATGGATAGAAGATATTATTCATATACTAGAAGAAGATTAATTGAATTAAAAAATACATTATAGTAAACTAACCCCATGAAAAAATCATTCTTATTATCTTTTATATTAATTGCTAGTTGTTCTCTTATTTTTACATCTTGTAATAATGAAGATTCTTCTATTAAAGAAGTCGTGGTCATACACACTAATGACACTCATGGATATTTAGAAGGTGATAATGAATCAATTATAGGTATAGATAAGTTAGCCACTCTTCATAAGTCTATAGATAATAGCATCTTAGTAGATGCTGGAGATGCTACTCAAGGTCTACCATTAGCGTCTCTAAGTCAAGGACAAGACATAATAGAATTAATGAATTCTGCTCATTATGATGTTATGGGAGTGGGCAATCATGAATTTGATTGGGGATATCAAAATCTATTAGATAATGTTGAATTAGCTAACTTTAACGTCTTAGCGGCTAATGTCTATCAAAACGATACTCCTTTATTAAGTAATATAGGTGTAAATGGTAATGGACAAAATACCATAATAGAAGTTGATGGTGTTAAAGTAGGTTTTTTTGCAATTGTTACAAAAGACACTCAATCATCTGTTAATCCAGAACTATTAGGAGACACTATATTCTTAGATGAAATAGAAATAGCAAAACAACAAATTGACTATTTTAATAGTCAAGATGTTGATATTATAATCGCTATTACACATTTAGGAGACGAAACAGGTGGAGCATCTTTAACATCATCTGAATTAGCGAGTTCTCTAACTGATGAATATTATGGTGCTATTGATGTTATTATTGACGCTCATTCTCATACAGTCATTAATGAAACAATTAATGATATATTAATCGTACAAACAGGTTCCTATATGGAAGGTGTAGGAATGTTAACATTTACAATAGAAAATGATGGATTAAATATTGATTATTCATTAAAAGATATTGAATATTTTTTAGATATTGAAAGTGATAATGACACTAAATCTACATTAGAAGAAATTACTACATCACAAGATGAAATATTAGATGAAGTAATAGGAGAGATAAATACCACCCTATGGGGTGGAAATATAGGATCTATTGCTATAGCGAGATTATATGAAACTAATCTAGGTGATTTTGTAAGTGATGCATTTGTTTATAGTGCTTCCTCATATATGCAATCTAATAATATTGATATACCCATAATAGGAGTGGAAAATGCAGGCGGTATAAGAGGAGCGTTTTCCTATGGAGATATCACAATGCGAGATTTAGTTACTGCATTTCCTTATTCAAATACTTTGTATTTGAAAAAGATAACACCAAAGATCTTATATGAAATGATGGAAATATCAGGCTCTTATATTGATGGTCAAGATTCTGATACTGGTATGTTATTACAAACTAATAACTTTGGTGGATTTTTACAAATAAGTGGTTTTAGTGTTATCTATGATGCCTCTAAATCATCAAGTGAAGAACATGTTATATCTATAACATTAGATGGTGAAGATGAAATATTAGATAAAGAAGATGATACAACTGAAATTATGCTTGTTTCTAATAACTATATTATGTCAGGGGGAAATAATTACACCACGATAGGTGATTTAGAAAAAGTCGCTGAATTAGGTGGTGAATTAGAAACTGTATTAGAATATTTAGAACTATGTTTAGAAAATAATACCATATCTAATTATTATACAAATCAAGATAGAATAATTATGCAAGGTGAATATGAACCAAATAATTATATAGCTAAAATAAAAATAGATAATGCCTATGAAGGATTATCTTTATCTTTTGTTATTGATGGAAGTGATATAATCACTTCAGAAGTGGACTCTTCAGGATATGTTAATTTAGAAGTTAGTGATGGTCCTCACTCTGTTCGTTTATCTTCAGGAACAGAAGAAGTATATATTAATAACTATATTGGTATAGGAATTATTGAAGATACTTATCGTAGTTATCCTAGTTTAAGTTATTAGTTATAAATATCCATTACTCCTAACTCATTACATCTATCTAATAGTTTTTTAATTATTTCATCTTTGTCCTCATATTTTTTAATTAATTGAGAATATTTAATAGGTTTATCAAAGATATATTTTCTTTCTTTGTGGCGAAGATAGGCTACAAAGATATCAATATCTATGCCTTTTTTAAAGGCATAATCACATATAAGTAAAAAACCTGAATAAAAATGAGTTAGTTTTTCATAATAGCCTTTGCTGCTATCTTCAGGAAAAAATACTAGATTTTCTTTAAAATCAGTTAAGACTTTATAAGCATCTTTAACACTGTTTAAGAAGCGATAGTCTTCATAAACAGATATAAGTTTTAATCCATGATAAAAACCATATACCAGTGGTGCGGCAATTAAACACCATAACTTAGCTAAAACAATGTTTATTTTTTTCTTTTGATGATAATATATTTCACTTAAATATTTATAGGTTTGTTTTAAATTACCATTCATTAAATATATGCCTAATAATCTAGTCTTAAATGGTGCGTATAACTCTAATGTAAGAGGGGCTCTTGAGCCTACGTGGTTAGTTAAAATTAAAGAAGGATCTTTTATATGATCTCCTAAATATATAAACTCAGGTCTTCTTATCGCTACTTTGGCCATTAATTTTAATATTTTAAAGCCAAATGAATCTTTTCCTTTTGCTTGTAAGGTTGCTTCCTTTTTCATTCTTTTAAATTATAGTTAATTTAATAAATATAAAACAAGGTTTTTTTATTATTTTTATTAATTTAAAGTAGTCAAATATTAACATATGTGTAGCAATTAGATTTTACTATATAGAAAACAATATATAATTTGTTTATAATATTTGTTTGTCAAATAAGGAGAAATAATATATGTGGCATGAGATATTATATCGAATACTAAGCTCTATTAATTATGTAATCTTAATTTTAATTGCCATACCTTTACTTATTCAAATCCTATATGTCTTATTTAGTTGGGTTAAAAAGAAAACATATCCTAAAAGTGATAAAAAAGCAAAAATAGCGTTTATTATACCCGCTCATAATGAAGATGATGTTATAGAAGGTACAGTATCAAGTATTATTAATAATCAACAATATCCTAAAGAATTATTTGATGTTTTTGTCGTAGCGAATAACTGTACAGATAAGACAGCGGAGAAAGCTAAAAAAGCAGGGGCAAAAGTCTTAATATTAGATGATCCAGATCCTGCTCATCATATACCCTTATATCCTATTAGATATGGTATTGATCATATCTTAAGTTTAGATAGTTATGATATGGTTATACATGTTGATGCAGACAATCATTTAAGTGATGATTTTTCATCACTTATGAATGATGCTTATCAAACAGGTGTAGAATTTGCTAGACCCTATGAAGGAGCATTAAATCCTACTCAAAATTTCTACACTAAAGCGTGTACATTATTTTATACATATGATTCTAGATATGGCTCTAGAATAAGAGAAAGATTAGGTTTTGCGGCATTAGTTAATGGAAGTGGGGCAATGATGGCTACATCAATGCTTAAAAAATGTGGTGGATATGATGCTAAGACTATATCTGATGATGCGGAATTTAACTTTAATCGTATGTTAGAAGGCTATCAAGGTCATTATGTAGAAGATGCAGTGGTATATGAAGATATGCCATCATCATTTAAAGATACTTTAAATCGTAATAAACGTATCTTTAATGGAGGTATGAAATTATTAAAAACAAAATTATTAAAAATATTAGGTAAGTTTTTTAAAACAGGTAAATTAACTTATTTAGAAATATTTTGTAATTATATATTCTTATTTATCTCCTTAGTCGTGGCGACTTGGATTCCTATATATTACATATATCATTTCACCTATTTAGGTTTATGTGGTTATGAAATTATAGAAACTACATTACACACGAGTGCATATTATTATAATGTAATGTGGACCACGATTTGGTGTGCGATTGGAATATTAGGTTCTTTATTCTTATTTTTTGGAATTATTCAAGGTTTAGTGCTTGTTATTATTAATTATAAAAAGATGGGTGCATCTAGTAGAAAAGAATTATTAAGCGCGACATTTTTATTTCCCGCGTTTCTATTTATATATGTAATAACTTTATGTATGGGAGCGTTTAGCAAAACCAAATACACGAAAGTAAAAAGAAATACAGGAACAACATCATAATGGAAACTAAAAATCAAGAATATGCTTTAGTAGTCGAACATCTAAAAAAATCCTATGGTCAAGTAAAGGCTGTAGATGATATTTCCTTTAAAGTAGAAAAAGGATCTTTATTTGCCTTTTTAGGCATCAATGGAGCGGGTAAATCCACGACAATTAACATCATCTGTTCTATCTTAAGAAAAGATCAAGGAAAGATATATGTAGATGGTAAAGATTTAGATAAACAAGGCTTTGAAATTAAAAATGAAATAGGTATTGTTTTTCAAACTTCTGTTTTAGATCAAGAATTAACCGTAAAAGAAAATTTAGATATTCGAACTTCTTTTTATCGTTTATCGAAAAAACAAAGAAAAGAAAACATTGATACGATTATTAAATTATTAAATTTAGAACCTATATTAAATCAATCTGTTAAAAGTTTATCAGGTGGACAAAAAAGAAGAGTAGACATCGCTAGAGCGATGGTGCATAACCCTAAACTATTAATCTTAGATGAACCTACAACAGGTTTAGATCCTAAAACAAGATTAACAGTTTGGGCTTTAATAGATCATATTCAAAAAGAAACAGGTATGACGGTATTTTTAACCACTCATTATTTAGAAGAAGCTGATAAAGCTAGTAATGTAATTATTATGGATAAAGGTCATATAATAGCACAGGGCGCACCTCATGAATTAAAAAATAAATATTCTAATGATTATATATATTCATATATGCAAGAAGATAAAGTATTTGAAGATTTATTAACAAAAGATAATATTACTTATTCATATGAAAAAGAAAAACAAGCTTATAAAATAAGCTTTAATAGTACTCCTGAAATGCATACATTAATTAAAAAATATCAAAAATATATGAACGATATTGAAATATTAAAAGGTAGTATGGATGATGTATTTTTAAATGTAACAGGTAAAAATATTACTTTAGAGGTAGAAAATGAAAGCAAGTAGATTATATAGACGTAACTTTTTTGAAGGTATGGATTTATTTTTTAAATTAACTAAAAGACATTTTCTTGTCTTTTTTAAAAATAAGATTCGTGTTTTTTATACGATGATTGTTCCGTGTGTTTTACTCGCAGTTTATATCGTATTTTTAAGATCGCTTGAAATCACTACAGTTAAAAATATCTTATTAGAAAATGGTGTATCACTAGCAGAAGATGATCCCATCTATAAGATGATAGAAGCAGTAGTAGACTCATGGATGTTATCTGGTATTTTAATTTTATCTACAATTACTGTTTCTATACAAACTAACAATATAATTGTTAATGATAAAGAAAATGGGGTTAATAGAGACTTTATGTCATCTCCTATATCTAATAAATTTTTAATTGGTAGTTATTTTGTATTTAACTTTATCGTTACTTTAATGATCTGCTTAGTAGTGTTAATTATCTGTTTAATATATCTAGGAGTGATGGGAGAGTTTTATTTAGATTTTACAGATATTATATCTATATTAGGTGTATTAATATTGTCCACAGTAACTTCTACATTACTCACTATATTTGTTTGCTCATTTATTAAAAGAGAAGCTACATTAAGTTCACTTATTGCTATATCAAGTGCAGTAGCAGGCTTTTTAATTGGTGCTTATATGCCTCTATCTATGTTTCCTACTTGGTTAGGTAATGTATGTTGTTTTATTCCTGGAACTTATTCAGTAGGATTAATGAGATTTGCTTTTATGGATACAGGTATACAACAATTAACAGAGATGATGGAAAACTCTGCTTTAATTAGTAATGGTAGCGCTCTTATAGAAGAATTAACTCAAAACTTTGGCTATGGATTAGTCTGTTTTGATGTTAATATAGAGATACAATATCAAGGACTTATTAATATCGTAGCAGTGCTTGTCTTATTAGTGTTAAACATTATTACCGCTAGATATTTAACAAAAGTTATTTCTAGTTCTTAATATATTGTATAGATGGAGAAAATTATATGATTGAAATTAAAAATTTAACAAAAAGATTTGGCACAACCGTGGCCACGAACGATGTAACCTTAACATTTGATAAAGGTATTATCGGACTCGTGGGTCAAAATGGTGCAGGTAAATCAACCTTATTAAGATTAATCGCAGGTGTCTTATATCCTGATGAAGGTGAAATATTAATAGATGGTAAACCTAATGATTTAAAACAATCAAAAGCCTCTGTTTTATTTTTAAATGATGATCCTTACGTACCATCTCCAAGAATTAATGATTTAATTAATCTTTATGATGCTTTATATGATTTTAATAAAGATATTTTTTATGAAATAATTAAAAAATTTAATCTTCCCATAAATAAAAAAATTACTAGTTTTTCAAAAGGAATGACTAGACAATTATTTATTGCGATTACGCTAGCGATTGACGCAAAATATTATTTACTTGATGAAGCTTTTGATGGTTTAGATCCTTTATCATTACAATTAATTAAACAAGAAATACTTAATTTATATAATAAAGACAAAACGATCATTATTTCATCTCATAATATAAGTGCTTTAGAAAGACTCGTAGATCGTTTTGTCATTATTTATAATGGTAAAATTAGCAATGATGATATTAATAAAAAATCTAATGAACAATTAATTAAATATCAAATCATGATAGATAATGAAAACTTTAATGAAGAATATTTAAATAGTAATGGTTTTAATGTTGTTAGCTTTACTAAAGTTGGCTCTATTTATCATGTCGTGTTTTTAAGTGAGAATTCTAAAAATACTATGAAAGCTTTAAAAAATAAATTTAAAGATATATCTCTTATAGAGCCAATCGCTATGAGTAGTGATGAAATAGTGTCCCTAGACATGGTACTTGCTAGAAAGGAAGGTAATTAATATGCGTTTTAATAAATATATTAAATGGCAAATAAAACAATGGCTTCCTTTATTTATTATTACTTTTGTTATTTTAGCCACTGATTATTTATTGTTTGCTTTAACTAGCAGCGGTTATAACTACTATGCAGTAATAAACGGATATACTCAAAGTTATTGGAATAATGAGGGTACAGGTTTATTAACTCTTTTAATACTTACTTTAATATGTGCGATTATATTTGCTATTTTTGCTTATGATTATCGTTTAAAGAAAAAAGAAGTTGATACTTTTATGCAAGCTCCTTTTTTTAAAAATAATTTAAGAATTACAAGGATTTTGATTGGACTTGCAATGATTTTAATAGCGTTTACATTAGTCTATTTTATAGGAATTATCATATTTTATATTAAACAATATAATTTAGAAGAAGTATTAACAACAGGAAGTGGTGCAACCTATTATCTAACTAGATTTAATGGTTGGTATGTTATTTTATCTTATTTCTATTTAATTATTGTTATTACCATATTCTATCTATTTAATTGTTTAGTTGTCTCTTTTGCGGATACCATAAATGACACGGCTTTATTACTTACATGTTCTTATTTAGTTATATTCTTTTTTGAGGCTTTAATATTTTACTCTTTATATGGTTTTACTAATTATAATAACGATACATTAAGAGAGTTAGCTCTATATTCATTAGCCTCATCACCTTTATGTTTCCCTGTAATGATCTTTTATATAGTGTTTAATAATTTGATAATGGGTATTGATATATCTATTGATAAATCATTAATAGGTGATCCAAGTACAGCGATTGTTTATATTAATATTATTTTGTTAGTCGCTATTATTGCCTTTGCAATTTATGTTTTATTTTTTAAAAAAGATCCTTCTGGTGAACATGCAGGAGTGGGTGGTCCTAGAAACTTTAAAATAAGTCTAATCGTTCATGTATTTATCTTTATGTTTGGACTTTTATATAATTTCTCTACCTTATTTTATTCTACCCATATTAAGGTAATATTCTTTTTTGGATTTTTAATCTTTTTTGCAGTTTTAGGCTATTGTTTACTTGCCCTTTATAATAGGTCATTTAAGATAGGAAAATATAATTTATATGCTTATCTAACTAATATAGGAATTATATTTATCTTAGGATTAACATTTTCTCTTATAAGTGAATTTTAAATTATATATAAAAAATATTTTTATTATTTATTAATAAATAATGTTAATATTTAATTAAGTGTTTTAGAAAGGATTTTAATATGAAAAAATCTATTATTAAAAATTATGCTCGTCTAATTGTAGAAGTAGGCGCGAATGTTCAAAAAGGACAAGATGTCATAATTAATAGTGACATCTCCAACTCCACATTTATCTCCTATCTAGTAGAATATGCTTATAAAAGAAAAGCTAGAACTGTTAAAGTTAATTGGACAGATCAAAATATTGATAAAATCAATTTTAAATATGGTCAAGTTAAAAATTTAGCACAAGTAGAAGATTGGGAAAAAGAAAAAATGGCCCATCAAGTAAGGACGTTGCCTGCGTTAATATATATTGAAAGTAATGATCCTGATGGATTAAAAGGAGTAAATCAAGATAAAGTAACTCAAATTCAAACCTTAAGAAGAAAAGTATTTAAACCATATAGAGATGAAATGGATTGTAAATATCAATGGACAATCGCAGGCTATCCTAGTTATGCTTGGGCTAAAAAAGTATTTCCAAATGATACAAAAAAGATAGCCTATGAAAAACTATTTAAAGCCATACTAGAAACTTCAAGAGCGTACATAGGTGATCCAATTGAAAACTGGAAAGAACACAATGAAAATTTAAATAAAAAGACTTCATATTTAAATTCTTTAAATTTAGATTATTTACATTATTACGCATCTAATGGCACAGATTTTAAAGTTTGGTTAATGGATGATGGTCTTTGGCTAGCGGGTTCAGAAAAAACATTAAACACCAATATTGTCTATAATCCTAACATTCCTAGTGAAGAATGTTTTACCACTCCTAGAAAGGGTAAAGCAGAAGGAATAGTGTACTCTTCAAAACCCTTATCCTTCCAAGGTCAATTAATAGAAGATTTTTATATTAGATTTAAAGATGGTAAAGCCATAGAAGCTAAAGCAAGAGTAAATGAAGAATTATTAAATAAGATGATTAATATGGATGAAGGTGCATCTTATCTAGGTGAATGCGCTTTAGTGCCCTTTGACTCACCAATTAATAACACTAATATTTTATTTTATTCCACCTTATATGATGAAAATGCTTCATGTCATTTAGCTTTAGGAGCAGGTTTTAATAACTGCGTTAAAGATTATGAAAAATATTCATTAGATGAATTAAAGCAAAAAGGTGTAAATGATTCTATTAGTCATGTTGATTTTATGATCGGCACTGATGATTTAAATATTGATGGATATAGCAAAGATGGTAAAAAGATCGCTATTTTTAGAAAGGGTAATTGGGCATTTTAATTATGAGTTTATTTAGAAATGATAGAGAATTTTATGAAATTCTTATAAAAGAAAAAAGAAGACAAAAATATAATATCGAACTAATTGCATCTGAAAACTTTGTATCAAGAGACGTATTACAAGCAACAGGATCTATATTAACTAATAAATATGCAGAAGGATATCCAAGTAAACGTTATTATGGTGGTTGTGAATATGTTGATCAAATAGAAGAATTAGCTAAAGAAAGATTAAAGAAGTTATATGACGCTAAATATGTAAATGTTCAACCTCATTCAGGTTCTCAAGCTAATATGGCAGTATATAAAGCTTTATTAAACAATGGTGATGTTATATTAGGTATGGACCTTAACAGTGGAGGTCATTTAACTCATGGTTATAAACTATCATTTTCAGGACAAGATTATGTTTCTTATAGTTATGGTTTAGATCCCATAACTGAAACAATTGATTATGATAAAGTTAGAGAAATTGCTCTAGAAGTTAAACCTAAGATGATAGTAGCAGGCGCAAGTGCATATCCTAGAGATATTAACTTTAAAAAATTTAAAGAAATAGCAGATGAAATAGGAGCATATCTATTTGTAGATATGGCCCATATTGCAGGACTTGTCGCAGCTAAAGTATTAGATAATCCATTAAAATATGCTGATGTTGTGTCTTCTACAACTCATAAGACCTTAAGAGGTCCTAGAGGAGGAATTATATTAACTAATAATGAAGAAATTTATAAAAAAATAAATAAAGCCGTATTCCCTGGATGTCAAGGTGGTCCTCTTATGCATATTATTGGTGCAAAAGCAATATGTTTTAAAGAAGCTTTATCAGATGAATTTGTTAAATATCAAAAACAAGTTGTTAGGAACGCTAAAGCGTTAGCGAATCAACTAATTAAACTAGGATATCATGTCATATCTAATGGTACGGATAATCATATAGTACTTGTGGATATTTATAAAACCTCATCTATAAGTGGTAAAGAAGCAGAAAAACTATTAGAAAAAGTAAATATTACCTGTAATAAAAACAGTGTTATTAACGATGTCTTACCTCCAATGACAGCCTCAGGCATTAGACTTGGAACACCTGCGATGACCACGAGAGGATTTAAAGAAGAAGATTTTATTAAGGTCGCTAATTTAATTGATGAAACATTACTAAATAAAAGACCTTTAAATGAAATAAAAAAAGATGTCATTAATATGGTAAAAGATTTACCTCTAATTCGCTAAATTTTAGACTTTAAATATAAATATTTATTTTATATAATATCTACGTCAAAAAGGAGAAATACAAAATGTTAGAAATTATTGATGTTTATGCCCGAGAAGTGTTAGATTCACGTGGCAATCCTACAGTAGAAGTTGAAGTAACTTTAGATGATGGAACATATGGTCGCGCGATTGTTCCAAGTGGTGCTTCTACTGGTGAAAATGAAGCTCTTGAATTAAGAGATGGCGACAAAAAAAGATATTTAGGCAAAGGTGTATTAAAAGCTGTTGAAAATGTTAATGAAGTAATCGCTCCTAATATCATTGGTATGTATGCTGATGATCAAGTCGGAATTGATAAAGCTTTATTAGAATTAGATGGTACACCTTTTAAGAAGAATTTAGGCGCTAATGCGACACTTGGTGTATCTCTTGCCTGTGCTATTGCAGCGGCTAATTTTTATGGTATGCCTTTATATAAATATTTAGGTGGAGTTAATGCTAAGGTATTACCAACTCCAATGATGAATGTTATTAATGGAGGTGCTCATGCTGATAGCAGCGTTGACTTCCAAGAATTCTTTATTATTCCTGCAGGCTTTACTACCTTTAGAGAAGCCTTAAGAGCAGGTGTTGAAACATTCCACGCTCTTAAATCAGTATTAAAAGCGAAAGGCTATGAAACAGGTGTAGGTGATGAAGGTGGATTTGCCCCATCTTGTAGAGAAGGAAATACTGAACCATTAGAATTAATTATGGAAGCTATTAAAAAAGCTGGATATGAACCAGGAAAACAAATATTTTTAGGTATGGATGTCGCTAGTAGTGAATTTTATGACACTACTGATAAAAAATATCATCTAGTCAAATCTAATCAAGGTGTAAAAACATCTGAAGAAATGGTAGCCTGGTATAAAGAAATGATTAAAAAATATCCTATCATTACCATCGAAGATGGTTTAAGCGAATCTGATTGGGATGGTTGGAAATTATTAACTAAAGAATTAGGTGATGAAATCCAATTAGTAGGTGATGATTTATTTGTCACTAATATCGATTTCTTAAGAAAAGGTATTACTAGTAAAGTCGCTAATTCTATCTTAATTAAAGTTAATCAAATCGGTACTTTAACTGAAACATTAGACGCCATTAGAATGGCTCAAACTAATGGCTATACTTGTATGGTAAGTCATAGAAGTGGTGAAACAGAAGACACCACAATCGCTGATCTATCAGTCGCAGTCAATGCTGGACAAATTAAAACAGGTTCTGCCTCACGTACAGATAGAATGGCTAAATACAATCAATTATTAAGAATTGAAGATGAATTAGGTGATGAAGCTATCTATGAAGGACTTCAAGCCTTTAAAAAATATCGTTTTTCAAGATAATATTTGATAATTAATTTAAATACAAAAGATGATCGTTGATCATCTTTTTTTATAATCTAAACAAATATTTGTTGAAATAGAATCAAAAAAAGAGAAAAATTAAGCATATTATTTTTTAAATTGACTCGTTAGTAGCAATTAAAACTTAATATAATCTTCAAATATTGTTTATATATAAAAACAATTTTATTAAATAACTACAAAGGGGGTACTTTTATGAAAAAAAGTAGGAAATTTTTATTATTATCTACAAGTATATTATTAGCAGGTGGTCTACTTGGGATAAGTTTAGCCAGTTCTTCACCCACTTCTTTAACTGGCGTAAGCGCTGAAGAAGTAAGTGACACTATTGATGAAAGTACAATAGATTATGGTGGCTCTACAACATTTACCTATACTGGTGCTAGTGGTGCTGTTTATTATGGTGTTACTAATTATCTTGGTATGGATGGTGCTGTTGAACTACCATTTGATAGTAATTATGGTATTGTAACTACCACTTCTGGAGGCACAATTAAAAGAATTGAAATTTATTGGGATCTTGATAATGGTTCTTGGCAATCTCTTGGTATTTATGCTAGAAATACAGCTTACACTAGTCCTAGTGATTTAGCTTCCTGGAATAGTGGAGGTGGTATCACTTATATTGACATTGAATCAGGTGTAAGTTCTGCTACTTATACTTTTACAGATTCTTATGCATATGTTGGTATAGCAAGCTACTGGGGTAATGTAGCTTTTTATAGAGTAATATTTGTTTGGGATGATGGTAGTGTTACCACGATTTCTGATTTTAGCGCTACAGCAAGTACAACTGAATTTACTACTACTGAAGCATTAAATGAAGAAGTTTTCACTGTTAGTGGTACAAAAAGTGATAGTAGTGCTTTTACTTCAGATGATTATACAGTTCAAATTGGTACATTAGTGGAAAATGAATTAACTAACGCTAGAGATGTAGTGTGGGGAAGTACTTATCCTTACGCTAGTGATAACACGATTAGATTTACATCATTAGTGCCTAATACAAATGATGAATATCCTTATGTTGATATAACTATTAATGTAACTGAAACCGCTATTACATCAATTGTAATAAGTGGTGATATGTCTACTAAATCATATCGTGTTGATGATAGTTTTGATCCTAGTGGTCTAGTTGTTACTGGTTTACCTGCTGATGTAGATGTTACTAATTTAGTAACATGGTCATTTTCTCCTGAAGTGGCCACTGTTGGTGTAAGTGAAGTTACAGTAACTGCTAGTTATGGTGATATAACTACAAGTGTAGTAATCAGCGGTATTGAAGTTTCAAATACTGTTTTAGATACTTTAACTCCTGAAAGTTTAGGTATAACTTCTACAAGTGGTTTTGTAGATGTAACATATACAGGTAATTCTGGTATCACATATCTAGGATATGTAATGTATCGTACATCAGATCCTGGTATTGTAATAAACGCTAATTATGAAAATTCTGGTATTTCTACTGTAAATACAGGTACATATACTGTTAAAAGTATTACTCTAACCTTTACAACAAACAATGTTGTTAATAGTGGAAGTAATCCTGGTTCAACAAGTTCAAGTAATACAAGACGTTATCTTGCAATATTTGCTAGTAATACAGCATATGAATATGCTGGTGTAGCTAATGTTGATGAAACACAAGTGGATACTGTTGAATATCCAGAAGAAAATGTTGTATATACATATACATACACATTTACTCGTAATTTTACTAACTTTAGATTAGCTAGTAATAGAAGTTATATTGACTTACTTTCTATTGAAGTAGAATGGAGTAAAGAAGCTATTATATCCGCAAGTGATGATGCTATATCATTTGCACAATCATTTTTAGCTGATTTAGTGTGTGATGAAACAGGTAATAGTGCTCCATCAGTAGATGAGTGGAACACTCTAGCAGCCTCTTATGCAACATTAAGTGATGAGGCTAAAGCATATATTAATGATGAAAGTAGTAATTCTGATATTATTGCTTGTTTAGAAAGATATGATTATATCTTAGGAAAATATGGTGCAGATACGTACACTAATTTCTTAAATAGAGACATTATAAGTAGTGAATCTAACACTATTGATAATCCAATTGTTAGTTCAGGTGATTATGTATTAATTCTTATCATTGCTGTTTCTTTATTAATAGTGACTACTGCAGGTGTATTCATTGTTATGAATATTAAGAAAAAAGAATCTTCTAAATAATAAATAAAGATTTTATTAAATTAATCAATCAGGTGGTGGTCAAACACCACCTTTTATATTGGTTTAATCTGTGTAGTACTTTTTTAATAAAACCAATCAATAAATACTTAAATTAATTAGTGATTACTAATGTTTTTGATAATTGATTCTAAAACAAACAAGTATTTTTCCTACACCCAATCTAATTAATTTAATTATTTATTGAAAAAAAAAAAAAAAAAAAAAACTTTTATCCTATTAATTTTTTTATTTAACTGTATTGTGGTATTT
>CAYSPV010000005.1:0-22532 GCA_964433025.1 uncultured Staphylococcaceae bacterium
TGTGGCTAAGATGAGAGAATTTTTAAACGCTAATGGGGGTAAAGATATTGATATTATCGCTAAAATTGAAAATAGAAGTGGTGTTGATAATATCGATGAAATATGTCAAGTATGTGATGGTGTAATGGTAGCAAGAGGTGATTTAGGAGTAGAAATACCTTTTATAGAAGTTCCTACTATTCAAAAATATTTGATTAAAAAATGTCGATTATTAGGTAAAAGAGTAATAACCGCGACTGAAATGCTTGAATCTATGATTCATAATCCTAGACCCACCAGAGCGGAAATTAATGATGTGGCTAATGCCGTATATGATGGATCAAGTGCGGTCATGTTATCAGGAGAAACTGCATCAGGTAAATATCCTGTTGAAGCTTTATCAAATATGGCTCAAATATGTGAATTTACGGAAAAAGGTATTGATTATAAACATCTATTTAACACAACTGAATTTATTATAAGAAATAACACTGATGCTTTAAGTCATGCTACTTGTGCAATGGCAATAGATGTAAATGCAAAAGCCATAGCGGTATCTTCTTTAAGTGGAATGACAGTTAGAATGGTATCTAGATTTAGAGCGCCTATTGACATTGTAGGTATAACCACAAGTGAAAAGGTATATCGCAAGTTAGCTTTATCATGGGGAGTAATTCCTACAGTGGGTAAAAAATGTAAAACTACAGATGAGATGTATAAAGATGCTTTAGATGCTGCAAAAAATATCTTAAATTTAAACGATGGTGATAATGTAGTTTTAACTGGTGGAGAAATTCATGGTGTAAGTGGTAATACAAACACCATAAAAGTAGAAAAAATCTAAGAAAAAATAAAAATATAATACTATGTATTAAATAAGAAAGTGGGCTCGTGCACACTTTTTTGTTGACAACTATTTTTTCTCTTGCTAAATTATATGTGTAAGTTAATGCACATAAAATAAAAAAGGTAAGGAATAATATTATTGTTATGACTATTAAAGAAATTGCCGTACTTGCTAATACTTCTAGAGGCACAGTGGATCGTGTTGTTAATGGAAGAGGTAAAGTTAGAAAAGACGTTGAAGAGCGTATTTTAAAAGTGATCGAAGAAACTAAATACACTAAAAGTGAAGTAGGTAAAGTATTATCTCAACACAAAGAATATAAAATAGGAGTGGTTATTGGAAGTGACGCTAATTCATTTTTCTCTTTAATTAGTGAAGGTATTTATAGAGAAATGGCTAGATATAAAAACTATGGCTTTATTCCTATTTATAAAAAAGTAGATATTTATAATAAAAATTCTGTATTAAAAGCTTTAAAAGAATTAACTAAAGAAAACTTATCTGGTTTAATCGTTTCATGTTTAAACCATGATGATGTGGTATTTAAAATTAATCAATTTGATTGTCCTGTAGTGGCTTTAAATATTAATAATGATTCTCATAAATTATCCTATGTAGGATCTGATTATTATAACTGCGGAGCCCTAATGGCTAATTTTGCTAATTTAGTATTTAAAGAAAACGCAAGATGTGTAATAGTGTTAGGCTCTTTACTTCACAGCGGTCAAAAACAAAGATTAGATGGCTTTAAAGCAAAAGTTAGACAAGATATTAAAATATTAGATATAAAAGAAAATTATGACTCACTTTTAAAAGCTAAAGATGTAGTTAGAGACGCTATTAATGAAAATAAAGAAGGAATTGATTATTTTATTTTCTTAGGTGCTGGTTCTACAGGTGGAATTAGAGTCATTAGAGAAAATAATAAATTATTTAACACTAATATTAAGGCCTTAACAGTGGATCAATCTTATGAAATTGAAAGAGCCTTAAATGAAGGATTAGTGTTAGGCACAATTACTCAACATCCATACACTCAAGGTGTAAAAGCGGTTGATGCTTTTTATGATTTTTATATTCGGGAAGCAAAAGTAGATTCTTTAAAAATTATTGAAAGCTCAGTGATTTTAAAAGAATCCTACATACCACATAAACTAAATCGAAAAGATAATAAAGAATAAGTAAAGGAGAAGTTTTATGTCAAAAAGATTAGTTACCCTCGTCACTTGCCAATGGTCAGACATGGATTTTGAAACTTTATGTAAGACTGCTAAATCCATGGGCTATGATGGCTTAGAATTAGCCCTATGGGGCAATGCATTTGATTTAGATCGTGCATATGAAGACGATTCTTACATTGATTTTATTAAGTCCACATTAAAGAAAAATGGCTTAGTATTATCCGCTTTAGCAACACACATCATCGGTCAATGTACATGTGATTTAGATGATCCTAGATTAAATAATTTTGCACCTGCTCGTTTAGCAAATAAACCAGATGAGATCAGAGCCTGGGCAGTGGAATCTATGAAAAAAGCCGCTGTTATTGCTAAAAAATTAGGTGTAAGTGTTATTTCAGGCTTTACTGGTTCTCCAATTTGGGCCTATCTTTATAGTTTTCCTCAAACTCCTGAAGAAATGATTGAAGCAGGTTTTCAAAAAGTTAGAGAAGTTTGGCTTCCAATTTTAGATGTATTTAAAGAAAATGGTGTTAAATTTGCTTTAGAAGTACATCCAAGTGAAATTGCATTTGACTATTATACTACTAAACGTTTATTAGAAGTATTTAAAGATCGTCCTGAATTTGGTTTAAACTTTGATCCATCCCATTTATTATGGCAAGGTGTTACTCCTCATATCTTCTTAGAAGATTTTATAGACAAAGTCTATAATGTCCATATGAAAGACGCTGCTGTTACTTTAGATGGTAGAAGTGGAATCTTAGGAAGTCATATTGATTTTGGCGGTCTTCAAAGAGGATGGAATTTCCGTTCTTTAGGTCATGGACAAGTCAATTTTGAAGAAATTATCCGTGTATTAAATGCTCATAATGTTAAATGTGCACTAGCGGTAGAATGGGAAGATTCTGGTATGGAAAGAATTTATGGTGCTACTGAAGCTTGTGCCTTTGTTAGAAAAGTAGATTTTGAACCATCAGATATTAAATTTGATGATGCTATTTCTAATAATTAATAAATAAAGAGGAATAAAATTATGGCAGAATTTTTAAGATATGGAATGGTGGGAGGCGACTTAAAAGCCTTCATCGGTGAAGTTCATCGTAAAGCTATTAATTTTGATACAAGAGCTAAACTTGTAGCAGGTTGTTTCTCTGTTGATCCTGTTTTAGGAAAAGAATGTGCTATTGCTTATGGTGTAGATATGTCAAGAAACTACGCCGATTATAAAGAAATGGCTCAAAAAGAAGCTTTAAGAGAAGATAAAATCGATTGGGTTTCAATTTGTACTCCTAATTTCTTACATTACGCTGTGGCTAAAGAATTCTTATTACATGATATTAATGTCGTATGTGAAAAACCATTGTGTTTTACCATTAAAGAAGCTGAAGAATTAGAACAAATCGCTAAAGAAAGAAATCTTGTCTTTGCGGTTACCTATACCTATACAGGTTATACTATGGTAAAAGTTGCAAGAGAAATTATTCAAAAAGGCGAAATTGGAAAAATCGTTGCTATTAATGTTGAATATGCTCAAGATTGGTTAGTAGATTCTTTAGATCCTAAAAATCAAAAATCCACGACATTAAGTGTCTGGAGAAGTGATCCAAAATATTCTGGTATATCAAATTGTATCGGAGATATTGGCACTCATGCTGAAAATATTATTCATTATTTAACTGGATTTGAAATTAAACGTCTAGTTTGTACTACAGATAGTTATGGAATGGCTCTAGATTTAAACGCTAATATGATTATTGAATATGATAGCGGTGTTAGAGCGGGATTCTGGTGCTCTCAAGTAGCCTGTGCTCATCTAAATGGATTAGTGTTTAGAATTTATGGTGAAAATGGCTCAATTGTCTGGAGACAAGAACATCCTGACTATTTAGAAGTTACTCCTAAAGGCAGTGCTCCACAATTATGGGCAAGAGGAGCAGGTTATACAATGAAATATGATGCTGCTCATTATTCTCGCATTCCTGTAGGACATCCAGAAGGTCTAACAATTGCATTTGCTAATATTTATAAAAATGTAATTACGACCATCTTAAAGAAAAAAGCCAATCAACCTTTAACCGATGCTGATTTAGATTTCCAAACTGTCAGCAACGGTGTTGATGGTGTTAAATTTATCCATAAAGCCATTGAAAGTGCAAAAGAAGGCAAGTGGATAGATTATTAATTAGGTATTAAGGGGAGACCCTACTTATAGAAATTTCAATTTAAAAAAGGAGGAAAAATTTCTATGACAAAAATCAAAATTGCTGGTGTAGCAATAGTAGCGTTGTTAGCTGGCGTAATGTCAGGTTGTGGCGGCAGCGACAAACCTGAAATTGCAATCTTAGTTCCATCCGCCGATCATGGCTGGACTGGTGCTGTATTAGACTATGCTCAAGCATTTGCTGACGAAAATAACACCGACGATAGTGCATATCAATTTGTAGTTTATACCTCTGATGGTTCAGAAGGTCAAATTACACAAATGGAAACTATCGTTGCTCGTGGTTCTTCACAAGTTGCTGGCGTTGTTATCTTACCATGGGATAGCGGTGCCGAAGCTGGTGTTAATGCTTTAGCAAATAGCGACATTCCATTTATTATGGTTGACCGTTTAATTTCCAATGACACCATTGATGCTTCTGCGTCTCACATTGGTGATGTTCGTGGAAATAACGAAATGATCGGTGAATTAACCGCTCAAAGATTTATCGAAAAAGGTTTACAAATAGGAGATCCTATCCTTGTCATGCCTGGTGATAACTCCTCAGTCCCAATCTATAGAAATAGTGGCTTCCAAAGTGTCTTATTAGAAAATGGTTGGACACAAGAACAAATCGATGAAGCTATTTATGAAACCGACTATACTGGTTGGAGCAGAGATACTAGTTATGATTTATTCGTTAGCTGGATCACCCAAACCTATGCCGCAGGTAATCTCGGCAATTATAAATGGGTCTTTACACATGACTCAGAAATCGCTTTAGGTATCTTAGAAGCCTTAGCAAGTACTGAAATCGCAGACGCAGCAAAAACATTATTTGCTGAAACAGTTATTAGCCTTGGTTCTTCTTCTGGTTTAGAAGAAATGTATCAAGTACTCCGTGGTACTCACTCAAGACAAAGCGAATATGAAGTCTATGTCGGTGGAATGGATTTATTTGATATTACTTATCCACCATCAATGATCGTTGACGGTATTGAAGATATGATCAACTATCTAACCGATGGAACTCCAGTTCCAAATGATGGTGACCACGTTATCGCTGTTGAATTAGTCGACAGAGACAATGTTGCTAATTACACAGGTTTCTAATTTTTAAAGAAATAATAAATTAGATTCTAGAGCTTAATTTACTTTAAAAATATTGGGGGTTATGTAGGCTACAACATAGCCCCCATAGAGTAAATAAAGTAATTAAACCTTATAGAAAGGAGAAATAATATGCTTAAACTTGAAATGATTAATATAAATAAATCATTCTTTGGTGTTCAAGTTTTACATAATGTTTCCTTAAAAGTAAAAAAAGGCACTGTTCATGCTTTAATTGGTGAAAATGGTGCTGGTAAATCAACGATGATGAATATATTGGGTGGCGTACACCAACCTGATTCTGGAATTATTAAAATCGATGATAAAGATGTTGGAACATTATCCGTTAAAGAATCAGAAAGATTAGGTGTAGCATTTGTTCACCAAGAAATAAACCTTTTTAATGATTTATTGGTTTATGAAAATATTTTTATCACCAAGGAAATTACTAAATATGGTTTTATCAATGCTAAAAAAATGATTGAACTATCTAATAACTTATTTAAGGAATTAGGCGTTGATATTTCTGCTACCGATTTAGTGGCCAATCTCTCTACTGGTAAAAAACAATTATTAGAAATTTGTAAAGCTTTATTTGCAAACGCTGATTTATTTATCTTAGATGAGCCTACAACCGCTTTATCAAATGAAGAAATCGATCACTTTTTTAACATTATTAATAGATTAAAAAAACAAGGTAAAACATTTATATTTATCTCACATAAAATGCCTGAAATATTTAGAATATGTGATGAATATACAGTTTTAAGAAATGGATATTTTATTTCAAGTGGTAAGATTAGTGAGACCACTCCTGAAAAAGTAACTAGAGATATCGTTGGTGAAAGCTACGATGAAACAAACTATTATAAAAAAAGAAAATTAGGTGAAGTAGTCATAGATTTTGCTAATTTTACGGGCCCTGGATTTCATAATATTAATCTAAAGATTAGAAAAGGTGAAATTGTAGCCTTTACTGGTTTACAAGGAGCAGGATCTTCTGAATTAATGCAAGCAATGTTTGGAGTTACTCGCTCTGATGGAGGTGATGTAATTGTTTTTGATAAAGCAATTACAAATGATTCCATTATTAAAGTTATGAAAAATAAAGTAGGAATGATTCCTGCTAATAGAAAAGAAAATTCGGTATTTGAATCTTTATCTATATTAGATAATTTAAATGCTGCTTCAAATAATGTTTCTAGTAGTTTTATTTATTCACCTGCTAAAGAAAACAAAAATTATGAGAAATATAAAAAATTATTAAATATTAAGGCTGTATCACCATATAACATGCTAGTGTCCTTATCTGGTGGTAATCAACAAAAAGTCATCATTGCCAGATGGTTAAAAACTAACGCTGACATTTTATTATTAGATAATCCTACTCAAGGTGTTGACGTAGGGGCGAAAGCTGAAATCTATAAATTATTACTTGAACTAGCTTCACAAGGTAAAACAATTATATTTAATACCTTAGAAGTTCCAGAAATCATTAAATGTGCAGATAGATGCTGCGTATTTTATCATGGCACGATTGAAAAGATTTTAAAGCATGATGAAGTTAATGAAGAAACTGTCATGTATTATGCCACAAATGCCAATAAAACGGAGGTAAAACAAAATGATTAATCCATTTATAAGAGAAGACACCTATTTTAAAAATGGTGATACGTTTAAAAGACGCATAAATGGTAGAGAAGTTTTTGGTGGTTTAACAAGATTTTTAAAATTCACCTGGTCCAAAGCTAACTTCTTTTATATTTTCTTATTAGTGTTCGTTATTTATTATATAACGACCGCTAGTTATTTTAATTGGAACCTTTTTACTAACTTATTTGGTTCTACAACAGTTACTATTGGTTTAATTGCTCTAGGTATGGGTCTTGTTATCTTACTTGGAGAAATCGATCTATCCGTTGGTAGTATGTTTGCCTTTGTTTTAGGTACAGCAGTACTATCATATAACTTTACATTTTACACTACCGATAATACGATAATATCCTTTATTGTCGCTATTATTGCTTGTGTAGGTGTTGGATTTATCTGTGGTACAGTTAATGGTTTCTTTGTTGGTATTTTAAAGATGCCATCATTTATTGTTACATTAGCTACTATGTTAATGTTTAGAAGCTTAGTGCAATATTTTAGAAATTTAAACTATACTGAAGATTTTGTTGGCGGTTCAATTTTATCTGTATCTGGATATACGGAAAATTCTAATAACTATTTTTATGAATTAGGCCATCAAACTTATCAAAATATTGCTCTTGCGACAATCTTATTTATATTAATTGTTATTATCGTTTGGATGGTTACTAAATATAGTAAATTTGGTCGTAAGATTTATGCTGTGGGAAGCAATACTAAAGCCGCTAGTTTAGTAGGTATTAAAACTGGTGTATTAAAGATGATGGTATTTAGCTTTGCTGGTGTATTAGTAGGTATTGCCGCCTTC
The DNA here is from genome assembly GCA_964433025.1 of uncultured Staphylococcaceae bacterium. Lineage (GTDB taxonomy): Bacteria > Bacillota_I > Bacilli_A > RFN20 > CAG-826 > CAJOOD01. Next base: position 7,776 of record CAYSPV010000005.1, read on the forward strand.
TTACATTTAGCTTTAAGAGGAAATGTTGATACATCATCTACTGGTAGTTCTTATGAATTATATGCAATCGCATCTGTTGTATTAGGTGGTATTGCCATGAGCGGTGGTCGAGGCACTATCGCTGGTGTATTCTTTGGAGCAACAGCCTTCCAAACCTTAGATAAGATTATATCTGCTATGTCATCAATTGATACCATCTTAAATGATACAATTAAAGGTGTTATCTTACTTGTCGCTATTGTCTTACAAGTTGTTAAATTCTCTAAACAAGATTTCATTTATTATTTACAAAAATTAAACTTAGTCTTTGTTCCTAATAAAGATTTATTATTAGAGTCTAAATATAAGACAGAAGTAGAAAACATAGACAAAGTCTATGAGAAAAAAATTAATAAAATTAATCATAATCCATCTTTAAGTGATGAAGAAGTTGAAGCAAGAGTATTTGCCCTATTAGATCAAAAAGAAGCTAAACTTGCTACACTAAAAAATAAATATGATGTCTTAATTGAAAAAGCCAAAGTAGAAGCAAAAGTACATCAACACGATCAAGAAGTTAAAAAAGAGATCGCAACTAAAAAACAAGAAATCTACAATCAAAGAAATTACGATATATATTTATTAAAAAATAAATATAATGATGTTAAACCTTTAAAAGGTGAATATTATACCTATAAAAAACAAATTGAAGTTGAAGAAGCTAAATTTATAAGTGCGCAAAAAGTAGAAATTTTAAAACTACAAGCTGATATGGGTATGAAAACATCTGATATTGAACATTTAAGAAAATTCACCTTATCTTGTATTGGAAGTGATGTTAATGAGGCAAAAATTAATAAATCTCATGATGCTTTAATTAATAAATATAACGCTAATCAAAATAAGATAACTGCGGCTATTGAAAATGAAAATGCTAAATTAGAATCTGATTTAAGTAAATTAGAATCTTCTTCTAATGCAAAAATTGAAAAATATGCTGCTATTGATGAAGCAAAACACGATGTTTATGTTGCAAGAAAAGAAGCTTTAAAACAAAGAAAAGAAGCTAAAGCTTTAAAAGTTAAACAAACTAAAGATGCTAAAGCAGAAGCTAAAGCTATTAAAGAAGCTAAAGCTAAAGAAATTGAAGACTTAAAAGCTAAACAAGAAGAAGCTTTAAGCAAACGTTTAGATACAATAATTAAAAAACGTAATAAAAAATAATCTACATTAAATCCAAACTCACTATTTGGATTTTTTATTCCTTCATTATGTAATATAAATATTACATCTATACCAATCATAATAATCAAAAATAAGAAAATTCTTTGATTATGTAAAAAAAATAATAAAGGAGAAAAGATATGAAAAAATATGATGAAATTAAAAAGGTTGAATATTTAGGACCTACATCTAAAGAAGCATTTGCGTTTAAGTATTATAATCCAGATGAAATCATCCATGGAAAGAAAATGAGAGAGCATTTAAAATTTGCTTTATCTTATTGGCATACCATTAATTATGCTGGAACTGATATGTTTGGTGGAGACACTGGTGATAAAACATTTAATCAAGATGATCTAATGAAAAGATATAAACAAAAAGCCGATTTTGCTTTTGAATTAATGGATAAATTATCTATTGATTATTATTGTTTCCATGATGTGGATGTCGCTCCATTTACTAGCGATTTAAAACAATCACTTAAAAACTTTGAAGAAATGGTGGACTATTTAAAAACATTACAAGAAAAATACAATAAAAAGCTTTTATGGGCTACTGCTAATAACTTTGGTGATAAAACCTTTATGGCGGGCGCTGCTACATCTCCAAACGCTGATGTATTTGCCATAAGCGCGGCTAAAGTTAAAGCTTGTATTGATGCTGATATTAAATTAGGTGGTACAGGTTATGTATTTTGGGGTGGAAGAGAAGGTTATGACACTCTAATTAATACTGATATGGGTTTAGAATTAGATAATTTAGCTAAATTTTTAACTATGGCTAGAGACTATGGAAGAAGTAAAGGCTTTAAAGGTGATTTTTATATTGAACCTAAACCAAAAGAACCCACAAAACATCAATATGATTTTGATGCAGCAACATGTTGTAATTTCTTACGTCAATATGATTTATTAGGTGATTTTAAATTAAATATTGAAGCCAATCACGCAACACTTGCTGGACATACTTTCCAACATGAATTAAGAGTAGCTAGAATCAATGGTGCATTTGGTAGTATTGACGCTAACCAAGGTGATCCATTCTTAGGATGGGATACAGATCAATTCCCAACTAATATTTATGATGCTGTATTTGCCATGTATGAAGTTATTAAAGAAGGTGGATTTACTAATGGTGGATTAAACTTTGATAGTAAAACTAGAAGACAATCTAATACCTTTGAAGATATCTTACTTGCCTACATTGCGGGTATGGATACATTTGCCTTAGCCTTACGTTTAGCATATAAACTTATCGATGATGGTCGTATTGAAGACTTTATTAAAGAAAGATATTCTTCTTATCAAACTGGTATAGGTAAAAAGATTAGAGAAAATAAAACTTCTTTAGAAGAATTATCTGAATATGCTTTAAGCTTAAAAGATGTAAGTGTAGATTCAGGTAGACAAGAATATCTAGAACAAGTCGTTAATAACATTTTCTTTGATAAATAATCAAAATTATTAAAAAATAATGGAGATTTGCCGTGAAATACTATCTTGGAATCGATCTAGGTACTTCATCAATAAAGATTACTCTTTTAAATGAAAGAGGTCAGTTTTTAGCAAGTCAATCTAAAGATTATCCTTTATATTTACCTAAACCAAATTGGTCTGAACAAGATCCAAACGATTGGTATAAAGCATTAATATATTGTTTAGATAAGCTAAATGAATCTTATAATTTAAAAGATGTTGCATCTTTATCATTTTCTGGACAAATGCATGGTTTAGTTATTTTAGATGAAAATGATAATGTAATTAGAAATGCCTTACTTTGGAATGATTCAAGAACAATTAAGCAAGTTGATTATTTAAATAATGTTATTGGACAAGATAGATTAATTAAACATACATCTAATATTGCTTTATGTGGTTTTACCGCGCCTAAGGTTTTATGGATTTATGAAAATGAAATTAATAACTTTAATAAGATTAAAAAAATAATGCTTCCAAAAGATTATTTAGCTTATAAATTAAGTGGAGTATTTGCTTCTGATATAAGTGATTTAAGTGGAACATTATTTTTTAATGTTAAGAAAAATGATTATTCTGATTTTATGTTAGATGTCTTACATATAAATAGAGACATGCTACCTAAAGTTTATAAATCTTATGAAGTTATTGGAACATTAAAAGATGATTTAGAAGATGAAACTCATCTATCTAAAAACTGTAAAATCGTTATTGGTGGAGGAGATCAAGCAATAGGTGCAACAGGCACGAATACCTTAAAAGAAGGAGAAATATCTATTTCTTTAGGCACAAGTGGTGTTATCTTTGCTCCTGTTAATACTTACCAATATGATAAATTAGGTCGAGTACATTGTTTTAGACATACGACAGGTAATTATCATCTAATGGGATGTACTTTATCAGCGATGGGATCGTTAAAATGGTATATGGAAGATATATTAGGTATTGATGATTATTCTATTTTAGAAGATATGAGTGATGATATATCTGATATTTTATTTTTACCATATCTAATGGGAGAAAGATCTCCAATTAATGATCCTAACTCATCTGCTATAATTGCTAATTTAAAATTATATCATTGCAAATTAGATATTTTAAAAGCAGTTATAGAAGGAATTTGTTTTAGTTTATATCATAATTACATCGTTATGAAAGAAGATGGAATTATAGCAAATACGGCTAGAGTAATTGGCGGAGGCTCAAAATCAAAAAAGACAATTCAAATCTTAGCTGATATTTTTGGTATCAACATTAAAACAATAAACACTTCTGATGGTGGTGCTTTAGGAGCAATTATATGTGCGATGGTGGGGGATGGTTTATATTCAAGCGTAGAAGAAGCTGCTAAATCACTAATAAAGGATCAGGACATCTATTATCCTGATATGAAAAAACACGTGTTATATGAATCTAAATTTAAAAAATATTTAGATTTGTATAATAAAAACAAAGTCGATGATTATGAAGAGTAAAGCCTCCTTTCTTTTATAGAAACTTTTTTATAACTCTTCTTAACATAATGAGGAAGGTGAGTGTCTCTTGCTCACCTTTTTTCTTATAAAAATATTTAACTTTTGCAAGGTTTTTTAACCATTTAATACACAAAGTTAGCATTGACTAACTTTTTTATTTACTTTTTATAAAAAAGATATAATATATTATTAGTTAGTTTTGACTAACTGTTGGAGGATTTTATGCCAATTTCGATTGCGCCTATTAATGTGGAGTTAAAAGTGGTGCGTGTTAGTAGTGATCCTAAAATTAAAAAACATTTAGAAAGTTTAGGGATTACTAAAGACACACCAATTACTATCTTATCTTCAGATAGCGGCAATGTAATAATTGCCATTAAAGATGGAAGACTGGCTTTAGATAAAAATATAGCTTCTTCTATATTTGTTGCCTAATTAGAATGGAGGAAATATGCAAACTACATTAGACAAATTTAAAAAAAATCAAAAAGGCACTATTATAGCCGTAAAAGGAGAAGGTTTAGTGCGTAAACGTCTATTTGATATGGGTGTTACTCCAGGAGCGGAAGTCACTTTAGTAAAAAAAGCTCCTTTAGGAGATCCACTTGAAGTAACAATTAGAAACTATCAACTTACATTAAGAAAATCAGAAGCGATTAATGTTGTCTTAGAAAGTGAGGAAAATCTATGATAAAAGTAGCGCTCGCGGGTAATCCTAACTGTGGTAAAACAACTTTATTTAATGCTTTAACAGGAAGCTCGGCACACGTTGGTAACTGGCCTGGTGTTACTGTTGATAAAAAAGAAGGTACATATAAAAAAGGTAGTGAAGAAGTTTTAATTACTGACTTACCTGGTATTTATTCTTTATCACCATATACTCCAGAAGAAGTTATTGCTAGAAACTTTATAATCGATGAACAACCTGATTGTGTTATTGATATCGTCGATGCCACTAACTTAGAAAGAAATCTATATTTAACTACTCAATTATTAGAAATGGATGTTCCAATTGTAGTAGCCCTTAACATGATCGATGTATTAGCTAAAAACGCTGATAAGATTGATGTTGAAGGTCTATCTAAAGAATTAGGTGTTCCAGTTGTAGCTATCTCTGCTACAAAAGAAGATAATATTGAATCTTTAATGGATGCAGTTATTGAAGCTGGAAAAACTAAAAGAAGTGGAAGATCTGTTTTAGAAAAATGTAAAGTCTATCCAATTATTAAAAAAGTCAAAGCTTTAATAGATAAAGAAGATGAAGTAACTTCTAATTTATTCCATGCGATTAAACTTGTAGAAAATGATGAAATAGAAAAAGGACTTCATCCTAAATTATATGATTTAGTCTTAAAAGAAAAAGAAAGTATTAATGATGATGTTTTTGAATCAGATTTAGAAGCTATTATTGCCGATTATCGTTATAAATATATTCAAAAACATTTCTCATCTAAATTAAGTAAAGGTTCAAGAACCGTTACTGTAGTAGATAAAAAGACAGGAAAAGAAGTAACCAAAGAAAAAGTTTCTATCTCTGATAGAATCGATAGAGTATTAACTAATAGAGTATTTGGTTTAATTTTCTTTGTCGTTATCTTATTTGTGGTCTTCCATTTAACCTTTGGTGAAGACTTATTTTATTTATCTGCGATGGGAGTATTTGATTCTATCGATGAAGATTTTGCTTTAGCCGCAGGTACAACATTTGAAGGAATATTGTTCTCTTCAGGAGGTATACAATCTCCTGGTGTATTTTTACAAACTGTAATGATCGGATTTACCGATTGGATTACAGAATTAGTAGGTGATGGTTTACTTGCTGCAGGTGCATCTAACTGGGCTTATGCTTTTATTTGTGATGGTATCTTAGCAGGTATTTTCTCTGTTGCCTCATTTTTACCTCAAATCTTATTATTATTCTTATTCTTCTCTTTCTTAGAAGATTCAGGATATATGGCTCGTGTAGCCTTTATCTTAGATCGTATCTTTAGAAGATTTGGTGTTTCAGGTAGAGCCTTTATGCCTATGATTATGGGCTTTGGATGTTCTGTTCCTGCAATGACAAATACAAGAACTTTAGCTACTGAAAAAGAAAGAATCGCTACTGTTAGAGTTATTCCTTTCTTTTCTTGTAGTGCGAAACTTCCAATATTAACAGCCTGTGCTGGTGCATTAGTTACTATGTTTGGTGTTGCTAATGCAGATGTAATTACTTTAGGTATGTATTTAACAGGTGTAGTGGTTGCAATTGTAGCGCTGCTAATAATGCGTAACACTACTTTAAGAGGTGAAACCCCTCCATTTATTATGGAATTACCTGCATATCACTTACCTCAATTTAAATCATTAATGTTACATTTATGGGACAAAACCAAACACTTTGTTAAAAAAGCTTTCACTATCATCTTAGTGTCTAATATTATCATCTGGTTCTTACAATCCTTTACACCAAGCTGGCAATACATTGAATATGATGCTGAAACAAATGAATTCTTAACTAGTGTAAGTGGTGTTATTTTGACCACTAATGATAGTATACTTGCTCAAATCGGTATGATTATTCAACCTCTATTTACTCCATTAGGATTTGGTTCTCAATTAGGAACTTATGGTTGGGTATTTGCAGTAGGTGCAATTACAGGTTTAATTGCCAAAGAAAATGTTATCGCTACATTTGCTATGTTAGGTGCAGTTGTAAGTGGTGCTTTAACTGGTAATTTTGATGCTAGTGCTTATGAAGCATTTGAAGGAGCAAGTGATGTTGCGATGATGATAGAAGCTACTGGAATAAATATTCCAGGATTATTAGCCTTTATCGTATTTAATATGACTACTATTCCTTGCTTTGCTGCAGTGGCTACTGCAAGAGCAGAGTTAAAGAAAGGTACATTAAAATATACAGTTATATTCTGGCTTATAACTTCTTATATAGCCGCTTCTGCTTTCTATTTAATCGGAACATGGGTATGGACAATCGCTATTTATGTTGTAGTGATCGCTATCGCGGTAGTCTTAATTTATCTATATAACAAAAAACATCCTATTAAAGCTCAAGGAGTAGTAGCCTAATTATATGTCTACTATAGATATTATTGTCTTAGTAATAGGGATATTAATTGTCCTTGGAATAATAGCTTATCTTGTTTATCAATTTAAGTTTAAAAAGAAAAATCCTTTTAAGGAATGTGATTGTTGTTCAGCTAAAAACAAAAACAAGATTTTAGATGAATATCACAAAACTTATAACAAAGATTAAAATCTTCCAACGAATAAACTCCAAAGTTAAGAAACCCTTAATGGGGTTTCTTTTCTTTAGTGTTTGCATTATAATTTTTTTATGAGTGTTATAAAATCTTTTAAACAATTTAAACTATATAATAAAAAACCAAACACGATTAGTAAGGGTCATTTATATATAGGTGAAGTATTTATTAATGTTAAGAATAAATTTAAAAATAGATTAATAAGAATATATTTACCAAGTGATTATGAATTTGATAACGCTAATAAAAGATTTCCTGTCATTTATATGATGGATGGTAAAAATCTATTTGATGAATATACTTCTTTTGTTGGTGAGTGGTGTTGTGATGAAACTATAGAAGAAAGAATAAAACAACATAAAAAATCATTTATAGTAGTGGGCATTGATAGTGCTCCTACAGATATAGATCGATGTCAGGAAATGATACCAGATAACAACGATGCTTTATATATTGATAAAAGAATTAAAGATGGTTATGCCTCAATATTAGGAGATTTTATAGTTAACAAATTAAAACCCCTAGTAGATGAATTATTTTATACATTATCTGATAGGGATAACACTGCAATAGGGGGTTCTTCTATGGGTGGTTTATTTTCTTATTATGTAGGAATGAAATATAAAGATATATTTGGTTTTTCTTTATGTTTTTCTCCTGGCTTTTTAATTTATAAAAGCTCTTATTTTAAAAATGAATTATCTAAATATAGTTTAAATAATAATGAATATGGTAAGTTCTACTTCTTTGTGGGCGGTGTAGAATTTGAACATAGTTTTATAAATTTAACTCATTTTGTCTTTAATTATATGTCTAGATTTAATTTTAATAGCAATCAAATTAAATTAGTCTATGATAGTAGTTGTAAACACCATGAATCATCATGGGCAAAATATTATGGGGATGCGATAAGCTTTTGGTTAGATTAGTATGATTAATTTATTATCTTCTTTAGAAAGTATTACACCAACAAGAAACTTTAATTTACTTTATATTATTTTAGATTCTATTTTTATTTGTATATTGTTAGCTCTATTAATATATCAAAAGAAATATATAACCCTAATATGGGCTATATTTGGAGGTATATTATATTTTATTGTTGATTATGGATATTTTTATCTTATAAGTGGCTCACGAGTGGTCACAGTTAATGAAATATCAACTGAAACAAATACTGCATTAGTGTTACTTTGGATGTCACTTAGTTATGGAATAACTAATTTTGTTTTTATTTGGTTATGTCTTAAAAAAGATAAATATCTAAAAGAATATTTATTTTTAATTATTATCTGGTGGCTAGTAGCGCCCTCAATATCCTCATTAGGAGGAGACGCTAATATTCAGACATATCGAACTACAACAGCCTACCATGGCTATATGGCTATTATATTAATCGTAGGTTATTTTGGCTTAGTTATATATAACATTGTAAATAAAAAGAGGATGATAAACATCCTATATTTAAATCTTATTGGTATAAGTGTACAATTTTGTTGGGAATTTGCTTTACTTATAAATGGTATTAGACCACTTGATGAATCTTCAATAATTACTTTATTAATTAATTCAATTATTGAAACTAATTTAGGTATGCCATATATCTATTTAATCTATCTTGCAGTCTATAAAAGATTTAATGAAGATTTTACTAGAGCCACAGACTTTAAAGATCCATTTTCTAAACAAATTAGTTAATTTTTGCAACGAATTCTTTTAATTTTGCATAGGTTTCATCACTTAGATCATGCTCGATTAAACAAGCATCTTTTAAGGCTGTCTCTTCACTTACTCCTATATGAATTAACCATTTAGAAATAAGTTGATGCCTTTCATAAACACTAAAGGCAATATCATAACCTTCTTTAGTAAGTTTAATAATACCTGTTTTATCATCTACGATGATTAAATTAGCTTCTTTTAATTTTTTTAAGGCAATAGAAACACTAGCTTTTGAATATGACATATCTTTGGCTATATCAATAGCCCGTATATCATTTCTATTATGTCTTTCTTGAAGCATTAATATACGTTCTAAATAATCTTCTCTAGATTTTAATTCATGCATAATTATTTACCAATCTAAACCAAAGAAAGTCGTAGCAAAAAATAATTTACCAAAGATATATTTATTACAGGCACTTTCAGTAAGTGTAATAACTAAACCTGTAGAAGCATCATAATCTAAATCTTCACTCATCGCAGGTCCTTTTAAAGTTGCGTCATATTCATCTAAATAATATACTGGTGCACCTTCAAAAGTTTCACCTGAATCAACATAATGACCTGCCTCATAATAATAAAATATTGAATCACTTAATCCATAAGAAGTAGATAAAATAATATCTCCATTAGGTTTAATAGCAAAACCTTGTACTTTATTTCTTATAGAATATATTTCAAGTGGTGTAACCACTCCATCAGTATTATCAATAAAATCATTAATATCATATTTAGTGCATATAGCATAATACATTCCATCATTTTCAGTTTGATAAGGATGATCGGTTATATAATTTGTACCATCATGGAATTCACCAACATATAAATAATTATCATCAGTAAACACCCAACTAGCTTGATTGTTAACCGCTATACCAGTTCCAACATCGACAGTGGTCACACTTTCATCTAGTAATGAGCTTATAGATATAGTAAATATAGAATCATCACTAGCAATAAAGACATAATCACCAGTCGTGGCTACACCTCCAGCATGTCCTAAGAATGCTTCTCCATTAGAGGTTAATTCTACATATCTAGATTCATTATCAGTGTTTGTCATATATAACCTACTATTAGAGTCATCAGACATATAACCAGAGAAAATATAAATACCATTTTCTTCACTGACCGCAATACCTTGAGGAACAAAATTATCATTTATTCCTGGTAAGGTAGCAATATCAGTTTTAACAGAATAAAAATCAGCGTAAATAGCAAATTTTAAAATATTTAAAGAACCCCACACTAAAACAAAAAGACCCACAATAGATCCAATTATTATAAGTGGTATCTTATACCATAAACCTTTTCTTTTCTTTTTTTGATTTTCCATAAGTTTTTACCTCTTTTAATTACATTAAATATATCACATTAATTTTTAAAATTACATATATAAAGTTAAATATGACTAACAGTAAACAAAAATATACAATAATTTAAAATCTGTTGTATTTTCTACAAAAAAACGCACATGTGTTTTTTCTTTTAAAAAGATATATTTATAATAATAAGCAATAAGAAGAATATTTTTTCGAAATATTAATCTTATTTTAGTTAACCAACTAAATATCCCCTTTGTTAGGCCGCTTATCAAGCGGTCTTTCTTTAATATTTTTTTAAAATTAGTTTGCTTTATATATATTCCTTGTTATACAATACATGCATACGGACAAATTCATACGCAAGTTAATATGCAAATTTATAATTTTTAAGGAGGCTATGTATGAAATTTAATAAATTAATTTATGCTGCTATTGGGGCTGTTTTAACTTTTGGCCTTTTTGGCGGTGCTTTACTTTCAAGTAGTGCTACTGAAGTAAAGGAAGCAAAAGCTACTGATACATCCGATACAGTTACTTTTCAAATAAAAGAAAGTGATGAAGGTGGCGTTCTTCCTGGAGCCGATTATGTATACGTTTATTTATGGATTGATGGCACCGGTACAAATAACGGTTGGCCTGGTCAAAAAATAGCCACGACAGTAAGTGGATCTGAAAATACTTATCAATTTAGTTTAACTCAAAGTAGTACCACATATGATAGTTTTATAGTTACGTTCTATGATAGTAATAATTCGGACCCATGGTCACAAACTTCTGATGCACATGCTTTAACTGCATTAGGCGCATCTGCAAATGATTATACATACGTTATTTATACCAACACTAATACCGAAGCTGCTTATAGTGGTTGGGAATATACAGGTGAAACTACTACATTTACAAGTGATTATCTACGTATTTGGGTAAACCGTGGTGATTATACTGATGGTTATATTACTTTATTACATTACACTGCTAATGGAAATGATGTATATATTCATCCAACAGGTTATCAACAAATAGTTAGTAATGGTTCATGGCTTGCTTATTATGATGTTAGTAAAGATATTATAGGTAATACCTTAACTTTTGAAGTATTTGCAAGTAGTGGTGCATATATTGGTTCTTTTTCCTCTGAAACTGGTTCTGAAACATATGCAAGCGGTGATAATGCTCAAATCTATTATATTTGGGATGTTAATGAAGGAGATGGTACCTATTCTTATCATTATTCATTAGGTACTTTAGATGAAGCAACATTTTCAGTTCCTGTAGAAAATTTAAAACCTGTATTTGAAGGTTATTTCACTTGTTCAAGTGACCTTGATAATGGATATGGTAATTTTGCCCAATTTGTTTCAACATGGATTAAATATACTGATGATTATGATAATGAATGTTGGAGAACTATCGGTAATTTAAGTGATTTATATTTAGATGATTTTGCTAACGAAGCTGATTATGCTACTGGTACTAGAACTACTAACAGTACTGATGCATACAGTAAATATGAAACCATGTTAGCAAGTTATGAAAGTACCTCTGCTTCTGGTGTTTATACCACGATTGATAATAGTGATAGTGCTACTATCATAATCATATTATCAATTCTTGTTCCTGTTACTTTATTAACTGCTATCTTCTTAATTTATAGAAGTCGTAAAACTAAAGTAAGCAAATAAAATTTACATTTAACAACTCATTGTTTCTCTTTTCTAAGAAAAGCGTGTCAAGTGCACGCTTTTCATTTACTAGTAAATAAATTATTTATATAATTTATATCAGGAGAAATAATATATGTTTAAAGAAACATTAAAAGTTAAATCAAGTGAAGTAGATGAACTAAAAAAATTAAAATTATCATCCTTTTTTAAGATGTTTCAAGATGTAGCAGTGGATGCAATTGAAGATTTAGGAATAGGTTTATCATATAATGAATCTAGAGGTTTAATTTGGGTTATTACTCGTGCAAGAGTGGAATTCTATCGAACCCCCAAATTAAATGAAAACATTACTATTTATACTTATCCAGATAAAACATTAAGATTTATCTATCCTAGATACATTTTTGTTAAAGATGAAAATGATAATGTAATTATAAAGATGGCTACGACTTGGGCATTATTAGATGATAAAACAAGAAAAATTGCCTTTATAGATCCTAAAGATTTAAATTTAAAATATGAATCATATCCTGATCAATTAGAACTTCCTAAAAAATTAGATATTCCGTTAGGAGATTTTATAAAAGAAGTAGAGGTAACCTTTACTGATTGTGATATTAATAGACATCTAAACAATACTTCATATATAGACTATATATTAGATTTACATGATTTTGATTTTTATCAAAAACATGAAATCATCTCATTTAAAATAGACTATATGATTGAAGTAAAAGAAAAACAACATATTAAACTATATTTAAAAGAAGAAAATAATATCTCATATATTACAGGAATCGTAAACGATAACATCGTCTTCCAAGCTCAAATTAACTTTAAAGATATTTAAATATTATGGATAAAAAAGAATTATTTAATAATCTTACAATTAAAGAAAAAATATCTTTATTTGATGGTCTAAATACATGGCAAACTAGACCTATAGATAGAGTTAATTTAAAAAGTGTTTGGTTAAGTGATGGGCCTCATGGTTTAAGAAAAGAAATATTAGATAATTCATCTTTAGGATTTAGCAATACTATTAAATCTATTTGTTTTCCCACAAGTTCTTTATTAAGTTGTAGTTTTGATAAAAATATGGCCTTTTTGCAAGGAAAAAGTATCGGAATTCAGGCTTTATATAATGATGTTAATATGATATTAGGACCTGGAATTAATATTAAAAGACATCCTTTAGGTGGACGTAATTTTGAATATTTAAGTGAAGATCCTTATTTAAGTGGAACACTTGCAAAATATTATATAAGGGGCACTAAAAGTGTAGGAATCTCATGTTGTATAAAACACTATGCTTTAAACAATCAAGAATATAATAGATTTACATATTCTAGTGATTGTGATATTCACACTATGTTTGATACATATTTAAAAGCTTTTAATATTGTAATTTTAGATAATAATGTAGATGCAGTAATGGCGGCCTACAATTTAATAAATGGAACATATGCTTGTGAAAATAATTATTTATTAAATGATGTATTAAGAAAACAATTTAAATTTAATGGATTTGTAGTATCTGATTGGGGCGCAGTTAATAATTACATCCAGTCATTTAAAAATGGTCTAAATTTAGTCATGCCTGGTAATAATAAACATATCGTAGAGGATTTGTATAAATTATATGAAAATGGTGAGTTAGAAACCGCTAGTATTGATAAGGCGATATGGCCCATATATTCATATATTTATGACCATCAAAATATTGATAAATCAAATATAAAATATGATAAAGAAGAACTATATAATAACGCTTATGAAATAGCTAAAAATAGTATTGTCTTAGCTAAAAATAATAACAACATTTTGCCATTAGATAATAATGAAGAAGTCGCTATTCTTGGACAACTTGCTAAACAACTTCATATTCAAGGTGGGGGTTCATCTAAAATCAATTGTGAAGACACTCATCAGGTTATAGATATACTTACTAAAGATGGTTATAAATTTAAATATGCGGATGGATATGATATTAAAAATAATTGTTCAAATGATTATTTAATTAAACAAGCTTGTGAAATATCTAAAGGTTGTAAAAAAGTTATCTTATTTCTAGGTTTATTTGATGAATTAGAATCGGAAGGAAGAGATAAAGATAATATGAATATTCCTTCTTATATGGTTGATTTATTTAATGAAGTTTATTCTATAAATAAAAACATCGTTTTAGTGTTAATATCTGGTTCTCCTTTGGAAATACCATTTATAGATAAAGTTGATGGTGTAATCCTTCCCTATTTATCAGGTGATAGAGGAGCGGACGCACTCATCGATATCTTATATGGTAAAGTTAATCCTTCAGGTCATTTATCTGAAACTTGGCCATATAAGTTAGAAGATACTTATCTTAAAGATAAGTTTCCTATTAAAAACAAAAATGTTTTATATAGTGAAGGTGTATATGTTGGCTATAAATATTATCAATATAAAAACATTAAACCAATGTTTTGTTTTGGTCATGGTTTAACTTATAGTGAAGTTAAATATTCTAACTTCAAATTAAAAGATAATAAGATATCCTTTACTATTGAAAATCTATCTAATAGAGCTACCCAAGAAGTAGTGCTCCTCTACATCGAAGATGAAGTTAATCATCTTAAAACTCTTGTAGA
>CAYSPV010000005.1:22632-33237 GCA_964433025.1 uncultured Staphylococcaceae bacterium
CCTATAAAGGTAAATATGATATGAATTCTTCTTTAAGAGATTTTCAAAATTCGTTTTTAGGAAGACAATTTGTTAAAATTATAATCAGTCAATTTAAAAAGCATGTAGCTAAAGATTCTCCTAATTTTAGTTTTATGTTAAATGAAATGTTAAATATGCCTTTTAGAGGGGTAATATCATGGGCTAATAATGATGCTTTATCATATAAAAATGGTCTTGTAATATTAGACATATTAAATGGAAAATATATAAAAGGAGTAAAAGCATTTTTTAAAAAATAAAAAATGATATAATATCTAATATGATTGAATTAAAAGACATTAAATTTGATAACAGCGATACCCTAATTAATTTTAAATTAGAAAATCAAGTAACTTATCTAAACAAAGAAGATAGTCAAATATTTGATATTTTATCTTTTAATAGTCCTAGAATTTATCAAGGAGATATTATCGTAAATGAAGAAAAACTAGGTATTTATGATGATGATAAAACATATTTATTTTATTTAAAATTAAATGAAAAAAATGTTGTTATAAATGTGGTATTTGAACTTGAATACAATCTTAAAGATAAAACAATATCTAACTTTAAAAAAGCTTTAAAAGAAATTAAAAATCAATACAAAGATAAAAATTATGATTTTAGAAAAAAGATTAATGATATCTTTAGAGTGTTAAACTCCACTAAGGAGATTAAATATATCCTTATTGATTTAAACGCTAAAAGTAATAATAAATATAAAGATGTCTTTGATATGATTTTAAAAAGACGTAAAACCTTAATTACCATATTTAAAGCTTATGAAGGAAAAGAAGAAGCAGTGGAACCCACTACAACAACAGAAGAAACAAAACCAGAAGATAAAAAACAAAATAAAACCTTATTAAGCATTAAAAAATTCTTAAAAGATAATTACATTTATTTAATTTTCTTTGGTTTATTTTCTTTATTTTTAGGTTTTGCTTCTTTAGGTTCTATTTATTTAATAAGAGACGCTGATAGTAGCACTGGTTTAGGAATATTTTTATTAATAATCGCTATACTATTTATTGTTTTAAATATATCTATAGAAGACCTATTTTATAGCCATGCAAAAAACAATAATCAAAATGAAAGTAAGCTATTTGTTTTATATACAATATTAATTCAAATATGTGTCGCAGCAGTGGGCATCGTATTAGGTGTATGTCTAATCTTAATACTATCTGCTTGTGATGTATTTATAAAATTAAATGAATTTGTAGTTACAGATTATATATACTTTATAATCCTAACTATCTTAAATATAAGCCTAGTGTTACTCGGCAAACCAATAAACGTTGTTATTAAATTTATTAATAAATATTTCCATAAATTTTTAGATAATTTTAAATCATAAAGGAGGTTTAAATATGTCCAAAGATGTTAATATTAAATGGCTAGGTCATGCCTGTTTTTTAATTAGCTATGATAATATAAAAATCATCTTTGATCCTTTTAAAGATGGATCAGTTCCTAATCTTAAATTTAATAAAATTGATGTTAATTATTTATTTATTAGTCATGAACATGGCGATCATGCGAACAGGGAAGATGTTAATCTAATTTACAATAATGATTTTAATTTAAAATATGAATTAATAGATATACCTCATGACCATCATGGAGGCACTAAAAGAGGACAAAATAAAATCACTATCATCTATTTAGATGATTATAAAATTGCTCATTTTGGTGATATTGGATGTATGTTAAATAATGATCAAATAGAACAATTAAAAGACTGTGATTTAATCTTAATTCCTATTAATGGTTTTTATACAATAAGTGCCTTAGAGGCTTATGAAATATTTAAAATATTAAAACCAAAAATTATGATTCCAATGCATTATTTTTATAATAATTCAGGTTATCCTGATAATAATCAAATTAATAATTTAATTAAGATTTGCAAAGAAAAAGTAGAGTTTTGCAAAGATTTAGAAATTAATTTAAATGATTATTTAAATAAAGATGAATCTAAAATTTTAATATTAGATGCTAATAAAATTTAAAGGAGAAAATATATGTTAACATTATTAAAAAATGCGAAGATCTTAACCATGGTGGATAATCAAGATATATTTGATGGAGATATCTTAATTAAAGATAATAAAATCGAATTAATAAAAGATCATATCGATATAAAAGCAGATAAAGTAATTGATTGTAATGGTAATTTATTAATGCCTGGATTTAAAAATGGACATGCGCATAGCGCTATGTCTTTTTCTAGATCTTGTAGTGATGATCTTCCCTTAGATAGATGGTTAAATGATTGTATCTTTCCTATGGAAAGCAAACTATCAAGTCAAGACCAATATTATCTAAGTAAAGTATCAATATTAGAATATTTAACAAGTGGAATAACAGCTTGTTTTGATATGTATTATAACCCTTATGAGATGATGAATGCTTCTTTAGATTATGGCTTTAGAGTGGTACTTTTAGGCACTGTTAGTTCTTTTAGAGAATCAGTTCATGAAATGGTGGAAGCTTATAAAACTATTAATTCAAATCCCAATAAACTAGTTAGATATGAATTAGGATTCCATGCTGAATATACTTGCTCTGATGAAATATTAAAAGAATTAGCAAGAGAAGCTAATAGACTACACGCTAAAGTGTTTACCCATTCAAGTGAATCATTTAAAGAAGTAGAAGGATGTAAATCAAGGCATAATAATATGACCCCTACCGAATATATGGACTCTATTGGTTTATTTGATTATGGAGGTGGTATATTCCATGGTGTTTATCTTTCTGATAATGATATTAAAATCTTAAAAGAAAGAAATGTTGGTATTGTATCTTGTCCAGGATCTAATTCTAAACTTGCTTCAGGAATAGCACCTTTAGATAAATATTTAGAAGCTGGATTAACGTTAGGATTAGGCACTGATGGTGCTGGTTCAAATAATGGATTAGATTTCTTTTATGAAATGCGTTTAGCTAGTGTTTTACAAAAACTATTAAACAATGATCCTACTAAAGGACAAGCCTATGACATATTAAAAATGGCCACAGTGGGAAGTGCTAAAATCATGGGATTAGAAGATGCTGATACCTTACAAGTTGGAAAACTAGCAGACATCATCATGATTGATTTAAATCAACCTAATATGCAACCTATAAATAATATTGCTAAAAACATCGTCTACAGCGGTGCTAAATCTAATATTAAAATGACGATGATTGATGGAAAGATATTGTATATGGATAATAAATTCTATATAGGTGAAGATATAAACGAAGTTTATAAAAAAGCCCAAATTATAACTGATAGATTAAAATCGTTTAATTAATATAAGTATCTAAAAATGCAGTTAATATCACATCATGATATACTGCTGCAGATTCTTGAATGAAACTTATTGAATCATCATAAACATAAACTTCATAACTAGATAAAGTTTTATTTAATAAAATATAGTTTTCATAATTTTCAATATTGCTAAAGAAAGATAAGTTTTTAACACGTTCTTCACTGTAATAACTTCTAGTAATAGTGTACTCTCCATTAACTAACTCTACTTTATCATTAAAGTAGACACACATATCTGTAAGAGTGCCATTTTCATAATATTGGAATGTAGGAACAAATCCTGTTTCATATCCAAATGCTTCATTATAGGTATTACTTAAATTATATTTATCGACAAAATTAACATAATTTTCATTTGTGTAATCCCTAACACCATCCACTAGTAATAATCCTTCAACTTCTAAATCTATTACATACATTTTTGTATTAAATTGTTTATTTTCACTATATGGATATAAAACATTAGGAAAAACATATGAACAATCAGGACAACTAGCCCAAGAATACGCGACTATGAAGTCTTCTGTGGAACCTACAAGAGATTCTAAATATGTTTCATCTATATAATAATAATTAGGTTTATAACAATTCTCTTGAATAACTTCTAATAATGAACTATATGATTTAAATAAAGGATTTACATCTCTAGTGTCATATTCATAGGTAGTTTTAATTTTTCCATCTTCAACAAAACATAAACTAGGACGATCATTATAAATAGGAAAAGACCAAGAATTACCATAAGTGGTGAATTGATCATAACTGATTTTATATATTTGATAATGTTCATCTTGAACAACATCATCTAATAATCTTTCAAAAACCGTCCAACAACCACATGAAGAATTATCACCAGGATACACAGCGATTATCATATTTTCTCCATCTAACATTTTAGGAGATAATTCATCATAAGTTAGTTTAACTGCTTCATCTAAATATGTTCCAAAAGTTAGATAAATTTTATCATCATCTGCACTACATCCACTTAAGGAAATAATTGACATAATTGATAGTAAAAATAAGGTTAATTTTTTAGTCATGTTTTTATTATATTTTTTTATGTTTTATTTACAAGAAAATTGTATAAAAATTACTAAAATTTTTTGAAATTTTTTTCTAAAAATTATTAAGAACTAAACTAAATAAATTGTAGTTTTATAATTTTGATTTTTTTCAAAAATAAAAAAACTTTTGTAATTTTAAAAATTATCTATATTATTTTTGTGTGTTAAGTAAGGAAAAACTTAACATAATTATCGTGTCTTTGAAAGGGGATTTTACATGGAAGATTCAAAAATAATTATCACCTTAGACCATATATCCAAAGTATATGATGGGGTGACAGTTGTCGATGATTTTAATCTTGAAATTACCAAGGGTGAATTTGTCACGTTTTTGGGACCTTCTGGTTGTGGTAAAACCACGACTCTTCGCTTAATCGCGGGATTTGAAACTCCTAGTGAGGGAAAAATTTTATTAAACGGCAATGATATATCTAAATTGCCACCTTATAAAAGACCAGTTAATACGGTCTTTCAAAGATATGCTTTATTTCCACATCTAGACGTTTATGATAATGTCGCCTTTGGATTAAAGCTTAAAAAAGTACCCATTACCATTACTAAAAGAAATGGTAAAGAAGTTACTAAATTAAAACATTTATCATCTAAAGAAATCGATGCAAAAGTAGCAAGAGCTTTAAAAATTGTTGATTTAGAAGAACTTGAAGATAGAGATATTTCTACTTTAAGTGGTGGCCAACAACAAAGAGTAGCCATTGCTAGAGCGATCGTCAATGAACCTGAGATTTTACTTTTAGATGAACCTTTAGGCGCTCTTGATTTAAAGATGAGAAAAGAAATGCAATTAGAATTAAAACAAATGCATGATAAATTAGGTATTACCTTTATTTATGTTACTCATGATCAAGAAGAAGCTTTAACTATGTCAGATACTATCGTAGTTATGAAAGCAGGACAAATCCAACAAGTTGGTACACCTAAAGATATTTATAATGAACCTAAAAATGCATATGTGGCTAACTTTATTGGTGAATCTAATATTTATAACGCTACGATGATGGCAAAAAAAGTAGTTAGATTTTTAGGCGCTAATTTTAAATGCGTAGATGATTTTAATAAAAATGAAAAAGTTGATGTCGTTATTCGTCCTGAAGACGTTCAACTAAAACGCATTGGAAAAAATAAAAACTTTACACCTGAATTAAAAGAAAAATATAAAGACAATCTAGTGGGTATTATAGATTCTAAAATCTTTAAAGGTATTCACTATGAATATGTTGTCTTAAAAGGTAAAAATGAAATAGTAGTGCAAGACACTAAAGAATATGATTTAGGTGATGTGGTAGTTATTAGTATTGATCCAAATGATATTCATATCATGGAAAAAGAATTAACTATTAATACCTTTAATGATGCCTATATTGATAAAAACAATAAACTAATCATCTCTGATTGTGTTTTTGATTGTGATGTCACTCAACTTTTAGATGGTTCTAAATTAGATAATGAAGGTTATTTAATTGGACCTGATAATAAAAAATATGATCTAAATGATGCTGATGTTTATGTAGAGATTGGTTTAAATGATATTGAAATATTAGACCATGATCCAAATAAAGATGAAAATATTGGAAATATTATCTCTATTGTTTATAAAGGAGATCATTATCAATATTTAATAAGAACTAAGGAAGAGGAAGATTTTGTTTGCGACTCAGATTATGCTTTTAATGAAAATGATATCGTTTCAATTAATGTTAAACCTAATAACATTAAATTAACCTTGAAAGGTAGCATAACTAAATATGAAGTCAAATGATAATGAACTAACCTTAAGAGGTAAAAAACATAAAAAACCTCGCATAGTCTTATTTAAACGTAAATATTTGTGTATTCCTTATTCCGTATTCTTAATCTTATTTATTATTATTCCTATACTATTAATAGTATATTATGCATTTAGTGATGAAACTGGTGCATTCTCTTTAGATTCATTAGTGGGCTTTTTTACCACTTGGACTAAAATAAATGTTTTGTTTGTATCTATATTTATAGCTTTACAGACCACACTTATTTGTCTATTAATTGGTTATCCTTTAGCCTACTTTTTAGCGGATAAAAAAGTAAATAAAAACGCAGTATTAGTTACTTTATTTATCGCTCCAATGTGGATTAACTTTGTTTTAAGAACAGGGGCCACTAGAGACTTGCTTACATGGATGAATATTAATGGAGGTAATCATCCTTATTTAGCCACTTTAATTGGTATGGTATATAACTATTTACCATTTGTGATCTTGCCTTTATATACGACCATGTTAAAACTTGATCAAGCTCAAATTGAAGCTACAAAAGATCTAGGGGCTAATCCATTTCAAACCTTTTATAAAAATATCTTACCTCAATCTGTACCAGGTATTGTAAGTGCAATTACTATGACATTTATGCCTACTATGTCTAGCTATGTCATATCTGATACTTTAAGTGAAGGTAAAATTACCTTACTAGGTAATTATATATATCTAGATTTCTCCAATAGTGCTTGGAATGACGGTTCATTTATGGCCCTTATTATGTTAGTAATCGTTGGTATATCTATGTTATTTACAAGAAAATTTGAAAAAGAAGACGCTAAAGGAGGTGCATCATGGTAAAGAAAATCATTGGTCAAACTTATATTTGGCTTATCTTAATTTTTATGTATCTTCCTATTTTAGTTTTAATAGCGTTTTCATTTACTGATGCTTTATATGTCGGTCAATGGACAGGCTTTACCTTTGATTTATATGTTGATTTATTTAACAATGAAGAAATAATGGCGGCCTTAGGTAACACTGTTATTATTGCTTTGGTAAGTGCAAGTGTTTCAACATTACTAGGCACTACAGGTGCAATTGGAGCTTATTATTCTAAAAAAAGTGTTAGAAAAACAATTGATTCTATGACACAAATTCCTATTGTTAATGCTGAAATTGTTATGGCGTTATCATTAGTTATTTTATTTGTATTTGTAGGTCAATATATATTCCAAACCCAATTATTCTCATTTTGGACCTTATTAATTGGTCATGTGGTATTATCTTTACCATTTGTTTATATCTCTGTTAAACCTAAATTACAACAAATGGATCCTTCTTTATATGAAGCGGCTTTAGATTTAGGTGCAACACCTAGAACTGCTTTAAGAAAAGTATTAATACCAGAAATATTACCTGGTGTATTATCAGGATTTTTACTTGCTATTACTTTATCTTTAGATGATTTTATAATCACCGCTTTTACAAGAGGTGCAGGTTTATTAAATGGTGAAGCTAATATTGAAACACTTTCAACATTAATACAAGCTACAATTAAAAAACGTCCTGTACCTGCAGAAATGAGAGCTCTGACCACAATTATCTTTTTAGCAGTGGTTGTCGCGGTAGTCCTAGTATCCTTATATCGCTACTATCAAGACAAACATAAAAAAACACATGCTCAAGAAAGGACGGCTAGATAAAATGAAAAAATCATTTATTTATACAACTTTACTTTCACTTTCTTGTGTATTTTTAATTACTCCTTGTTTAATCGCTTCAATTAATAATATACAAAGCGTAAGCGCTATTGATTTTACTAGTGATGTTATAGATGAATTAGAACTATTAGAAAGTTTTAATAATCCCTCAGGAAGTCAAACATTACGTTTATTAAACTGGGAAGATTATATTTATGAAAATGATCCAGAAAATGGCTATGAAGCAGACGATTTAGTGGATCAATTCATCGATTATGTTAAAGAAAATTATCCTCAATTTTCTAATGTTTCTGTTGTGTATTCCACAACAGATACAAATGAGACAATGTTAAATGAATTATCAACTGGTAAAGCTAGTTATGATTTAATTTGTCCTTCAGATTATGCTATTCAAAGATTAATGCGACAAGATTCTCTTGTTAAAATTCAACCCTATATGGAAGCATTAGGATTAACTAATTATTCTACCTATGGTTCTAATAAAATGATTGAGGCCTTAGGCAATATATCTAGTGTTAATGAAGTCAGCGGTGAAACAGAATATTTAGGTGATTATGCTGTTGGTTATATGTGGGGAACATTAGGTATAATCTTTAATCCTGAATATGACTTATATAGTGATATTGATCCATTAGAAATGATTGAAGATATGGCCGATTATAGTGCTTTATGGGACGATAAATATTATGGCGGTATCTCAATTAAAGATTCTATGAGAGATACTTATTTTGTCGGTTTAGCCGAAGTTTATAAAGAAGAATTATTAGAGCAATTAGAATTATTTGAAAGCGGTGAAATTGATGCTGATACTTATAATTCTAATTTAAGTGAAATCTTAAATAGATGTGATGATGACACTATCGAACTTGTTAAAGAAGAATTATTAGAGCTAAAACAAAACATCTTTGGTTTAGAAGTCGATAGCGGTAAACAAGACATCGTTGTCGGAACGATTGGAATTAATTTAGCCTGGTCAGGTGATTCTGTTTATTCTATGGATTCTGCTGATGAATATAATGAAACCATTGGTGCGGAATACGAATATGGACTTTGTTATTCTGTTCCTTATACAGGGGCTAATATCTGGTTTGATGGTTGGTGTATGCCAAAAGATGATACAAGAAGTGAAGCCCAATTCTTCTTATCATTACTTTTCTTAGATTTTATTAGTGATCCTATCAATGCTAGCCAAAATACAGACTATATCGGTTATACCTCTTTTATAGGTGGAGATGATGTCTTAGACCTTATGAAAGATTGGTATGATATTAGAACTGATTATATTTATTATTATGATGAAGATGAAGATGAATATTATGATGTCTATTATTATGATGATGAAGATGAAGCTGTCGTGGTCTGGTATGAAGACTTTCATGAAGAAGGTGAAGGTTTAGATATTGATAAAGATTTATATTATGAGGATTTAGATGGTAATGAATATAAACTTTATGATGAAGATGGAAATGTCGCCACCTACAATGACTACTTAGTCATTGATGAAGAATGGGAAGTTGTCGATTTATCATATTTCTTTAATGACACCTTAACTGAATATGAAAACGATGTAGATACGATATTTTATAGTGATTGTTATCTACCATTTACTAATTCAGATGGAACACAAAATAAATCTGTAGGAAGACAGTTTTTCTGTCAATTCCCTGATGAAGATACGATTAATAGATGTGTTATAATGCAAGACTTTGGCGATCAAAATGATGCGATTAGAATTATGTGGGAAGATTTTAAAGCTAATGATATTCAAGCTTGGATTATTATCTTATTTGTCGTAGAAATGGTCTTAATTATTGGTCTAATTTTATTTATTGTAATTAGAAAACATATCACCCATAAATTAAGAAAAACCAGAAGAAATCAATCCGCTCAAACCAACTTAAATAATAGTTGATTTAAGATTTGCTGATTGCTATAATTTAATGCGCTTGAATGGTTCCTTAGCCAAGCTGGTAAGGCAATTGACTGCAACTCAATGATCAACGGTTCAAATCCGTTAGGAACCTCCAAGTACATTAAAGAAAAATCTTGATTTTATACAATAATTTATTGTATATTATCAAAGCATGTATGATGCGCCTATAGCTCAATTGGATAGAGTATCAGACTACGAATCTGAGGGTTACAGGTTCGAGTCCTGTTAGGCGCGCCATAAGGACGGGATGTAGCACAGCTTGGTAGTGCATCTGCTTTGGGAGCAGAGGGTCACAGGTTCGAATCCTGCCATCCCGACCATATTTGGGGCTATAGCTCAGCTGGGAGAGCACTTGATTTGCATTCAAGGGGTCGAGAGTTCGAATCTCTTTAGCTCCACCAAATAATGGCTGTGTAGCTCAGTGGTAGAGCGTTCGGTTCATACCCGATTGGTCGAGAGTTCAAGTCTCCCCGCAGCCACCATAATAGTTGGACCGTTAGCTCAATTGGTTAGAGCACTCCGCTCATAACGGATTGGTTCCGGGTTCAAGTCCTGGACGGTCCACCATTTTTTATATAAGTGGAGATGTACCCAAGTGGTTGAAGGGGATGGTCTTGAAAACCGTTAGGGGTGCAAGCCCGCCAGAGTTCGAATCTCTGCATCTCCGCCATCTTAGTGTATAAGTCTTGTATAGCAAGGCTTTTTTATTTGTATATACATAATTATTTACATGCTAAAATATTATTAAGGGAATAAGACTTTATGGAGAAAAGTCATAAGATTA
>CAYSPV010000005.1:33337-61021 GCA_964433025.1 uncultured Staphylococcaceae bacterium
CATGCTAAAATATTATTAAGGGAATAAGACTTTATGGAGAAAAGTCATAAGATTAAAGATTATCATTACATAATAGAAATATGTTTATTTCTTTTTATATTTAATGTAATCATTTTCATATTAGGTTGGTCAACTCTTGAAGATATAGTTATTTATCAAGTTTGTTATCTATACCTATTTTTAATAACTTTAGGCATTTTAATATTTACTATTTTTACAGGTAAAAATAGATCCAAACTTGATTTTATAATTGTTATTATTTTATTTTTAGCTGCGACAAGTATATTCATACAAAGTCTAATTTATTTATATTATCCTGAATCACAATATATTTATTATTCTTTACATTATAGATTTCCAGGAATTTTAAGAATTAATGAATGCGTTCTTGATTCATCTGATTCGCTTTTATATGAAACCACTATAGGTGAATTATTTGATCCAAATCTTATTGTTAGTTGTATTTGTTTAGTCATAGCTATTATTACAAATATAATTAATTGGCAAAAAAATATAAGAATTAAACAATATAAAATAATCAAAGATAAAGTTAAATCACAACTAAAAACAATAGGAGTAAAAGATAAAAATAAGATCAATGAAGTCTCTCAAAGATGCCTTATTGAATATAAATTAGCGATAGAAAATGGAAATAGTGAAGAGGAATCATTGCAACAATCTTTTAGCTATCTAGATAAAACTTTAGATAATTACAAATCTTCAAAAAATAGAAATTACGCATTAAAAGTAAGTTTAATAGGTTTTATTTCTAGTCTGATCGTATCAACAATAGGGATGATGGGTGATGATGTATTATTCGTATTAACCGATGTCTATATAATTTTATTTATAGTTTTCTTAGGCATATTAATATTTACAATTTGTACTTGTAAAAGAAGAAGTAAACTTGATTTTATAATAGTGATTATCTTATTTTTAGCCGCGTTAAGTGTATTTATAGAATGTATTGAGTATTTTTATCGTGGAAGTTGGGGTTATCTTTCTTATTACACATTAAATTATATATTTCCTGGAATTTTAAGATTCAATTCATACCATCTTACCTCTTACGATCCTGAAATAATATATGAATTTGGTTATACAATTATATTGTTTGATATAACGCTTATAGTTAGTTTTATTTGTCTAATTGCTGTTACTATTTTAATTCTAGTGGAAAGGAAAATAAATCATGAAGAAAAGTTCCGCCATTAAAAGTGTTATTCTTGCAGCGTTATCAATTGTATTTTTATCATCGTGTGAAAGTGAATGGATTGATCGAAAAACAAATTCAGTAAATGGGGCTTACTATTATGACACTTACAGTGAACTAATGGATTTTTATGAAATATATAAAATAAAAAACATTGAAGATTTTCTTCTTATAGATTTAGATGATACTGACTATGATGTAACTTATGAATTTCATTATTATGGAGTGCCTAGTGAAGTAAAAGATAATCAAATTCGTGATTATGATTTTCCTTCTTCTGCATTTCATTATGTTATTAATGAAAACACCTTATACATT
Source organism: uncultured Staphylococcaceae bacterium (assembly GCA_964433025.1). Lineage (GTDB taxonomy): Bacteria > Bacillota_I > Bacilli_A > RFN20 > CAG-826 > CAJOOD01. The sequence continues at coordinate 34,869 of CAYSPV010000005.1, forward strand.
TATGAAATCAATTATATTGATACATCTAATGAGTTAACGTATGAAAACATTTATCGATCTCCGACAATAACAATATATTATTTTTTTGGTGATTCTTATTTTGCATATTTAGAGTTCGAAGACGATATTGATGAAGAGCTATTAAATCTTATACATGAAAGATTTATGATAGCGGTTGATAACATATAAATAATATTTATAAAACAAATTGTTTTATATTCGAAGAAATTCGGCTCGACTTTTTAAATAATCTTTACTTGTTTTTTTGCATTAATGCATTAATAAATAGATATGAAACAATGTACTATTTTTAGTACAATATTAAATTCACTAATTGACTGTTTCTTATAATTTTATATATTAAAAGTATCTTGTTTCTTTTAATTTGTTGACGTTTATACCTCCTTTCTAAATAAACACCATTATGGTGTTTTTTTATAGTTATATACGATTAAACTTTTTTAAAGATTATGTTTTAAATGACAAATTAATAGTGTACAATCAATACCATATTTTTCTTATTTTATGAAAGGAGACAGAAAATATGAGAAAAAACATCCTTGCAACTCTAAGCATCTTGGCGTTAGTTCTCGCTGCCTGTGATGGGGGGGGCAGTAGTGAAATCACTACAACTACAAGTGCTGATGAGCCTACAACTACAACTACATCTACTAGTGAAGATCCAGTTATAGATGTAGATGAAGAAGACATCATTGGATTAATCTCTGACCTTGCTTATGCAAATATCAATGGTTATTCCTACACATCAAGAGTCTTTAGTCGTTCCACTCTTGATCATGAAACGATTTGGACTAATAGTGTTACCACGACCGATTATACCATTCATAGTGAAGGTTATGAGGCAACTAGAACTAGTGGAACACCTGCTACGGTAAGTAGCATTACTGCAGAAGATCCAATAACTGGAAGACTAGCAGCCTACGTCTTAGAAGGTGATGAATACTATATTACTGGTTTTCAAGCTTCTGGAGATGATCATAGTTCAGATTATTATCAATACAACGAATATCATAAGTTTGTTAATTTCCAAACATTAGCCTTATCTGATTTTACTAATAATCTATCAAAACTTTTATATTGTATTATTGATATTTCTTTATATTATCCAACATACTCTGGTTATTACACAGATGGATTTGAAATATCAATTGATGATGATGGAAATGTGCTCTATAGTGCGACTATTTATTGTGATCAAGTTACTTATGATTATGGTGAATGGGGCACTTATACTTATCCAGATGAAAAACATACAATTGAAGTATTAATCGATAGTGATGTCAGCGAAGTATTATCTATTGTTTTTACAGACGCTAGTTTTGTTGAAGATTATGATTATAACAGCGATATTGATGTATATTGTGATTATTATACCTATTATAGTGTAAGTAATATCAGCTATGGTGATGTTATAACTGATGCAGTTACTCCATTTGATATTTCTGATTTTAGTGAAAGTCAAATCTATAACACACCTAGTAATATCGTAACTGGTGTAGCGGATGGTGATATTCCAGAAGCTACAGTTATTGAAATCTTATCTAATTATGATGCTTATTTAGATGGTATAATCTATGCTAAACAAGAAAGTAGATATGATGATATTACCGATACTTCAACTTGGGAAACTATAGGTTGGGGTGATTATGTCGAAGAAAGATTTGCTTATAATGATGTGTTAGTCGTTGATGCAAGTTATGACTTTGATGATGAGCAGTGGTATGACATGAGACAATATGCTCAATATGTTGTCACTGATACTGGTGTTAATTATGCGATTCAAACTTTCTATGGTGAAGAAACTACTCCATCCGTATCTTATAGTTATGAAATAAGTGGTGAATACATTGGCTCATTAGACTATTATATGAGTGCATCACCATTTTCTAGTAATTATACATTTAGTGAATGTATAACCTTTATTTCTAATAATGGTTTTTATTCAAATCTTTCTGGTTGGATACAAGAAACTTCACTAATAAGTGCAACAAAAGCTGATGTTGATGGTGTATCTACAATTACTATTGAATTCACTTATCATGTGGCATATGAACCATATTATAACAACTATTACACGATGAAATTAGTTATTGAAGATGATTTTCTAACTTCAGTAACAATAGATGAAACTAATGAAGGTACATATGATCACTACACCTTACAAAAAGGCGATTTAGTGGACTTTACAGGTACTTTAATTTAATTTTATTTAAAATATTCCTTCATCAAAAAGGCTGTTTAAAACAACAATTTAAACAGTCTTTTTTAATTAAATAAAGTGATATTTACTATAATTTAAAGCAGTGCTAAAATAATTTTATGGGAAGAAATACTTTATTAGAGCCTGGTCCATTACTTGATAAAAAAGGCAATATTAATCAAGCTGGTTATGCTTTTTCTTTGGTTAAAACTTATAATAAAGAAGATATAAAAGTCTCAAAATTAAGAATTAAAGAATGGGATTATTATTATATAGGTGATGAAAATTTTGGTTTAGCTTTAACTATTGCCGATAATGGTTATATGGGTCTTACTAGTGCCTCTATTTTAAATTTTAATAATACGATGATAGATGAAACATCTAATATATTTTGGTTTCCTTTAGGTAAAACTAAAATGCCAACATCTTCTAAAGATGGTAGTGTTAAAGTTAAGAAAAAAGGTTATGATTTTAATTTTATAAATGAAAAGGGCAAAAGAAGATTAATTTGTGAAATTAAAAACTTTAAAAAGAAATATTTTTATTGTGATATTTCTTTAAGCTTAACAAATCCTAATTCTATGACTATTGTTACCCCTTTTAAAAAGCCTAAACATTTTTATTACAATCAAAAAATTAATCTTTTAAAAGTTAAAGGTTATTTTGTGTTTGGAAAATTAAAATATGAATTTAAAAATGATGCCTATGCAGTACTTGATTGGGGTAGAGGTGTATGGACTTATAAAAATGCTTGGTATTGGTCGTCTTTAAACTCTATAGAAGATAATCATCTAATTGGTTTTAATTTAGGCTATGGATTTGGAGACACAAAAGCAGCATCAGAAAATATGGTTTATTATGATGAAGAAGCTTATAAATTAGATGATGTTATATTTGATATACCTAGATTTAAAAATGGTAAACATGATTATTTATCGACTTGGAAAATATATGATAAAAGAGGAGATGTTAATTTAACATTTACTCCATTACTAGATAGACATGCAAAAATTAATGCAGTGATCGTGGGACAAGATTCTCATCAAGTATTTGGCTATTTTAAAGGTCAAATAAAAGTTGAAAATAAAACCATAAACATTAAACGTTTATTAGGTTTTGCCGAATACGTTAAAAACCGTTGGTAAAAAATATACAATTTTTTAATCACATATTTATAATTTTATGATAGAGTTTTATATGGAGTTATTTTTATGCCAACATGTCGTAATTGCCATTCAAGATTAAATAAATTTGATAAAGATATATGTCCTGTATGTGGATGTAAAAACCCTTTTATGGGTATGCCTTCTGACACTATTGAGATTACTCAAGAAATAGGCTCAATACCTGATGTAAGAGAGCAATATCGTCCAAAAAAGCGTAAATTTGCAGTGATTTTGTCTTTATTTGTAGGCTTTAGTGGCGCGACGTTTTTTTATTTAGGATATTATTTAAGTGCGATTTTATATTTATGTATGAACATCATAATTGCAGGTTGTTTATTTTTAGCTTTATATTTTGGTTTAGCTATTGATGTTTATATTTGTTTAGGTGTTTGTATTGGTATTTTATATTTAGTTAACATCGTTTTAGCGGGAATCTTCATCTATAGAAAAGATATTAAAGACTCACGTGGGGAGTTACTTAAATAAATGCCACATTATTTTGCTTCTTTTAATGATAATAAAGAAGTTATTTTTAATAACGATGATGAATATCATTTAAAAAAAGTTTTAAGAATTAAATTAAATGATGAAATAAAAGTCGTTATTTCTAATAACCAATATTTAGTTAAGATCACTAATCTTAATCCTTTAAAAGGAGAAATAATTTCATCACTTGATAATGAATCATTATTAAAAAATAAAATCACTTTATTTTTATGTTTAATTAAAGGAAGTGGTTTAGATTTTATATTACAAAAAGCTACGGAATTAGGAATTGATTCTATATATTTAGTGATGTCTAAAAGAACAGTAATTAAGATAGATAATAAAGATAAAGAAAAGAAGATTAATAGATATCAAAAAATATTAGATATGGCTTCGTCTCAATGTCAAAGAAATGATATACCTAAAATTAAAGATATTATTTATTTAAAAGACATTAATAAAGACATGCTAAGCGATGTTAATTTGCTCGCTAATGAGAAGTGTAGGGGAGATACATCTAAGACATATGAAATCATTAAAAATATTAATGATGAATCTATATCTATTTTTATTGGTTGTGAAGGTGGATTTGAAGATAGTGAAATATCATATTTAGAAAGTTTAGATTTTAAATCTATATCCTTAGGTAAAAGAATATTAAGAAGTGATACCGCTTCGATATATTTATTAAGTGTGTTATCATTTTTATTGGAGAATAGATAATGACTTTATATGAATTATTAAATAAAAAGAAAAAGGCTAGAAAACCTTTTGAAAACAGTGAAGAATATGAATTTTTTGCTAAACATAGAGACTTATTAACTAAGATCCCTAGATATGCTTTTTTATATGATAAAGAAGATGATTTTTCAATTATTAGGGCTAATATTGTTATTTATGGTTTATTAAATAAGCAAGTCATAGAAGAAAAAGTCTATAACTTATCTAAAAAAATAGATCCAAATAATAAAAACTTTTTACCTGAATTATATAAAAGCATTACTAAACTTCCTTATTACTCTTTAAACAAAACTCGAGTGTACGTTCCTATATTCTCTTTACCCTTAAATAACATCTATTATAAAGAACCATATAAACTATTAACTTATCCCTACAACTTATTAAATGAAGAATTTCAAGAATCTACGATTGATTGTTTTGATACCTATGGAGCGCTTCTATACGACTCAAACTTCACTAGATTAATTAAAGTATCTACGAATGGTAAAGAAGTTGCTTATTTTCATTATGATACGAACACTGTATATGTAGTAAATAATCAAGGAAGATTAGATAATAAAATAGTTCTTTTTGATAAATACATCACTAAAATATATGACAATCATATGTTAGAAAGATTAAAAATAGTGATGGAACCATATTTTAATAATTCACGTAGTGAATTTATTCAAGCTTTATTTGTCCAACAATTTATCTCAAGAAAAATGTTTTTAATACTTAAAAAAGGAGACTATAGAAATAATGAATAATAAGACATTATCTTTTATGGTTTATTCTTTAGGATGTAAAGTTAATAGTTATGAAGCCCGCTCCGTGGAGCGTTTATTTTTAGATAATGGTCTTATAATTGATAATAATAACCCCGATGTAGTGGTCATCAACACATGTGCAGTCACCCATGTAAGTGAACAAAAATCAAGACAACACATTAGATCATTTAAAAATAGATGGCCTAACGCTATTGTTATTGTTATGGGCTGTTATAGTCAAAATCATGCAGATTTTATTGTTAATGAATTAAAAGCCCAAATAGTGGTAGGCACTACAAACAAATTCTTAGTGTACGATCTATTAAAACAATATCTAATAGATCAAAAACCAATAATAAAAGTAAATGATGATATTAATCATTTTACATATGAAGAAATATGTAAAACGGCTTATATTGAAAATATAAGAGCCTATCTTAAAATACAAGATGGATGTGCTAATTATTGTAGTTATTGTTTAATACCTTATTTAAGAGGTAAACCGCGTTCTAGAAATCTAGAAGATATAATAAATGAAGCTAAATATTTAATTAATCTAGGTATAAAAGAAATTGTCGTTTCTGGTATTCATGTAGGTTCATATGGTTATGAATTTAAAGACATTAATTTTACTTATATGATTGAAGAATTATTAAAATTAGATGGTTTAAAAAGATTAACTATATCATCTATAGAAGCTAGCGAAATAAGTGATGAATTAATTAATGTATATTCTAAATATGATAATTTAGCTAAACACATTCATATACCTTTACAAAGTGGAAGTGAAAAGATTTTAAAATTAATGAATCGTAAATATGATAAAAAGCAATTTTTAGATGTTACAAATAAACTAAAAGAAAAAGTAAAAGATATAGCGATTACCACAGATGTAATCGTGGGTTTTCCAAATGAAACAGAAGAAGACTTTTTAGAAACATATAATTTTATAAAAGAAGTGGGCTTTATGCAGTTGCATGTCTTTCCTTATTCAAAAAGAGAAAATACAGTAGCGGCTAAATTTAAAAATCAAGTTGATGAAAAAATAAAAAAACAACGCGCAGCCTTACTTAGACAACTTTCAGATGAACTTTATAATAGTTTTTGTAATTCTTTAAAAGGAAAAACCCTAAATGTATTAGTAGAATCTTATAATAAAAAAAGTCAAAAATATTACGGCCATAGCGAAAACTACGTCTCTATACAATTAGAATCAGATAATGATATAATCAATCAAATAATACCAATAATTTATCAATAAAAGATAGATACACTCTTAATAATTAGACTTTTTTTAGAACATGTCTAAAAAATATTGACATAATTTTGACCTTTTTTATATAATACATATGGTCTTAGGGAGGGAAATATTATGGCAGTTCCATTTAGAAGAACGAGTAAACGTAGTAAAAGATTAAGAAGAACACATTTTAAATTACATGTTACTGGTTTAGTTACCTGCTCTCACTGCGGTGCGATGATTAAATCCCATCATGTCTGCCCACAATGTGGATATTATGATGGAAAACAAGTCTTAACAAATGGTAAGTTTTTAACAAAACAAGAAGAAGTAGTAGAACAAAACAAAGGTAAAAAATCGACAAGAAAAACTACCAAAGCAAAACAAACTACTACAGAAGAAAAATAATAGCCATTTAAAAAGGCTATTTTTTTTGCTAAAATCTATCATAAATAAGGAGATAAATTTATATGTTAGAAATTAATCGTTTAATCGATCATACTTTATTAAAACCCGATGCGACTAAAGATAGTATTATTAAACTTTGTGAAGAAGCTAAACAATACAATTTTATGTCAGTATGTGTTAATCCTTACTATGTAAGATTATGCGCTGAAGAGTTAAAAGATAGTAATGTTAAAGTATGCACAGTTATTGGTTTTCCTTTAGGCGCTAATACTACACTAGTTAAAGTAGAAGAAACAAAACAAGCTATAATTGATGGTGCAACTGAAATAGATATGGTAATAAATATCGGAGCTTTAAAAAATAAAGATTATGAATATGTTAAAAATGAAATAAGTCAAATTAAAAACGCCTGTGGATCCCTAATCTTAAAAGTAATCTTAGAAACATGTTTATTAAGTGATGAAGAAATAGTTATCGCCTCTAAACTTTCAAAAGACGCAAATGCTGATTTTGTTAAAACCTCAACAGGTTTTTCAAAAGGTGGTGCGACTATTGAAGCAGTTAAATTAATGAGAGAAACTGTTGGACCAAATATGGGTGTAAAAGCTTCTGGCGGTGTTCATAGTTATGAAGATGCAATTAATATGGTTAATGCAGGAGCTAATAGAATTGGTGCTTCCAGTGGTGTTAAAATCATAGAAGGAAGCAAACTTAATTAAAAACGCCTTGATTTATTATTATAAATAATTATAATAATTTTTGCTGTATGTAAAGGAGGTGAAAAGCATGCCAAAAACAATCGTACGTGAAGGCGAAAGTTTAGATGAAGCTCTACGTCGTTTTAAACGTCAAGTTAATAAAGCTGGAATCCTCCAAGAAACACGTAAAAGAGAATTTTATTTAAAACCTGGTTTAAAAAGAAAATTAAAATCAGAAAACGCTAGACGTAAAAATCGTAAATAATTAGAGGTTAATCCCTCTAAACATCGCGGAGTGGAGCAGTCTGGTAGCTCGTCGGGCTCATAACCCGGAGGTCGTTGGTTCAAATCCTTCCTCCGCAACCAAATGAAAATTACAGCAACAATGTTGCTGTTTTTTTGTTGCATTTAGCTATCACATATTGAAAAGCATTTTTTAATATTTTAAAATTAAAACTATGAAAATTACTGTTGTTTGTGATGTATTAGGTGAACCTAATAATGGCACTTCTATTGCTGCCTATAATTTAATTAATACTTTAAAAGCTAAAGGACATAAAGTTAAAGTATTATGTCCTGATGAATTAAAAAAAGGCGAAGAAGGATATTATGTTTTACCCCATTTATCTTTTGGTGTTTTTAATTCTTATGTTAAAAAAAATGGTGTATCCCTTGCAAAATATGATTTAGATACTGTAGAAGCTGCGTGTCATGATGCGGATGTTATTCATGTCATGATGCCATTTTCTGCTGGTCATATGGCTAGTGTTTATGCTCACAAGCATAATATACCTTTAAGTGCAGGATTTCATGTTCAAGCTGAAAATATAACATCACATCTATTTGCTATGAATAATAAAGGCATAAACAATTACGCCTATAAAAGATTAAAAAAATCAGTATATCAATATTGTAATTCTATACATTTTCCCACTAAATTTATTCAAGATTATGTCAAAAAATATGGAATAAAAGCCGATAGTGAATATGTTATCTCTAATGGTGTTAATTCTTCTATATTCTTCCCTCATAAAGTTAAAAAACCTAAAGCTTATGAAGATAGATTTGTAATTTTAATGTCTGGAAGATATTCAAAAGAAAAAAATCAACAAATGCTAATAAAAGCTATTGGAAGAAGTAAATATAATTCTAAAATCCAATTAATACTTGCAGGTGATGGACCTCAAAAGAAAAACCTCTTCATCCTCGCGGAAAAACTATTAGTAAATAGACCTTTATTTACTTTATGTAGTAGAGAAAAATTAAGCGAAGTAATTAATTATAGTGATCTATACGTTCATACTTCTAAAATTGAAATAGAAGCTATTTCATGTTTAGAGGCTATTTGTTGTGGTTTAGTCCCTCTTATTAGTGATTCATCTAGAAGCGCGACTAATAGATTTGCCTTATTTGATAAATGTAAATTTAAAGCTAATTCTGTTAAAGATTTAAGAAATAAAATAGATTATTGGATCGAACATCCTAATCAAAAAGAACAAGCCAAAGATAAATATATTCAATTTGGTAAACAATTTGACTTTAATAAATGTATGGATGAAATGGAAAAAATGCTTATTGAAGTCTACAACAAATATGGTAAAAAATAAGAAAAAAGATTATAAAAAAACCTATTATTATTATGATGAAATCAATGATGATTTTGCGCGTTTTCAATTTAAACCCATTAACATAGATGAATCATTTAATTATAAACATAGTAAGTTTTATTGGTTTTGGGCTAAACTTGCCCGCCTAATCGTGGTTCCTATATTAGCTATAATTGCAAAATGCGTATATCTAAGCAAAATAAAAAATAAAAAAGTCTTAAAACAGTTAAAAAATAAAGGATATTTTTTATATTCAAATCATACATCTGCTTTTGATCCTATTAATCATGCTTGTATTATTCAACCTTTTAAATACACTGCAATTATTGCATCTATAGATGCCTTTTCTTTAAAAGGATTAAAAAATCTTATTCATTTTTTAGGCGCTATACCTGTTCCTTTAAATTTAAAGATGTATAAAAAGTTTTTTGAAGATTTAAAATATCATATATCTAAAAAACATAAAATCGTTATATATCCAGAAGCTCATATTTGGCCTTTTTATGATGATGTTAGAAACTTTAAAAGTGTATCTTTTAGATATCCTTGTGAATTAAATACTCCAATACTCGTGGCCACAACAATTTATAAAAAAAGAAAAATATCAAAAAGACCAAAATCAGAAATATATTTAAGTGGACCTATTTATCCAAATAAAGAACTACCTTTTAAAGAGCAAATTAATGATCTTAGAGATCGTACTTATCAAGTCATAAAAGATACAATTAATAGCCATAAAAGTTATAAATATTATGACTACATCAAACTAAATTAATTATAAAAGCATTAAACTTGTTTATAAAAATTAAAAGAATATAATAAAGTTATCGGAGGACTTATTTATGAAAGATTTAAAAGGAACAAAAACTCAACAAAATTTAAAAGTAGCATTTGCAGGCGAATCAGAGGCCACGAATAAGTATACCTATTTTGCCTCAAAAGCTAAAAAAGAAGGCTATGAACAAATCGCTGCTATCTTTTTAGAAACTGCTCAAAATGAAAGAGAGCACGCTAAAATGTGGTTTAAATTATTACAAGAAAATGGTGAAATTCAAAACACTGCCTCAAATCTTTTAGCCGCTGCTGAAGGTGAAAATTATGAACATACAGATATGTATAAAAAGATGGCTGAGGAAGCAGAAGAAGAAGGATTTAGTGATATTGCCCGTCTATTTAGAAATGTTGCCGCGATTGAAGCAGAACATGAAAAAAGATATCTTAAATTATTAGATTCAGTTAAATCTGAAACAGTGTTTGTAAGTGATGATGTAGTCATTTGGAAATGCCGTAACTGTGGACATATCCATGTTGGAAAAGAAGCACCAAAAATCTGTCCAACATGTGCCCATCCACAAAGCTATTTTGAAAGAAACGCTGTTAATTATTAATTTAATATATTAAATTAAAAGCAATTAAAAACCATAGATAACACGACATCTATGGTTTTATTTTTATAGTTTATTTTTTTATGCTTATTCAGCTGCTACATAATCATATTCTGACCATGTACCTTCAATAGTATAACCATCTCCATACCAAGCTTCACTTGATGCAGAAATATCATACATAGGAGCTTCTAAATCACTTGGAATATCACTGATTTCAATAGTGACTGTTCTTGCGCCCCAGTCATCAGCACCATTATCACCACCTGAACGGATGAATTGAATAGTGGTATAGCCTACTGTTAGATCAATTTCATATGACCACCAGTTGTAACCTGCATCAGAATCATAATAGATCCAGGTCATCATTTCACCAATAGTGCCATTAGTTAAAGTTTCATCTTCGCTGCTGGTTAATAAAATATTTGTGCTAGCGGCATAAGAATTCCACCAAGAAGCATCCTTAAAATAAACTGTTAATGATGTTGCTTCATCATCATCTTCACTAGTAGATGTAACATCTACAGTAGTAGTAGCAGTGGTAGTAACATCATTAGTTGTAGTAGTGGTTGAGCTATCTTCGCTTTCTCCACTACAAGCTCCTAAAACAAATACAAATGCAATAGGGAGCAAACAAAGAAGTTTTTTCATTATTAATATCTCTCCTTTTTTTGACTTATAAACAATATTGTAATCAAATGCTAGATTTTGTCAAATTATTTGATATTTATAGTATTTATCTTAGATATTAGTTTGTGTCTTTATAAATAAAAAAAGTCTATTTAAGACTTTATAATGGTGGCCCAGGCCGGAATCGGACCGGCGACATACGGATTTTCAGTCCGCTACTCTACCAACTGAGTTACCGGGCCATTTTTTAAAAATGCTGTTAGCAATATAATGGCGGACCGTAAGGGAATCGAACCCTCGATCTTCTCCGTGACAGGGAGACATGTTAACCGCTACACCAACGGTCCGTTTTGCTGACAGCGTTATTATTATTAATGAAACTAAATTAAAAATCAAGTAGAGAATTTTAAAAGATGCATTTACTTAGTAAATAAGAGAAAATATTTGTTTAGTTATAGACAAATATCTACATATTTATATCTTTTATTACCACTTTAAAAGTGGTATATTTTTTATCTATGGATAAACTAAAAAGATTTTGTCGAAAAACATTTTCAAGAAGAGGCTATGGCTATTTTGCCATGATTGTCTCTATTATACTTGCAGCGATCCAATTATATTGTTTTGCTTATTTATTGTTTAGCAATCCTGGTGGAAGCACAACAGTGTTAATAAATGCCATATTTTATTTAATTAGTTTTGTATTTTATTGTTTTATCGCTATGCGATTTTATAAAAGTATTAATACATTTATAAATGCCACAAGTGCGATATTTTCATTACTGTTATGTAATTATGTGTTACCATTACTTCAGTACGCTATCGCGGGATTATTTTATTTAGATATATTTACTTTAGTGATTTGTATTATTGCAATTGTCTTTTTTGTAATGATAATAATTAATAATAGAAAACCATCAAAAAGAAACTTACTGATATTAAAAATATCAGGTTTAGTTTTTTCTTTAATCATCTTAGCGTTCGGTATCTATAATTTAATATTCTATTCCTATATCTCTTTAGATGGTTTATCAATATTAGATTCAATATATATGGTCTTATATATAACCGATATAGTTTTAGAGATGATATGTTTACCAATTATATTTGGTATATATCCTTTTATCTTATCTAAGATCTCTAATTATTATTAATAATCAAATTCTTTGCTTACAATTTCTAATAGTTTTGGTATTTGTAGATGTTGAGGACAAAACTTTTGACAACTTCCACATTTAATACAATCTTTGGCTTTATTATTGTTTTGTGTATGTATTGTATAATAAAAACTAGAATTCCAATCATTAAATAAAATCTTTTGATTATAACAAGAAAATAAATCATTGATTTTAATGTGTTTAGGGCAGTGCACTAAACAATATTTACATGAAGTACACGCTATTGAATGATTGCTTCTTATTATTTGATTTATTTTTTCTAAAGCTTGATATTCTTTATCATTTAATGGTTTAAAATCTTTCATAAAGGAAATATTATCTAACATCTGTTCAATATTAGACATTCCACTTAAAACAGTAATAACGTTTTTAAAAGAAGCCGCAAAGCGAATACCATAAGAAGCATTGCTTCCATTATTTAGATCATCTAATATTTTTTGAGCTTCATTATTTAATCTTACAATCGTGCCACCTTTTAAAGGTTCCATAACAATGACATATTTATTGTATTTTAAACATGTCTCATATACTTTTTTAGCTTGTATTGCAGAATCATTATAATCAACATAATTAAATTGTATTTGTACTACTTCTATTTGAGGATAATCATTTAATATTTCTTCTAAAAGTAATGGATCATCATGAAATGATATACCAAAATGTTTTATATAACCTTCCTTTTTTAATTTAATAGCTTCTTCATAAGCCCCACATTTTTTAAAATGTGGATAATTAGATTTAGTTTGAGAATGCATTAAATATAAATCAAAATAAGATACTCCACATAATTCTAATTGTTTAAAAAAGAAAGGTCTAATATCTTTATTAGATCTAAAATACATATCCGTTAATTTATTAACTAAAAAATATGATTCACGATCATAATTAGAGGCCACTACACGTTTAAATGCTTTTTCTGATTCTCCATTTAAATAGCCATGTGCAGTGTCAAAATAATTAAACCCATTATCCATAAATATCTTAACCATATTAGCAAAAGTAATATCATCTACTTTTCCATTATTAAGAAGTGGAAGTCGCATTAAACCAAAACCAAGTAATTTATTTATCTTTTTATCAAACATAATTTAAATATTACAAAAAAAATATTAATTTACAATTAATTTATAGACATTTATACCCCTATTTGTCACATTAACAATTTATTACTTGAAAAGACACATTAAACAGATATAAAATAACTACAAGCAAAAACAAAAGCAATGAATGATACGATTTGTTTTAACATTGTTAGTCGTTATTTAGATTTTTTTAGAACGTATAGTTCTATTAAGATAAATTTTTATAATTTTAAGGGAGGATTTGTTCTATGAACAAGAAAATCGCTTTACTCAGCGTTGGACTAGTATTGTCAGTCGCTGCAGTAGGTACTTCACTCGCCTTAGTCTATGGTGATGGTGCAAATAATAGCACTTCTGGAGCCTTAGACGCAGGTGCTGTTTTAACGTTAGCAGATCTTGATAATGATAACTTTTCATCTTTAAGTTCTACTAGTTATGAAACTGTTGATGTTACGATTAATAGACCTGTAGCAAGCACTTCTATAGCTACTAGTGACTATGTAGGTCTTACTTTCACCTTAGACTATGATGATAGTTACAGTGGTGATGTAAAAATAGTAGTGGAGATTGCCACTACTGATTGGGCTACACAAGGTACTTCAGCAGCAAGTACATTAACAGATGATGAAGCTACAGTTACTTTCTACACTAAAATCTCCGATTTTACCGCAGATACAATGACTTATTATCTACGCTTATCATTAGATGGTAATCCAGAAGAAGGTAGTGAACCATCTGGAACATTAACAATTGCATATGATTATGTAAGTGCAGCAGATTACGCTACTGCAAATCCAGGAGATTAAGGAGGAATAAGAAATGAAAAATAAAAGATCTTTAATCATAAGCTCAGTAGCAGTCTTAGGCGTAATTGCCGCAATTGGAACATCATTTTCTTTATATTTAGTAAATGATAGTGCAACCATCACCATCGGTGGTATTACCGCTAAAGCCGATATTAATTATGGAATTAGTGAAATAACTACCACATCAGAGGCTATTAGTCCTGCTAGCCCAACTGCAACATATGAATTTAATGTATGGGGTGAAACAACTACAGATAATGCTTTTCCTCAATCATATGCATTAGCAAATATTACAGTTACTATTACACCTGATACAGGTTATGAAAGTATTACCGCAGATGATGCATTAACTGCTGACTTAGAAATTGAATATAATTCAGGTACATATTTTGCATCAGATGCTGCCAGTACTTTAAATTCAATTACTAATTGGTCAAGAGATGTAACAACTGGCGCATTAACTGGAAGTGTTGAGACTTATATTTATGTCTCAAGTGATAGTGGTGTAAGTAACACCTCATCAGTAGACCTAACCTTAACATTAGATGAAGGTATTACAGGTGCAGACTTCATTAATGGTTATGCTGAAGCAAGTTATTCTATTGATGTAGTCGTAAGTCAAGCCACTAACTTTAATGTTGGCTACGTTGTCGGTTCTATGACTTCATGGGAAGCCGCATCCGCTTATGAAATGGTTGCAAACATTGAAGCTACTGAAATAACTGGATATGAATGGATGTGGATTGGTGAGTTAGAGGCAGGTACAACAATTAAAGCTATTGTTGTAAATGGTACTACAATTTGGTCTTATGGCAACGATTATTTTATTACTACAACAGGTACTTACCAAGTCTATTGGAATGGTTATGATACATCAGAAATAACTGTTGTTGCCTCTGAATAAAAAACAATTAAAAAATATAAGTCAAATAATGTTATAGGGCCTTTTGGCCCTATAACTTTTGAATGATTATGAATAAGGAAAAATCAACTAAATCAATAATATTAAAAATCTTTAAATGGATTGCCTATGTCTTAATAGCGATTATTTTTATATTTGTAGCGTGGGTATCTATAGATCGTCTTACATATTATAATGCTCCAATATTTGGTTATAGATTTTCGGTTATCGCTAGTGAATCTATGTCATATGTAAATGAATCTAATAAAGAATTTTTAGAAGGTCATGATGATCAATTACAGGTTAATGATCTCATAATCACTGAACCTATAAATGATATTAATGATCTAAATGTTTATGACATCATCACCTTTATTGATGATGATAATACTTTAATATGTCATAGAATTGTAGAAATTGATTTAGAAGATGGTGTTATTTGGACACAGGGAGACGCTAATAATACTAGAGATGGTGTAGTTACTATAGATGAAGTTAAAGGAAGAGTAATCGCGGTTATTCCTCAAATAGGCGTAGTTACTTTATATATTGCTTCTCCTTATGGTTTATTAGGTATAAGTATTGCTCTTACTATAATATTTGCCGCAGTTCTAGTTAATGAAATATTAAAAAGCAAAGAAAAGAAACAATTAGAAACCACTAATAATGTAGTAGTGGAAACAATACCTAATACTTCTTCTAGTGAAGAAGTAACTACTTCTAATAAAGAAGAATCTTCATTAAAAGAAGAAATAACACCTCCTGTTGTTATTAGAGAAGTAAAGACAACTAAAAAAGTTAAAAATAATATTGATAACGAGAAAGATATATTAATAAATGACGACACTAAAGAATAAGCAAACAAAATTATCATTTTTAACTATTTTATTAATAGGACTATTTTTAATATTGTTTGCTTTTTCTTTAATTAGTAACGCTAGTGCGTTATTCATTATAAGCGATAGTGAAACTATAAACATAAGTGGTCTTTCTAATACAACTTATCTAGATAATTTCACACTAGTGTACAACACCTCAGTATCAGGACAAGTCTTAGCAAAAAGAAATGAAACAGTATCTATAACTTATACGATAATGGATGCTGAAGGAGAAGATTCTGCTCTTACAAACGCTAATACGTCATTTGTGACATATTTAGATATTAAGATGAATACAGTAGATGATCAATATTCTAATTATATTGATGATTATATTATCAATGATAATAACTGTAATATCATTACATATGAAACTGGCACATATTTTGCTAGTAATGTATCTTTATATAAACAAACATTTGAAAGAAATTCTAATAATGAAGTACATGCTTCTAGTAATGTAGTTATATTAAGAAGTGGATCAACATCCACAGTGTATATTACATTATCAGAGTCATGTCCTATTGATGAATTATTATTAGAGTTTACATTTACTTCTAGTGAATCTAGTGATTATGAATATGCATACATTTATGGAGATATGAATAATTGGAGTGCAACTGAATATTATAAGATGACCCCTAATTTATATGCGACGAGTTATTTTGAATGGATGTGGGTTGCCTCAGATACTAATATATCTGCAAACGTTGGATTTAAATGTTATAGTAACTCAGCTAGTTATTGTTGTTATAACAGCAATCATACATCCTCAACTGAGGTTAATGTTGTTTATTGGCAGGGTTATAATGCCTATTATGATACATGTTCCACACATTATGATTACCAGTCATAATCTAACTTGATATTTAAGATTTAATTAATATAGAATATAGGTGTATCTAATAGAGGTACATCTTTATTTTGTAACACTTATGTGTTTATATTAGTCATCAATTGAAATATTAAAATATATAAAATTCTTATGAAAACTAATCTTAAATTATCCAAACTTTTATTTGCTATATTAACTTTAATGCCTTTATTAAGTGGTTGCAGTGGTTTTAAAGAGACTTCCTTTAATTCTTTTTTAAGATATGTAGCTTCTTATAATGCTTTTAATAGAAAAGAAGTATCATCTTTTGAAATAGATTTAGATACTTCTTCTAATAATCTATCTATAGATTATGATAGCGGTAATGGTTATTTTTATATCAGTGAACCTAGCTTTGTTTTTGATAATGCCTTACTAGTGTATAAATGTAATAGCGATCTTAGTCATATCTATATTGATAATTATCCCTATATGGCTATTAATAGTGATACTGGTCAATATTATGTTGATATGTATGCTAGACTTGTAGTCTTACAAATGCAAAGTCAAATGATTAATGTGGTATCTAATTTAATGGCTATGGATGAAGATAGTATAAAAGTGACCACTGATGGTAATGTATATGTTATTGATTGTGATGATTTTAAAGCTCAAATAGATATACCAACATATATGTTAACTTATTATCAACCTAAAAGTGGGGGGACTACAATAAACGTAACATTAAATGATCGAGTGTCTAAAATAGATACACCCACTAATGTGATGGATAATTCTGATATTACTAGAGATACAATCTTAAATATGATTGATATATTTAATCTTAGCTATGATAGAAGTATTATTAATGTTATTGATTATACAAAACGTGAAATCATAGATAGTGTTACCACAACATATCAAATCCAATTAGATTATGATAATAATTATTATCATTATTTAGAAAGTAACACTAATAATTATTCAATAGAAAAACTATTAGTTAAAGGTGAAAATTATTATACCTACTATGAAATTAATAGCGATGATAATATCTTACACACTATCTATTATAGAAGTGATGATGGTCAAGAATTATTAGATGAAATATATGTAGACTTATATAACGAGTTATATATAGGAAGTGATAGTAATATTTATCTATTAGAAGATGAATATAGTAATGTTAAAACTAGTGTTAGTTCTAGTTCTATATCATTTCAAGCTGATGCAGGAAGTAATAATATACCATTAGATTTTAATATTGCAGTGGGAACATTAATGCTTACACGAGCGGCTTTATACGATCCAAATGATACATCTAGAAATACTTCTTTAACTCCATATATAACCTTAACTGCCTCATATAATGATAATGCGAATTTTGATAAGTTAACTAGATTGACACATTAAATAAAAATAATATCTTTTTTAATACCAATCAAATTAATAATTTGATATTATATAAAATGTTGGAGGCGTTATTATGGCTTTTGGGTTGTTATATGATTACCTAATGGGACAATGTCATAATGCTTATGAATACTTTGGTGCCCATTTTATCGAAATTAAAAAATCAAATAAGATAATTAAAGGAGTTATGTTTAGATTATACGCTCCTATGGCAAGTGATGTTTCTGTTATTGGTGAATTTAATAATTGGGATGTTACTGCTAACAAGATGAATAAAGTAGATGACGCTGGTGTATTTGAAGTATTTATTCCTAATCTTATAAATTATCAATCTTATAAATTTCATTTTAAAAACGCAAAAGGTGAATATGTTGATAAAGCCGATCCCTTTGCGTTTTTTAGTGAATATAGACCAGGCACTTGTTCAAGATTATTTGATATAAGAAACTTTGCTTGGCATGATGATGATTGGTTAAAAGCTAGAGATCGTAATTTTGATAAACCATTATCAATATATGAAATACATTTAGGAAGCTGGAAAGGTATGGTAGATGGTAGATATCTATCATATGAAGAAATAGCAGACTATCTTATCCCCTATGTTAAAGAATTAGGCTTTAGCCATGTAGAGATTATGCCTATTACTCAATATCCTTTTGATGGATCTTGGGGATATCAGGCTACTGGCTTTTATAGTGTAGATTCTAGATATGGTAATCCTATGCAATTAATGTCATTTGTTGATCGTCTTCATCAAGCAGGTATAGGTGTTATATTAGATTTTGCTCCTGTCCATTTTGCAAATGATAGTTTTGGTCTATCTGAATATGATGGCACAAACCTCTACGAGTACAGCGGTGAATGGAGAATATCACCTTGGGGTTCTTTAATGTTTGATCTTGGAAAAGATCCTGTCAGAAGCTTTTTAATAAGTGCAATGGATTATTTTGTTAATTATTTCCATTTTGATGGAATAAGAGTAGATGCAGTTAGTAATATTGTTTTCCATAATGGTGATAAAAGCAATGGTCCAAATGATGGGGCAATTGAATTTGTAAAAAGATTAAATGGTAAAATGCATATTAATCATCACTCTGTGATGATGATCGCTGAAGATTCTTCTGATTTTATGGGTGTAACAAAACCTTTAGAATATGGAGGATTAGGATTTGATTATAAATGGGATTTAGGTTGGATGAATGATACTTTAAAATATTATTCTTTAGACCCTATTTATAAAAAATATGACCATAATAAATTAACTTTTTCTATGGCTTATTTTTATAGTGAAAACTTTATGCTTCCATTTTCTCATGATGAAGTAGTGCACGGGAAAGGTACTTTAATTAATAAGTTATGGGGAAGTTATGATGATAAATTTGCGATATTAAGAAATCTATTTACTTATCAATTTGGACATCCCGGTAAAAAATTAAACTTCATGGGTAATGAGTTAGGTTCATTTGATGAATGGAATGAAACCAAATCTTTACCATGGAATTTAAAAAGCTTTCCCATTCATGATTCTATTTCTAGATTAATTAGAGATTTAAATCTTGTCTATAGACATGAAAAAGCTATGCACATACAAGAATATAATCCTGAAAGATTTAGATGGTTAGAAGTAGATAACGCTGATCAAAGCATATTTGCTTTTCAAAGAACTTATGAAGATGATGTATTAATATTTGTTTATAATATGACTCCTAACTATTATGAATATATTAATATTCCTATTATCATCGATGGAACTTATCAAGAAATATTTAATTCTGATAAAGATGTTTATGCAGGAAGAAATAATTATAATGGCCTACCTATAAAAGCTGAACCTTATGGTTTTGAAAATAAACCATATCATATCACTATAAAGCTTGCCTCTTTTGGAGCTTGTATATTTAAAAAGATTAAATAAATTATTTTATATATAAAATAAAACTTTATTTTTAGAAAGGAAAACAATTTGTTATGAAACAATATGAAGGTATGAATATGTTTAAAAGCAAAGATGATTTTAAACATGAATATCAAGAAAGAATGATTAAAACTTTTGGAGTAGAAGTTAATGAATCTCAAATTATAGAACGTTATGAAGTATTAGGAGCGATGGTAAGAGATTACGCTAATTTTGATTGGCGCGCTACTCATGATGCTATTTTTAGTAAAGGTAAAAAACAATTAATATATTTCTCTATGGAATTTTTAATTGGAAGATTACTTGTAAATAACATGATGAATATGGGTATTTATCAAGTTGCAAAAGATGGACTTGCAGATATGGGTATTAATATTCATGAATTAGAAGAAGTAGAATCTGATGCAGGTTTAGGAAATGGCGGTCTAGGTAGACTTGCCGCTTGTTTTTTAGATTCAATAGCCTCACTTGGTTATCCAGGTCATGGAAACTGTATTCGTTATGAATATGGCTTTTTTAGACAAAAAATCGTCGATGATAAACAAAAAGAATTACCTGATCAATGGCTTACTAATGGTTATGTTTGGGAAGTTAAAAAAGCAAAACATGCCGTAGAAGTTAAATTTTATGGCACTCCTGAGACCTATTTAAAACCTAATGGTGAATATGCTTTAAGAACTGTTAATCCTGTATGTGTACGCGCGGTACCCTACGACGTCTCTATTGTAGGTTATAAAAATCATGTTTGTGATACTTTAAGATTATGGTCTGCTGAACCATCTCCAGAAAACTTACCTAAAAATCAAAGCTTTGATGATTATTTAACTACTTTAAAAGAATTATGTCATGGTCTATATCCAGATGATTCAACCGAACATGGTAGAATCTTAAGATTAAGACAACAATATTTTTTAGTAAGTGCAGGTATGCAATGTGCCCTAAAATCTCATCTAGCCCATTATGGAACTTTAGATAATTTTGCAAGTAAAGTAGTGGTTCAGTTAAATGACACTCATCCAATATTAGCTATTCCAGAAATGATGAGATTATTATTAGATGAATATGGTTATGAATGGGATAAAGCCTGGGCTATTACAAAAAAAACCATGGCCTTTACCAATCACACCGTAATGGCGGAAGCTTTAGAAAAATGGCCTATTCAATATGTCCAACAATTAATTCCTAGATGCTTTATGATTATTGAAGAAATCAATAGAAGATTTTCTATTGAAATGAATGAAGCAGGTCTTAATGATGCAGATAAATATGCTATGTCTATTATAAAAGATGGACAAATCCATATGACAAATTTAGCTATATATACTTGTTTTTCTATTAATGGTGTCGCGGAATTACACACCAAAATATTAAAATCTATCACCTTTAAAGAATTTTATAAGTATATGCCTAAAAAATTTAATAATAAAACCAATGGTGTTACCCATCGTAGATGGTTAGTAAATTGTAATCCAAAATTAGCAGATTTAATTTCTTCTAAAATCGGTGATAATTGGATAAAAGATTTTAATCAGATAGAAAAATTTAAAGATTATCAAGATGATAAAAAAGTCTTAAAAGCTTTACAAGATATCAAATATGAAAACAAATTAAAATTAGTCAAATACATTAAAGAACATAACAACATTGATGTAGATCCTAATTCTATATTTGATGTTCAAATTAAAAGACTACACGCTTATAAAAGACAATTATTAAATATCTTCCACATTATATATTTATATAATCGTATGAAAGATGATCCAAATTTTAGAATTTATCCTCATACCTTTATATTTGGGGCAAAAGCCGCACCTAGTTATTATTATGCCAAAAAGATTATAGAATTAATCTTAAGTGTCGCTAATGTAATTAATAATGATGAAGAAATATCTAAATATTTAAAAGTCGTCTTTATTGAAAATTATGGTGTAACCTTAGCAGAACTTATAATCCCTGCAGCGGATATCTCAGAGCAAATCTCTACTGCAGGAAAAGAAGCAAGTGGTACTTCAAATATGAAATTTATGATGAATGGGGCGATTACTTTAGGCACTTTAGATGGGGCAAATATTGAAATAAAAGATGCAGTAGGTGATAAAAACTGTGTAATATTTGGCCTAAAAGATAAAGAAATAGAAAAACTAAATGAATCTGGTGAATATAATCCATGGGATGTCTATAACAGTGATTATCGTGTAAAACAAGTTATGGATTCTCTTTTATCTGGTAAATGGATTAATTATAAACAAGATAGATTTAGACCTATATTTGATGAAATTATGTATCATAAAGATGTTTATTACATCTTAAAAGATTTTGCAAGTTATGTAGAAGCTCAAGAAAAAATATGTAAGTTATATCAAGATCAAGACAATTGGCTAAAAATGTCTTTAATTAATATTGCTAGCTCTTCTTTCTTTACAAGTGATAGAACTATTGAACAATATGTAAAAGATATTTGGCATTTAGAAAAATTAGACATATGAAAATAGATTTAACAAACTTATTTATTGAGCAAGCAAAATTAGATAACACTATATGTGTTAACCATCATGTTACATATCAAAACACCTTAATCCAAAGATTATTAGCGCTCCTAGTAGAAATCGGAGAATGTTTAAATGAAACTAGATCATTTAAATATTGGTCTAATAAAGGTCCTTCTAAAAAAGAAGTTATATTAGAAGAATATGTTGATGCTTTACATTTCTTTTTAAGTCTAGGTTTAGTAATTGATATTAATCAAAAAATATATGATATAGATGAAAATATTAAAGTAGATACAAACTTACAATTTTTAAAGCTATATCAAGATGTAATATATTTTTCAATTAATCTAACTAGTGATAATTATATAAAAGCTTTAACAACATTTTTAAAATTAGGATATGTTTTAAAATTTGATAAAAATGATATAATTAAGGCCTATAATGATAAATTATTAATTAATTATCAAAGACAAGAAAACAATTATTAAGGAGAAACATTATGATAAAAGAAGAAAAATTATTAAAAACACTTTCACAGTTAGAAGGCATATCTGGTTTTGAAAATGAAGTCGCTCATTTCATCAAAGATGAAATAACCCCAAATGTTGATAAAATAGAATTTGATAATTTAGGTTCATTAATTGGTTATAAATATTCCGCTGATGATCAACCTCTTGTTATGTTATGCGCTCATATGGATGAGGTAGGATTTATAGTTAAACATATTGAAGAAAGTGGTCTTATTAGAATTCATAATATAGGTGGTTGGTATAACCATGTTATTTTAAATCAACTATACGTTATTAAAACCAAACAAAATAAAAAATATTTTGCTATAAGTGGTGCTCAACCTCCTCATGGAATGTCAGCAGAACAAAGATCTAAAGTCTTAGAATTAAAAGATATTTATTTAGATCTAGGTGTTAAAAATAAAGAAGCAGTCAAAGAATTAGGTATTGAAGTAGGAGATAGCATTACTCCATATCAACAATATAGAGTCTTAAATGATGGTAAGACATTACTAGGTAAAGCTTGGGATGATCGTATTGGCTGTGCGGTTATTATTAATGTTTTAGAAAGACTTAAAAAAGAAAAATTAGATTGTAATGTTGCCGCAGCATTTTCTGTACAAGAAGAAGTGGGACTTAGAGGTGCTCAAACCGCGGCTAATAAGATTAAACCAGATATTGCTTTTGCAATAGATGTTACTTTATCTTGTGATTTACCTTCCGCTCCTAGTGGAGATACTAAACTTGGTAATGGTATTGGTTTATCTATTATGGATGGAAGTGTAATAGCCCATAGAGGTCTATTTAACTTTGTTCAAAACATCGCTAAAACAAGTGGTATTAAATACACTGCAGATTTACTTACCGCAGGGGGTACAGATTCTGGAAAGATTCATATCTCAAATGATGGTGTTATCACTATGACTTTATCTATTCCATGTCGATATTTCCACAGTCATGTATCTTTAATTAATTATGATGATTTTGTCGCTACTTGTGATTTAGTGTATGCCATATTAAAATCTATTAATAAAGACACTCTTAAACAATTACAAGCATCAAAATATGAATAATTATTAATTATTAATATTTATAATAATGAGCTGTTTAAACCTAAACAGCTTTTTTTATTTATATAAAAAAATATTAGTCTATATCTATATAACTATAATTCCTATTTCAAAAAAAAAAAAAAAAACAAGTACAATTTTTGTTGTGTAAAGAATTAATAGCTTATATACAAAATAGGACAATTTATTGCCCTATTTATTTAAGTCTAATTTCTTAATTAATAAAGAAAGGGAATTAAATTATGAAAAAATTTAAAAAATTCTACATCGCCTTACTTGGAGGTATATTAGCATTAGGAGTAGGCACTGGCTCGTTAGTTAGCAGTGTTAGACCTAGTGCAGTAGAAGCTGCAGAAGCAGTTTTCACAGTTGATTTCGCTAACATACCTGATTACTATCGGGTGGACGGAGGTGGCATTAGTGGTTATCCTATAACATCAGATTATATAACTGTAACAGCACAACGTTCTTTTGGGAGCGAGCCTTTATATTACTACAGTGGTGGTTATATACAACTATATGCAGGAAATCAATTTCATGTTTCTACTAGCGAGGGTACTATAAGTCAAATTACATTCACCTTTAATACAGGAAGTACTGCTAGTGATTATTTTACAGAATCTTATTATGCTTATGAGAGTTATCATCCTAGTACATCTTATAGTGTTTCTGGTAACACTTTATATTTTGAAAATGTTACAAGTTTATATGTTTATGTAAAGAGTCAAGTTCAAATAAAACAAATTGATGTAACACTTACTGGTGTTACAGAAAGTGATACACCAAGTACACCAAGTACACCAGAAGAATCTTATGGTATTCCTGATGATGCACATATCGTTAATTTTAGGTATTTACAAATAAATAATGGTTATGATTTTGATTCATCATTAACTTCTGGTTATATAACTGTAAGTGCTGATTCTGGAACTGGTACTAAGCCTAAGTATTATACTTCTGGTTATATTGCATTAAGTGCAGGTAATCAATTTCAAATTTCTACTTCTGCAGGTAAAATAACAAAAATTTATTTTATACTTACATCGACTGATTATTCTGTATCTAATTTTTCATCAAGTTCTAGTATTACTATTTCTAATAATATAATTTCTTGTGATGGTTTAACATCATTAACTCTTGTTCCTAGTGATTATATACAAATAAGTCAAATCGGTGTAATACTTACTGATTTACCAGAAAAAGCTGTAGTAGAAAAAACAATCGATATTAGTTTAGCAAATGTACCTGGTGATCATGATACAGCTATAACCAGGGATTTAGAATTTGGCTATATAACATTACATCATGATGGTTATTATTCTTATCCTTTTAATATGAGTAGTTATCTACAATATTCTAGAAATACATATTTCAATATTTCAACTTCATTAGGTGTTATAAGTAAAATTCAATTTAATTTCAATTCAGGTTCTGTTTCTAATTTTGCAAGTTATATAGCATTTAGTGCGGATACAGACACTAATACGTTAACCTTTATTGGCCAAGAATCAATATCACTTTATACGACTTCACGTATTGAAATATATGATATTACTGTAACTTTAGAACTTACTCCATTAGAAGAAGCGATATATTGGGCAGATTCATTTAACAGTGGTATTACATGCGATAATAGCGGTCTTACAGAGCCAACTGGTGATTGGAATGAATTTGCATCATCTTATAATGCATTAAGTGATGAAGCCAAAGCCTATTTTGAAGATGATAGAGAAGAAAATCAAAGCACTATTATCGAAGAAGCTATTA
>CAYSPV010000006.1:0-2408 GCA_964433025.1 uncultured Staphylococcaceae bacterium
ATTTAAATGGTTTTTTAATCGTTGAAGGTCAAGCAGATAAGGCGTTTTTATCTTCTTTTTTAGATTGTGAAATTATTATAACCAATGGTTTTGTAATAGCACGTGAAACAATTGACTATATTAATACCTTATCTAAGAAATATACACCACTTGTTATGTGTGATAATGATAAAGCTGGCGAAACAATAAAAAACAAAGTTCTAGACTTAGTTCCTACCGCTGTTTCAATAACTACAAACTTCAAAAATAGAGGCAATTACTCTAAACAAGGTATTGCCGAAACATCTAAAGATGAAATATTAAAAGCATTAAAACCATATATCACAACTACACCTTATAAGGTAGGCAATTTAATGGTTAAAGATTTATTAAAATTTGAATTAAACAATGCAAAAAGGCGTGATTTTTTACAAAAACAACTTAATATAGGAACGTGTAATTTAAAAGCAACACTAAAAAGATTAAACCTTTTAAATATAGATAAAACTATAATTAAGAAAGTGATGGATGATTATGATAATAGATAGCACCACTATTAAGGAAATATTTAAAACTTTAAATATAAGCGCTAATAAGAATTTAGGACAAAACTTTTTAATCAACCCATCTATAAGTGAAAAGATTGTTAATTTATTAGATGTTAAAGATAATGAAAAAGTATTGGAAATAGGCCCTGGATTAGGATCTTTAACTCATTATTTAGAAGAATATGATTTAGATGTCGTAGAGATTGATAAAAAATTATCAAAATTTTTATCTGATAGCTATCCTAATTTAAACATAATCACTAATGATATTTTAAAAGTTGATGTATCTAAATATGATAAGATTATCTCTAATCTTCCTTATTATTTAACTACTGAAATTGTTACTTATTTATTATTAAATGCTTCTAATGCATCAAGACTAGTCTTGATGATGCAAAAAGAAGCTATTAATAGATTTATAGATGATGTTAATCAAAAAAGTTATTCTCCTATTGGAATATTAATTCAATTAATAGGATCTATTAAAAAAGAAATAGCAGTATCTAGAAATAATTTTTATCCTATTCCTAATGTTGACAGTGTGATTCTCACTATTGATTTAGATATTAATAAAAAAACAAAAGAAAACTATCAAATATACAATATGTGTAAATCTTTATTTATAAATAAAAGAAAAACAATTTTAAATAATTTAACTTCATATTTAAAAGATAAACAAAAAGCTATTTTAGCCCTTCAAGAGTGTAAGATTCCTTTAAATTATAGACCTGAAAACATTGATGTTAACTCTTATATCAGACTATACAATTATCTAAACAATTAGTGTATAATATCCCTATGCTAGTTAAATGTTATGCCAAAATTAATATAGTATTAAATATACTAGGTCAATATAACGATAAATTACACGAAATAGATTCAATTATGTTACCCCTTAAATTGCATGATTCTATTTTAATGACTAAATTAAAAGATAATAGAGATAGCTTTGTTACTTTTGCAGATTATTCCTTAGGAGGATTTGAAAATAATTTAGCTTCTCTTGCTTTATTTAAATTTAAAGAAGTTACTAAAACTGAAGATGAATATAGATTATTAATTAATAAAGTCATACCTATTTCAGCAGGCTTAGGAGGAGGTTCTTCTAATTGCGCTGGTACCTTATTAGGTTTAAAAGCTATGACTAAAAGTGATATATCTATTCAAGAACTAGCAGACATTGGTTATTCATTAGGAAGTGATGTTCCTTTCTTTATTTATAATGTACCCGCAAGAGTGCAAGGAGCAGGAGAAAAAATAACTCCAATAACTGTTAAAAATGATTATTATGTTTTAATTGTTAAACCTAAAAAAGGTTTAAGTACCAAAGAAGTATATATTAAAAGTGATGAATTTAAATTAAAAGTCTATGATGTAGAAAACGTTATTAAAGCACTTGAAGAAGGCGATGATACACTGCTAGCAAGCTGTGTTGGTAATGCTTTAGAAGAACCCGCAATATCATTACTTGGTGATATTAAAGATATTAAAGAAGAATTAAAATCTTATGGTTTAGATATTGTATTATTATCAGGATCTGGATCTTCTGTATTTGCTATGTCTACAAATAAGAAATTGTTAAAAAGAATATATAAGGATCAATTAAAAAAACATCCTAAATATGAAATAGAATTTACTTCAGTTATTAAAGGTTAATTATATTATGAGTATTGAATTAAACGCCGTTATCTTAGCTGCTGGTAAAGGTAGCAGAATGAACGCTATTGATAAACATTATAACAAGGTTTGTTATCCTATTTTAGGTAAGCCAATGGTTATGTATGTTGTGGATGCTATTAAGCATTTAAAACCTGACACAATCGTAGGTGTTGTAGGAAGTGGTAAAGATGTTTCTATAGGTATATTAAGTCAAGATTGTAA
>CAYSPV010000006.1:2508-4235 GCA_964433025.1 uncultured Staphylococcaceae bacterium
TTAAAAACTCAAAAAGTTTTAGCCATTAAAGAAGAAAAAGAAACTTCATCAGATAACTTTTCCACTGTAGAAGTTGATGGAGGTATTTATATATTTGATAATGAATCACTTATTAATCATATTGATGAAGTAAGTAAAGATTCAACCGGAGAATTTTCATTAATTTCCCTTGCTAAAATCTTTAATGAAAACAATTTAAAAATTGAAACATTTATCACTACTGATAGTCATGAAATATATTCCATCAACAATAGAGTGCACCTTGCTAATGTATCTAAGATTTTAAAGAAAAGAATTAATTCTAAATTTATGATTAATGGAGTCTCTATTGAAGATCCTAAAACTACATATATTTCTCCTGATGTCACTATTGAGCCTGATACGATAATTGCCCCTAACACTCACATATTAGGTAATTGTGTTATTGGTCATTCTAATCGTATTGGTCCTAATACATATTTAGAAAATGTAAAAATAGGAAATGAAAATGTTATTACTTTTTCTCATATTACTGATTCCACTATTGAAGATGAAAATCAAATTGGTCCATTTACTAGATTAAGAAATAACTGTGTTATTGAAAGTAATACTAGAATTGGTAATTTTGTAGAAATGAAACACGCTCATATTAAAAAAGGCACTAAGAGTGCTCATCTAACTTATATTGGTGATACCACTATTGGAAAGAATACTAATATTGGATGTGGTACTATTACTGCTAATTATGATGGATATAATAAATTTGAAACTAATATTGGAGATAATGTCTTTGTAGGTTCGGGTTCTATTTTAATAGCTCCTATAACAGTAGAAGATAATTCCTTTATTGCCGCAGGAAGCACTATTACTAAAGATGTTAAAAGCGATGAATTAGCAATAGAAAGAGCGCCTCAAGTTAATGTTCCTGGTGGAGCATCTAAAGTATTAAATAAAGCCAAAGCTAAGAAAAAATAATTCTATATATTATTTTTAAGATTTAAAAGTGTGTTATAATTACTCTTGCCATCGCGATAGTGGTTTTCGAACCAGGTCAGGATAGGAATATAGCAGCCTTAAGATAATTCGCTATGTGCGGTGGTTTTATTCTTATATGATTAGAAGTGATGAATACTTTATGTCTTTAGCGCTTAAACAAGCAGAAACTGCCCGTTTAAATGATGAAGTTCCAATAGGAGCTATCATAGTTAAAGATAATAAAGTTATAAGCAAAGCTTATAATCTAAAAGAAAAGACTAACGATCCTTTAGGACATGCTGAAATTATTGCAATTAAAAAAGCCACTAAAAAATTAAAATCATGGCGATTAATAGATTGTAAAATCTATGTCACTATTGAGCCATGTTTAATGTGTATGGGAGCAATAATTAATGCCAGAATAAGTGAAGTTATATATGGTATAGAAGATCCTAAAGGAGGAGCGTGCTCCACTATTATTGATATTAATTCTTTAAAAGAAATTAATCATCATCCTAAAATTAAAAGAGGAATTTTAAAAGAAGAATGTCAAAATATAATCAAAGATTATTTTAAAACTAAAAGAGGAAAGAAATGACAAAATTATTAAAAATATTGACCTTTTGCGTAAGTTTTACATTCATATTAACATCTTGTAATTCTAGTCAAGACGATACAAGTTCTTTTATTTATCAATATAGCACTACTGATCCTTATTTTGTTTTAGATTTAGATTTTTCAAATCTTGATGATATTTCTAATTATTTAGAAAC
>CAYSPV010000006.1:4335-6076 GCA_964433025.1 uncultured Staphylococcaceae bacterium
TCTACTTTGAAGGCTCCAGCGGTCTTTCTTTAAGTAGCACTACTAGTATTACTGATGGTGTTTATTCTGTATCTGTAGATACTACTAATTATAGAATTGTTCAAAGTTATGATTATGGTGTTGATTCATTAAATAGTGAAAACGTTTCTTATTTAACTAACACTAATCTTTACAATGCTTTAAATCTTACTGAAAGCGAAGATTACTATGCTTTATATGTTGCTGAACTTGAAAGTGGATTTTACACTAACGAAGATAGATCTTTAGTGTATGATTCCACCACTAAAGAAGCCACATTATCACTTAATTTATCTACAACTTATGAAGTAGGAGATGAAATGGAGCAAACATTAATTTATACCGTCTCATTAGTGTATCAAATAAGTGATGGTATGATTACCACTATTGAATATAAAAATAATATTGATGCTGCTTATGTTTATAATGATATCACCTATACAAAACCATTAAAAATACACACTATAACTAATAGTTTATCTTTTAATTAATATGTCTTTATAAAAGGTTATTTGTTAACCTTTTAGTTTGTCTTTTTATATTCTTGTTTAAAATAGAATTTTAAATATAATATTCTTATGCAACCTAAAAAAGAGAAAGAAATAATTCGTTTTGAAGCAGACATAAATAAGGGTTTAACTAGTGAACAAGTTGAAGAAAGAAAAAAAGAAAAACAGACCAACTATGTTAAACATGTTGTAGGTAAAACATATCCTGAAATTTTATTAAGAAATCTTTGTACTTTTTATAATATTTTACTATTTGTTATTACTGTTTTACTTTTATATGCTGAACTTTGGTATTCATTATTTTTTATTGTTATTTATTTAGCTAATTTAATCGTTGGTTTAGCACAAGATATTAAAGCTAGAAAATTAATGGACAAATTACAAATAGTTAATCAAGCTAAAGTCTTAGTCTTAAGAGATGGAAAAGAAATTTTAATTAATATTGATGATATTGTTTTAGATGATATTGTCATTTTAAAATCCTCTAATCAAGTACCCGCTGATGCGATTATTTTAGAGTCTACCTTAGGTGTTAATGAATCATTAATTACAGGTGAATCATTAACTATTTATAAAAGTGTAAATGATGAAATATTAAGTGGTTCTTATATTACCTCTGGCACTGCTAAAGTTAGGATTATTCGAGTGGGTAAAGATAATTATGTTCATCAACTAGAAAAAGCCGCTAGAAAGAAAAAAGGTAGTAAATCACAACTTAAAAAAGACTTAGATAATTTATTTAAAATTATTGGAGGTGTAGTTTTAGTTGTTTCTATTTTAATGTTTATATCTCAAATAGATAATCTAATTAATGATTTTGGAAAAACTGCGGGTTCTGTCGCGGGTGCTCTTATAGGCATGATACCTGCAGGTTTATATCTATTAAGCTCTGTAGCCCTTACCGTAGGAGTTATTAATCTTTATAAAAAAAGAACTATGGTCCAAGATTATTATGCTTTAGAAATGCTAGCAAGATCTAATACCTTATGTCTTGATAAGACAGGCACTATTACTGATGGTACGATGAGATTAACTGATTTAGTTATCTTAGATAAAACATATAAAACAGAACAAGTTGAATTAATACTTGTTAATATTTTAAAAGCTACAAAAGATGATAACGCTACCGCTAAAGCAATATTAAAAGCTTATCCTTATGAAGCAATAGAAGAAGCTAGTTATGTCTGCAGCTTTAATAGTGAAAATAAATATAC
>CAYSPV010000006.1:6176-9140 GCA_964433025.1 uncultured Staphylococcaceae bacterium
GATATTAAAAATGCCTCTGATTATATTTCTTTAATGGGTTTAAGTGATGAAGAAGTTAAAGAAGCTGCAAGTAAGTACACTATTTTTGGAAGAGTGTCACCAGAGCAAAAAGAAATATTAATTGAAACATTTAAAGCTAATGGAGAAGTCGTAGCTATGACAGGCGATGGTGTTAATGATATTTTAGCTTTAAGAAAAGCGGATTGTTCTATTGCTATGGCTAATGGTTCTGATGCTGCTCAAAATGTTTCTCAACTTGTTATGTTAGATTCTAATTTTGCTTCCTTACCAAGTGTTGTAGCAGAAGGAAGAAGAGTAATTAATAACTTACAAAGAACTAGTTCTTTGTTTTTAATTAAGACAATATATGCGAGTGTGTTATCTATTATTTTTGTCATCTTAGGTTTTATAAATAATGCTAGATATCCATTTATGACCAATCATTTATATTTATGGGAATTTACAGTTATTGGTTTAGGATCTTTCTTTGTTTCTTTAGAACCTAATAAAGACATAATGAAAGGTGATTTTATAAATAATATCTTAAAGAAAGCTATACCAGGAGCGGTCATAATGCTTTTAAGCACTGGTATTATGTATTTATTATCTTATTTCCAAGAAAACGGAATTTTATATACAGGTGTTTTAAATGATGAAATATTTGAAACGATGTCATTTATTATGTTTTCTATTATTCCTCTTGCCACTTTATATGATGTATGTAGACCGTTTACTAAATATCGTTTAATAGTGTTTTTATCAATGATTGGATTAAATATCTTTGGACTGTCTATGGCGGTTGTAATGGAATATGTAGGAGACTTTACAGACTTATTCCAAGTTCATTTTAAATCACTGATTTCTATTAACTATTTAGAAGTTGCAGTTATATGTATTTGTTTAATTGCGGTGTATTTATTTGTTAGACATGTAATTGAATTAATAGAAACTAAAGGAGAAGAAAATAAACAATGATTAGAATATCTAAAAAAGTAGAAGAAGCTTTAAAAAATAATATTCCTGTAGTGGCCCTTGAAACCACGATTATTTCTCATGGTATGCCTTATCCTGAAAATATTAACACTGCATTACAAGTAGAAAAAATAATTGAAGAAAATGGAGCGATCCCTGCCACAATTGGTATTATTGATGGAGTTGCAGTCATTGGCATGTCGCATGATGAAATTAAAGAATTTGGTTTAAGAAAAGATATTAAAAAAGTCTCTAGAAGAGATTTAAGTTATGTATACGCGAAGAAGTTGTGGGGTGCTACAACTGTTGCCGCTACGATGATATTAGCTAAACAAGCAGGTATAGAAGTATTTGTTACTGGAGGTGTTGGAGGGGTTCATAGAAACGCTCAACAAACTTTTGATATATCTGCAGATCTAGAAGAACTAGCAAAAACAAACGTTACAGTCGTCTGTGCAGGCTGTAAATCTATACTAGATTTAAATTTAACTATGGAATATTTAGAGACTAAAGGCGTTCCTATCTTTGGATTTAAAACTAATGAACTACCAGCGTTCTACACTTCTAAATCTAATATTAAATTAGAGTATAAATTAGATTCTTATGAAGACGCTGCTAAGATTATTTATGAACAAAGAAAAAATAATCTTCAAGGCGGAATTTTAATTGTTAATCCAATTAATAAAGAAGATGAAATGGATGCAGATGAAATAGAAGCAATTATTAAAAAAGCAGTTAATGACGCAGATAGTTTAAATATTAAAGGAAAAGAAGTTACACCATTCTTATTAAAAAACATCGTGGATAAGACTAAAGGCGAATCTTTAAAAGCTAATATTGCATTAATTATAAATAATGCAAAAGTAGGTGCAAATATTGCTAAGGAATATGCTAAATTAAAATAAGGGAAAATATATGAAAACAGAAGCACGTCTAGCTATGGTCTTAAAACAATTAATGTCTGAAGATAAAGCTTTAGATGATATTTCTGTGACTTTATTAACTAAAAAATGTAAGATTAATCGTCAAACATTTTATTATCATTTTCATGATATTTATGATTTATTAACACTGCTATTTTTAAATGAGGAAATTCCTCATATAAAAGAAGCAAAAGATTTAGATACAATGTTAAAGTTTATATTTGAATATTATCAAAACAACAATAAATTTTTAGATGGTGTTTTAAAAAGTGCGGGTAAAGAATTATTAAGCGAATTTTTCTTTAATAATTGTTTTCAAACTTGTCTTAGAATAATAAACTCAGTGCCCGATAGTAAAAAGTTAACTCCAACAGAGAAAAAAGCTATCGCTAGATTTTTTGGTTATGGATATAGTAATTGTATTACTATTTATTTACAAAATATTAAACGAAAAACCTTTGAAGGTTTAAAACATAATTTCTTGCTACTTCCAGAAAATTCTTTGCAAAAAGCCATTGAAAATACAATAAATTCGAGGAAATCAAATGCAAAATAACTCTTTAATATATTTTCCAACGAAAGTATATTTTGGTGAAAAACAATACCTTAAAATAGGTCAAATAATTAAAGAATATGGATTTAAAAATGTTCTTATTTTATATGGTAAGTCTCATGTTAAGACAAGCGGTCTTTTAGACATAATTTTAGAATGTTTAGATAAAGAAAATATTAAATATGTCTTATACGGAGGCATTAGAACTAATCCTGAGATAAATCAAGTTAAAGAAGGATTAAAAATCGCTAAAGAAAATAATATTGATTTTATCTTATCAATAGGAGGAGGCTCTGTTATTGATACAGGTAAGTTAATATCCACTTCTTTTTATTATGATGGAGATCCTTTTGATATATCTATTCATAAATATGAACCTATAAAAAGAATTGAACATGGAGTAATTCTTACTGTTTGTGGTTCTGGTAGTGAAATGTCTAATTCATGTGTTATACAAGATGATAAATTAGGTATTAAATCTGGATATAGTTCTGATTTAAATAGACCTACTTTTGC
>CAYSPV010000006.1:9240-11074 GCA_964433025.1 uncultured Staphylococcaceae bacterium
TTATTAGATAAACTTTTTCATCTTTGCTTAAAAAGCAAATACGAAAGTGCTATTATGTTTATTAACAAGTTGGAAGAATATTTTAAATCATTAAATATGCCAACTCGTTTTAAAGATTTAAATATTGATGTTGATGTTAACCAATTAGTGGATAAACTCTTCATAGGTGGCATAGGTCAGATTAGCCATCAAGACAAACCTTTAGATAAGGATGTTGCTAGATTAATTTATCAAATGGCAATCTAGGGAGGAAATTATGAAAAAAGAAGATGTAAGTGCGGTAATTGTTTATGTATTAATTATTGCTTTTGCCATCGTATTTGGTATTGTCATCTTACAAAATAGAAACAATGCTACAATCTTTTCAAGTGGTGTTTATGCAGTATTTATTATATGCGCAATTATTACAGGGGTTATATTTAATGCAGTACTGTTTGAAGTAGCGCATATACTAGGCGCAAAAATTGGAAGATATGATATTTTAAAAGTTAATGTCTTAGGTTTTTGTTTTTATAAAACCGCAGAAGAACATTGGAAATTTAAATTTTCAGGTTTTGATGGTTTAACTGGTGAAACAAAAATTGTTCCAAAAAAAGATGCAAAAAAAGAACCTAATCCTAGACCATATTTATTGTTTGGAACTTTATTTTTTGTTGTTGAAATTATTATATGTGTAACCTTATTTGTATTATTTAATTCTATGAATGATAATTCTACAGACGCAGCTTTAGTGCAACGTGTAAGAACACTTTATGATATTGGATATTTCTTACTTGTTGTAGCCTTTATAGGTGGAATGATTTTAATTTATAATATTATTCCTGTTAAGTTAGATGCGACTACTGATGGATATAGACTAACTTTAGTTAGTAATCCTAAAAATAAAGTTGCTTTTAATGAATTATTAAGAGTGGAAAGAGAAATTGAATTAGGTAATAGCGATGTTGAAATTAAAACCTTTGATGAAATTACTAACTTCACCGCGGATCTTAATTTAAGTAAAGTTTATGTTTTATTAGAATGTGAAAATTATCGTGATGCTTTAGTATTAGTAAATCAGATATTAGATAACGCTGCTAATATATCACCAAAGGTCTATATTAGAGCCTTAGCCCAAAAAGTATATATCTACATTATGACTTTACCTTTAGAAGAGGCTATTGCTAGATTAGATGTAGAAGTTTCTGATGATATGAGAAGAGAAATATCAAAGGACACCACTATGGTGTGCGCTAGAGCCTATATCCTTATAGCGGCCCTTATTGATAAATCTAAATCAGAATGTATTATTACTATCTCAAATATTAAAAAATCATTTAAAAATACCGCTCCTGCAAGAAGAGCGATTGAAGTTAAATTATTTAATAAAGCTTTAGATAAAGCTATTGAAGCTCACCCTGATTGGGAATTAGAACAATATCGTATTAAAGAGATAGAAGAAAAGTCTGCAAAAAAATAAATACTAGTGTGCAAAACTAGAATAATTGTGCAAATTAATTTAAAAATTTGCAATTTTTTGCAAATATTGCAAATAATTTTAATTATGTTATTATTATGACATGATACTGAAATTAACATTTTCTAATTTTTATGCCATTAAAGATTTAACCACCCTTGATTTTTATTGTAATGGTATTGAAGATAATACAAAATATGATGCTTATTTCACCTATAAAGGTGAAAAAATATTAAAAGCTTTAATGTTAACAGGAGATGTTAATTCAGGTAAATCATGTTTATTATGGAGTATTTATTCTTTAACTAAATTCATATTAGAAAAAGAAGATATCGTATTAATAGAACCATTTAAATTTGACAGCGAACAAAAACCTAC
>CAYSPV010000006.1:11174-16432 GCA_964433025.1 uncultured Staphylococcaceae bacterium
ACCACTGCTTATTTTTTACACATTAAATTATTAAAAAATTTCTATTTATATTTTAAAAATAACATTATCTTTGGTGACACTGTTTATGAAAGATTTGATAAATCAGTGGTCATCAATAAATTAAAAAACAAAGACTTTGACAATTTCTTTAGACAATATATGAAAGTTTTAAATCTTTCTTTTGATGATTATGAAGTCGAATATGATGAAGAAAACAACCCTCGCATATCTGTTATATACAAAACCATAAAAGGTGTTTATAAAAGCCGTTTAGAAGATGAATCTATGGGATTTAATAGAATGTTATTTTTAGCTTTAGATATATTTGATTCTTTAACCTATGGAAGAACACTTGTAATTGATGGTTTAGGTAAATATATTAACTATACTTTACAACATGCGATAGTGACCATGTTTTTAGATCCAAACATTAATGTTAATAATTCACAACTCGTATTTACCACGAATGATATTAAATTATTAAGTTCATCACTTCTTAGAAGAGATGAAATATATTTTGTAGAAAAAGATGAGATCACTAACGTTAGTAAGGTATTCTGTTTATCTAAATTCTTTGCAGTTAGAAAACATGAAAACATTGAAAAAGGCTATCTTACAGGTAGATATATTAAATCTCCAATAAGAGATAATATTACTTTAAAAATTAAAAAAGCCTCCATTTAATTAGAAGGCTTTTTATCATCTGTTGTAGTTTCACTTATTCCTTGCTGTTTAGCAAGTAAATCTTTTATTTGAAGTAATACTTCAAGTTCAGTAGGTTGTACTTCCTCAGGCACCTTAACAGGTCTTTCATCAGGGTGTTTTTTATAATAAGCCTCTTTAATTTTTTCTAAATAAGCTTTTCTACGTTTAGAAACACTAGTAGCAACACGTAATATTACAAATAAGACGATTGCGATAATTATAAATGAAATTAAAGCAGTAATAATTGAACCCCAGTCGATGACGGACGCGCCATTATAGACATATGTCGTGCCATATAAGGTATATGATTCTTTAATAGTATCTAAAGCTGTATCAAAATCTATAGCTTCTATTTCAGCATAGATATATGAAAGAGAATACAAATTAGTGCTATCAAAAAATTGCCCTACACCCTCTAATCCTGCTTGAGCACTATTAGCAGCAGGCAATATTGTAACTAAACCTGATAAACCACCAGGAACACCCCATGTACAAAAAGAAAGTAATACATTAGAAAAAGCGGTTACAATTGCTGTAAAAGCAGTACCAATAACAACACCAATAGCGAGATCTAAAGCATTTCCTTTATTTATAAAGGATTTAAAATCAGCCCAACCACTTCTAAGTCTAGCTCTAAACTTTTTTCTTCTTTGTTTAAGTTTAGATTCTTGAGGTTGTTCTACATTCTCTGTAGCGGTTTCTTCACTAGAAGTTTCAACTTCTTTTACTTCTTCAATTTTTTCTTCTACCATAATTATTTTCCCGCTATAGTTAAGGATTTAATATACATTGATGGAGTGCATATTCCATCATAGGTAATCATTGAATCTCCACCGATTTCAACAATGTCATTAAACATAGTTAGAATATTGCCCGCGATGGTAATAAGGGTAATGGGTTTAGTAATCTTACCATTTTCAATAAGATATCCCCAGGCTTGAATAGAAAAATCACCAGAGGTGTGACTAACACCTGTACCTACACCCATAAGTTGAGTAATATAAATACCATTGTTTATACGCTGACATAGTTGCTCTAGTGTTTTCTTACCAGGTTTAACATATACAAAGAATGGACCCACACCCATTTTTGAATTAGTGTTTATACCATTACCTGTAGATTGTACACCATCTTTTTTAGCAGTTTCTAAATTGTATAAATAAGTTTGTAAGACTCCTTTTTTAATAATGTCTTTATTATAAGTAGCTACACCTTCATCGTCAAACCATCTAGCAAACACTGTTTTCTTTAATGGCATATCAGATATAGTTAGTTTAGATGAGGCAATTTTAGTGTTTAATTTACCTTCAAATAAAGATACATGTTTTTGTACATCTTCAGCATCTGCCCAACCAAGATAAATATAAACAAAATCAGATACAACTTGTCTATCTAATAAAACCTTCATCTTTTTACTTTGACAAGGTTCTGCTCCTAATTTAGATATACAATCACTAACTAATTTTTTGCTAAAATCAGGTATATTAATAGCATTAAAATCATTACCAAAAATATAGTCATAATGGTTTTGTTCTTGACTACCATCATTAATCACCACACCTGCGATTAGCATAAAATTATTGGACTTTTGCCTTAAATTTAATCCATATGAGTTAATAATTGTATATTCAGTAGTGCTTTCATTATATTGCATATTAAAAGCATCTTTAACAATATCAGATTGTTTATAAATCTCTTCTTCAAGATTAAACATCATTTGTTTTTTATCATCTAAAGAGATGTCCGCTAAAGATTTATTATATGAAGAAACTTTATGATATTTTTCACTACCTTTAAATATTTCAGCTTCTTCATCTTTTTCTATGCATTTAGCGTTATTAATTAAATCTAAAATTAATTTAGATATATTATCTTTAGTAATTTGACCACATTTCGCGGTACCAAAATGGTTATTATAAATACCCCTGATGAGGGTGACAGTGTTGGAGTTAGTTTCAAAAGATTCAATTTTTTTATGATAGACTTCAATACCAAGACTTGAGGTTTTATAAATAGCTATTTCAACTTCTTGAAGACCTTGTTGTTTAGCCATAGTAATAAATTTTTGATAAATATTCATATTATTGTATTTGACCTCCTTTTCCCCCTACTGTCATAGTAGCCACTCGTAGTGTAGGTTGACCAACATTCGTGGGAATAGAACCACTTGAAGCACCGCAGTACCCTTGACCTAAATCTAAGTCATTAGCCACCATATCAATATTTAATAAAATCTCTGATCCTTTTCCAATTAATGTCGCTCTTTTAACAGGTTCACATATTTTTCCATCTCTAATAATATAAGCTTCAGAACAGGAAAAATTAAATTCACTGTTAATAGGATTAACACTTCCACCAACAAAACCTACTGCGTATAATCCAAGTTTTGTAGCTTGTATAACTTCTTCTTTACTAGATTTTCCATTTTCAATATATGTATTAGACATTCTTGATGTAGGGGTAAATTTAAACGATTGTCTACGACAAGCACCATTAGGTTTTGCTTGCATAAATCTACCATTAAATTCATCGATCATATAATCAGTTAAAACACCATTTTTAATGAGTTGTCTTTTTTGACCTTTAACACCTTCATCATCATAATCAATAGAGCCCCAAGCATTAGGAATAGTAGAATCATCTACTGCACTTACTATATCAGAGGCAATCTTTTGACCTGTTTTACCTGCAAAAGGAGACATTTTTTTACCTACTGCAGAAGCTTCTAAAGGATGGCCACAGGCTTCATGAAACAATACACCGCCCCATCCATTTCCTAACACTACTGGCATCATACCTGAAGGACAATCTTTTGCTTCAAGATTTTGAATAGCTACACGGGCAGCATTTCTAGCAGTTTCTCTTATGTTTACTTTTTCTTTAAAGTAATTTATATCATCTTGACATCCAGGACCTTCAAAAGCTGATTCTTTATTTACTCCATCACTAGCGGTAACACTAAAGATTACTCTTCCATATTGAGTGGAGTTTTTAATAATATCACCTCTAGAGTTATAAATTATTGTATTTTTATGAGAATCATTAAAAGCGGCTACAGTTTTTATTATTCTAGGATCATAATCTTTTATTTCATCTAATCCTTCTCTTAATAAAGCGATTTTTTCTTCTCTAGGAACATCATCATAATCTATTTTTATTGGACAAATAGTTTTATATTTTTTAACTTTTAAATTTTCTATAGTAATTTTTCTTTCTTCATTAAATCCTTTAGCTAAATCTTTTGCTAATTTTAATAAAGATTTTTTACTTATATCACATGTATAACCATATACACATTGAAGACCATTTAATAATCTAATACCTACACCAGTTATTAAACTAGTGTGTACAGTATCAACGATATTGTTTTCTATAGTTAGATTATTTTCCCAACTGTTTTCATAAAAAATCTCTGCATAATCCGCACCACTAGCTAAGGATTGATTTAACACTTCAATTGCTAATTTTTTAGAAATCATATGTTTAGCTCCTTTCTAATTTCGGTATAAAAAATTATACTCTACATTTATTTATAACTTCAAGTTAAATAAGAATAAATAAAAGTGTTGACAATATGAATTGTTGTTCATATACTATACGTGTAGAATATGAATACATGTTCATGGAGGTTTTATGAAAAAATTAAATATTACAGAAGAAAAAATAACCAATATGTCTCAACTACTTGTAATAGCTGCAGATGAGACAAGATTAAAAATCTTATTAGCCTTACTTGAAAATAAAAAGATGTGTGTAGGTGATATACAATCTGCAATTAATGCTTCTCAATCACTAGTGTCCCATCAATTACAAGTCTTAAGAAAAAACAAATTAGTGGCCTTTTCTAAAGTTGGAAATAAGGTCTTTTATTCATTAGATGATGAACACGTATCTGAATTAATTAAAGTTGCATATGACCACGTAAGTGAGGAGAAATAGTAAATGAAAACTGTGGATTATATTATTGAAGGTTTAGACTGCCCTAACTGTGCTAGATCTTTAGAAGAATATTTAAATA
Source organism: uncultured Staphylococcaceae bacterium (assembly GCA_964433025.1). Classification (GTDB taxonomy): domain Bacteria; phylum Bacillota_I; class Bacilli_A; order RFN20; family CAG-826; genus CAJOOD01. Next base: position 15,898 of record CAYSPV010000006.1, read on the forward strand.
GATGTCAAAATGATGGCATTAAAAATGCTTCTATTAGCTTTATTAATAAAACATTAAAAGTTACATATAAAGATGATGAATTAGATATAAATAAATTATTAAAAATCATTAAAAAAGGTACTGATGATCCAATAACCTTACAATATAAAAAAGAACAACAAGATTATCATGTAAAAGTCATTGATAAAGAAATAAAAACACTATTTGTAAGAATTATTATTTCTGCAATATTACTTGCAGTATCTTATTTTGTATTTGAATGGAATTTAGTTAGTGAAGATACATATGATATGTATTGGGGTATAATGCTTGCATTATACATTCTTGCATATCTATGTGTAGCCTATGATTACTTATTTAAGTTTATAAAATCATTTAGACATCCTAAAACCATATTTAATGAAGTTACACTTATGACTATTGCTTCTTTAGGAGCGTTCCTTATCCAAGAATATCCCGAAGCAGTTTTAGTTATGCTACTAGCCCAAATCGGTGAAATATTTGAACATATATCTGTTAATAAATCTAGAAATAT
>CAYSPV010000006.1:16532-48795 GCA_964433025.1 uncultured Staphylococcaceae bacterium
ACTACAATCGTAGATGGCACGATTAATATGGTTGTAGAAAAAGAATTTAAAGATTCTACAACTTCTAAGATTTTAAAAATGGTTATTGATTCAGGAGAACATAAATCTAAAGCTGAAAACTTTGTAGCTAAATTTGCTAAATACTATACTCCTATTGTCTTTGCTTTAGCGCTTATCATCGCATTTATCGTTCCTTTAATTACAGGTGGTATAACTGGTGATTATAGTTGGGATAATAACTGGTATAGATATATTTATATCGGTCTAACATTCTTAGTTATATCTTGTCCTTGTGCGGTAGTTATATCAGTCCCACTTGCCTATTTTATAGGTGTAGCACTCGCGTCTAAACGCGGCATTATGATTAAAGGTAGTAATTATTTAGATCGTTTAAATGATGTTAAGACCTTTGTAATGGATAAAACAGGTACTTTAACTACTGGTAAATTCTCTATTCAAGAAAAGAAAGTTATAGATATAGATGAATCTTTATTTGATGAATATGTATATGCATTAGAATCTAGATCAAACCATCCTATCGCTCATGCGATTATTCAACAAATAAACTATCAAGCTAAGATAGATAATATTGAAGATTATCATGAATTATCTGGTTATGGTTTAAGTGGTACTTATAAAGGTCATAAAATCAGTATTGGAAATGAAAAATTATTGGCAAAAAATAAAATAAACTTTGCAAAAGTTGAAGATTATCGAAATATTTTATATGTTTCTGTGGATAAAAAATGTGTGGGTTATCTTATCGTAGATGATACGGTTAAAGATAATTCTAATGCCTTTATTGATTATTTAAATAAACGTAAAATTGAAACTCTTATGCTTACTGGAGGCAATACTGAAAGTGCTTCTGCGATAAGTAGCAAATTAGGTATTAATAGATATGAAGCTAATCTATTACCTGAAGATAAAATCAACTATTTAAAACAAGAAATTGAAAAGACTAATAAGAAATATGCGGTTAGTTATGTTGGCGATGGTATAAATGACGCACCTAGTATTATTTTAAGTGATGTTGGTTTTGCTATGGGAGGATTAGGAAGCGATGCTTCTGTAGATAACGCAGATATTGTTTTAATGAATGATGATCCTATTAAGATTGTAGAGGCTATGGTTATAGCTAAGATGACTAGAAGACAAGCAATATTTAATATTGCCTTTGCTCTTATTGTTAAATTAATCATCATGATTTTAGCGCTTAACGACCTATTAGGTATTTGGGTCGCTGTGATTGCGGATACTGGATTATCACTACTACTTATTCTTGTTTCTATAACCTTATTAAAACGTAAAGTTAAAGTAAAATAATTATTCCTATTAGTTGTAATATACTGCCTAATAAAACGAAGATGTGGAAGACACTGTGCATCCACTTCTTCTTTTTACCCACTACGTAAAATAGCACTCCTAATGTATATGCAATTCCTCCAAGTAAAACATATATCATTACTTGAAAATCTAATAATAATATTGCAGGATAACAAAACGCGACTAGCCAACCCATCGCTATATATAATACTATTGTGATGATTTTAATAAATTTATTATTCATGTTAATAAAGTTTAATGTTGAGCCTAGGATTAATAATGCTACTTCGATAATGATCATTGTTAATCCAATATTAGGATTATCATTAAACCCTAAAGCGCATATAGGCGCATATGTGCCTGCAATTAATACATATATTGTATTATGGTCTAATATTCTAAATATTCTTTTCCAAGGGGAATTATTGTTTAAATAATGATATATTGTGGAAACACTATAAAGAAACACTAATGATAAAGAATAAGCAATTAATGAAATTGTTTTAAGGACACTATAATTGTTTATGGTTGATAAAGAGATAAATATTACAAGTAATATAAAACCTATAACCGCTCCTATTAGATGGCTAATCCAATTAAAAGTTTCTTCTTGTTTGCTATAAGATGGTATTGGTTGAATAATTAATTTTGCTTTTAATTGATTAATAGACATACTAATTCCTCCTATGTGGAGTAATTTTAAGAAAAAATAAATAAAAAATTTACCTACTCTTTAATTAATTTTTTGAACTTATTTAAAACTAATTTTAGAGTAAAGAAATTAGGTCCACTAAAAGTAGAATGGCTATTTATAAGTTATGGTATTACCAAAGGTAATAAAAAGTAGAGAGGTATTATTTTAATGAATTTTTAAGATTTTAATAATAAACTAATTTATAGTTATGAAACTATTATTATATTTTGAAGCAGAAGCTAATATTAAAAAATCTGGTATTGGTAGAGCCCTTAAACATCAAATAAAAGCCTTAGAAAGTGTTAATGTTGAATATACATTATCTAGTAAAGATAGTTTTGATATTGCTCATATTAATACTTACTGGCCTAATTCTAAAAGACTATTAAAAAAACTTAAAAGAAAACATATTCCTGTTATTGTTCATGGTCATTCCACGATTGAAGATTTTAAAAATTCTTTTGCTTGTTGGAAGTTAATGTCTTTATGGTTTAATCCTAACTTAATGTATTTTTATAAAAATGCAGATTTTATAATTACTCCCACTCAATATTCAAAAGATTTAATAGATTCTTATAATCTAAATACACCAGTAATACATGTATCTAATGGAATTGATGTAAATGAATATGTTTATAATGAAAACAATGTAAAAGCTTTTAAAGAATATTTTAATTTAAAAGATGATGATAAGGTTGTTATAGGTGTTGGTTTTCCTTTTCAAAGAAAAGGAATTATCGACTTCTTTGAAATAGCTAGACAAAGACCAGATGTTAAATTTATTTGGTTTGGATATTTACAAAAAATATTAACTTCTAATATTGTTAAAACCGCTATTAGGCATAAACCTAATAATGTTATTATGCCTGGTTATATTGATAATTCAATTATTAAAGGAGCGTATCATTTTGCTAAATGTTTATTATTTCCTTCTTATGAAGAAACAGAAGGAATCGTGGTATTAGAAGCTTTAGCCTCTTCTTGTCCTGTTTTAATAAGAGACATAGGAGTGTATAAAGATTGGTTAGAGGATAATATTAATTGTTATAAAGCCTCTAATAATGATGAATTTTTATCAAAATTAGACTTAATATTATCTACTGATAATAAAAAGATCATTAATAATGGTTTAAAAATCGCTAAAGAAAAAGATTTAACAAAAATAGGTATTCAATTAAAAGAAGCTTATGAATATGTTATAAAAAGTTATTCAAAGAATAAAAAAGATTGATTTATAAATATTTTAATGTAATATTTATCATTGCGACTTACTTTGGTAAAGCAAATCCAAGGCGGAAGGAGTATTAAAGACTATGAAAAAAGACATTCATCCAAATTATCAAAAATGCACTGTTACATGTGTATCCTGTGGCGCTACATTTGAAACAGGATCTGTATTAAAAGAAATTCGTGTTGACACTTGTTCAAATTGTCATCCATTTTATACTGGTAAAAGACGTTTTGTACAAGCCGAAGGTAGAGTGGATAAATTTAATAAAAAATACGGTCTTAGCACTAACGAAGAGAAATAAAAAATATTTTTTTAAAAAAAGACTTATGACTGTTTGTTTGACAAACAGTTTTTTTATTAAGTCCGTTTTAGGATTTGCTTCGTTTAAGATTTTTATTTACTCATAGACATGTTTTTTATAAAATGATACCATAAACAACATTCTTCGCTAAAAGTATCTACTGATACTAATTTCTAATAATGTTTGGAGTCAACTATGATTAAATGTTACGAAATTGAAAACCGCAAAATTTATATTAACGAATTTAATGGTCATTTTGCAGATGACTATCTTAAATTAAAAGATAATGAATATTTCCAAATTCTAGGTCCTAGTGAATATAGCCCTTTTTTATATAAGTGTATCAACATATGTATACAAATTAGTAATGCGTGCAATATGAATTGCTCGTATTGTTTTGGTAATAAAACATTTAATAATCGAATCAGTATAACAAATATAAAAAAATATTTAGATATGATTTTTGATTATTTTTTAGATGCTGAAAAATATTTCATCGACCTAAGTGGAAGTGGAGAGCCTTTACTACATAAAGACATCATAGCTTTTGTAAGTGAATACGCTAAAAATAAAAGCGACGAGATTAAAAAAGAAATAATAGTTAATCTAGTTACTAATGGATTGTTGTTAGATGAAAAAACCGCAAAGTTTTTACAAGATAATTATGTTTTATTTGGCGTAAGCATTGATGGCAATGAAAAGACACATGATAGTTTAAGAAAAGATATTAATAACAACACAACATTTAATAGAGTTATATCAAATATTGATCAAATTGAACATAAAGATTATGTAGGATGTGCCTGCACTATAACTAATAAAACCTTTGATTTAGTGGACTCATTAAAATTCTTTAAAACCAGATTTAAAACAATTAGTTATAAACCTGTAAGATCTAAACAATTTGGTATTAAAGGTGAAGCATTAAAACAATGGAAATTAGAATATAACAAACTCTGCCAATGTTTGAAAACAGAACTACGACAAAATGATTTAACCACTATTAAATGCTTATTAAATGGCGATGATTATTTTGGAAAGTTTTTATTAAGAACAATATTAAAACTTAAAGTATTAAATAGATGTGATGCAGGATTAGGAAGATTAAGTTTATCAAATGATGGAAACATTTATTGTTGCCCAGCACTAAGCAATTACGATGAGTATAAAATAGGTGATTTAGAATCTGGATTAAATAAATCTAAATTAGAAAATGTTTTTTATAAATTACTCAACAAAAATACGAAATGTCAAAATTGCAGTTTTAGTTTTCAATGTGGCGGTGAGTGTTTGGTGGAATTATTAGAAAACAATGGCGAACCCTATCCTGATATGTGTGAATTTAACAAACATTTAATATTGCTTGCGATGGACTTATCATTATATATTGAGTCTTTACCAAATTTAGAAATTCATAAAGAAATATTTGAGTTTTGCGTAGAAAAACGAAAAAGATTTAGAAAAGATAACGAGCTAGAAAACTTTTTAAAACATAACCCTAGTTTAAGTTTTACAGAAGGCAAAAAAGCTTATGATAGTAAAGCTTTAAAATATTAAATTCTAATTTTAAAGAGAGGAGATATTTAAAAATGAAAATTAGAAAAAAAGTATTCTTAATAAGCAATGTAGCAGCATTACTTATTTTGAATAATGGTTCAACAAACTTTATGGGAAGGAGCGATATTTCAATTGGAGAACAAAGTATAAAAGCCAACGCTTTAATTGTCCATGAAACTGGGTCATTAAACGTTAATCAACAATCATCTTTTAATGCGATAAATACAATTATTAAAAATAAGATTATTGATTACACCGTTTATAAGGATTATAGCGTTTACAGAAACGAAATTTTAAAAGATTTTGATGGAAACTCATTTGTTCTTGTAGAGTTTTTACCAATAGGATACGGCATATATAATATAGCCAATGGTGATATTGTCGAAGTATCAAGTTCGTCATTTAGCCCTTATTATAATGTTGAAGGGGATTTATATTATGTTCCTAGTGTTGGTTATTATAAAAAAGTTAACGGTGAGTATGTCGATTTAACAACAAATAACACTATCGGGGCAACTACTATTAACGCGTTATCCACTATTTCATCAGAATTACAGGATGAAGCTGTAAATTACATTAATACTGAAAATGTAGAAATGGTAAAAACAGGAACGTCTATTAGTTCATCATCGGATACAATAGGTATCAAAACAACATCTACTGTTACTATTAATGGTATTACATATCAAAGTGCGGATGTCGAAGTACCATATTCGTGGTATTTTAAATTAAATCATAGATCATATCCTGAAAACTGGTATGGTGATTGTGGATATGTTGCTCTTGCTTTAGTATTAGGGTACATGGAATTTTTTGTAAGCACTGGATATATTGATGAATACGCTCAACAAAATTATGTTGCCCCTTATTCGGGTGCTTATGGAACAGGAGTTCCTCAGATTTATAATGCATTTTTAACTCACGCATTTGGAAGCAATAGAGGAGATTCTACTCCTAAAATTATTAGAGATGCCTTTACATCATATATGGAAAACTTTAATTTAGATAAAGAATATAGCACTTATATGTATTATAATGTATTCTCTACGGTTACCGATCCTGTAAAAGATGGTGTTCCAGCGATGTATTTTGGTAACTATTCTGATACATGGGATGATGTTAGCGATCATGTCACAGTCGTATATGGCTATGATAATGATGGTATGTTATTGGTTCATAGAGGACATTATGATTTTCCAGGAGATAATAAGAATTATACTAATTTAAAAATATCTCCCCTTTCATTGATTAGATTAGGTGGTGTCTTAGCAATTTATAACAAAAGTTCACACGTCCATAATAATTACTTTCACACAGCAGGAACCATTAAAAGATGTGGATGTGGTGTTTTAGTTGAATGTTAGGAGGTTTTATGAAAACAAAAACTTTAAAAATTATTACTGGTATATCGGCGTGTGGTCTGGCTTTGTGTACTGGTTTTGCAGTTGGATACGCTGCCCATCAATTTTCACAAATGAATTCCGTACCTAGTGTTCAGAAATGTATCTTTGTTGATGGAACATATTCGTTTCAATACGATTTATATAATAAACCAGACTATTTATCTTCTTTAGATGAAGATAGTACAGTTACCTTATCTAGTTCTTTAACAAATTATGACTTCAGTATTTCTGACTGGGGCTACATAAGTTATACAGGATATGGTGTTTTTGATAATTTTGACGTGCCAACATTAGAAATAGATCAAGACAGAGAATATGATTTAATCAGATCTGATCTTTATTATTACTACACCGTTAACAATGAATCTTATCGTTTAGAAGTAAGAGGTGTTGAACATTTATTAACTGATGGTAATGGTGAGAGATTTGGTTTTTATCTAACAGTTAAATTTACTTTTAATAAATATAACGAAGAAATAGATCGTTATTCTCCTGAATATTATGTGGCTTTTGCTTCAGAATTATATGAATATTCAAAATTACATGAAGGCGAGCATTATTTAGATGAAAATTTAAGTGAACAAACGTATCACATTATTGATTCTGACTATTATGATTATCGAGAAAGGAACAATTTATTATGAGTGAGAAAACAAAAAAATATTTATTTATAGGTGGAGCGATTGTCGTTTTACTTCTACTAGCGATCTTAGGATTCTTTATAGGTTATTTATTTAGTCTAGGCACAACATTTTATTATTAAGGAGCAATTATATGGAAGAAAATAAGAAAAATAAAAAGTTCTATATAACCTGCTATGTGATTATAGGTTTATTCGTATTAATGTTATTTGTTAATATCGGTATGATTTCATATGACATTATTCGAATTTTAACCCATTAAATAAAGTTTAAAAAATTAAATATTGTTATATAATATCTAGGCAGTGAGGTTTTTAAGATGAAAAAAGCTTTTTATATTACCACTCCTATATATTATCCAAGCGCTAAATTACATATTGGTCATGCTTATTGCACCACTTTAGTGGACATTCTAGCTAGATATCATCGTTTAAGAGGTGATGATACCTTCTTTTTAACTGGTAGCGATGAACATGGCATGAAAATAGAAAAAAATGCTTACGCTGCTAATAAAACACCACAAGAATTTGTAGATGAAATAGTCGTCTCCTTTAAACAACTTTGGAAAGCTTTAGATATTAGTAATGACGATTATATTCGTACTACAGAAGAAAGACACATTGAAACTGTGCAAAAAGTATTTTCTAAACTATTAGAAAATGATGATATTTATTTAGGTGAATATGAGGGTTGGTATTGTAAAGAATGTGAAGCTTTTTGGACTGATATTCAAGTAGGAGAAGAACATCTATGTCCTGACTGTCATAGAGAAGTAAGTAAAGCTAAAGAAGAAGCTTACTTTTTTAAAACAAATAAATATTTAGATAGACTCTTAAAATATTATGATGAAAACTTAACTTTTATCACTCCTGAATCTAGAAAAAACGAAATGATTAATACCTTTATTAAACCAGGGCTAGAAGATTTATGTGTTTCTAGAACTTCTTTTAGTTGGGGTATACCTATTAAAGAAAATCCAAAACACGTTATCTATGTTTGGTTAGATGCATTAGTAAACTATATATCTGCATTAGGATATTTATCTAATGATGATAGTTTATTTAAAAAGTTTTGGTTAAATGATGATTGTCAAAAAGTTCACATCCTAGGAGCGGATATTACTAGATTCCATGCAATTTATTGGCCAATGTTTTTAATGGCGTTAGATTTGCCTCTTCCTAATAGAGAATTTATTCATGGTCTATTAATGACAAAAGATGGAAAAATGTCAAAATCTAAAGGTAACACGATTGATCCATATCCATTAATTAATCGTTATGGAGTGGACTGTGTTAGATATTATTTAGCTAGAGAAGTTAATTTTGGAAGCGATGGTCAATTTACTCCAGAACAATTTATTGAAAGAATTAATATGGATCTCGCTAATAATGTGGGTAATTTATTAAATAGAACCTTAACAATGATTAATAAATACTATGATGGTGTTATTCCTGAATTTATCACTAATATTAATGAACCATTTGATTCTGATTTAGACGCTACAATTAAATCATCTATTTCATTATATGAAAGTGCTTTAGATGATCTTAGAGTAACTGATGCGATAAATGCTGCTACAAAAATCACTGCAAGGGCTAATAAATACATCGATGAGACAACTCCTTGGGTTTATGCTAAACAAGGCGATAAAAAGCCTCTACAAGCCATTATGAGCCATTTAACATATGCTTTATATGTCACTGGTGTATTACTTTCAATCGTGTTAACAAGAAAATCAAGAGAGCTATTAGACCAATTAGGTTATACAGGTGATATTGATTATTTCACTGTTAGAGATGAACATATTTTAGATAATGTTAAGATTAATAAATGTGATGCTTTATTCCCTAGATTTGATGAAGCTAAGGAAGTAGAAGAAATCGTTAATATGATGAACATTAAATAAAAAAATAATTAAGATTTGCAACGATTTTGATATAAAAAAAAGACGGTTCATACCGTCTATTTTATTAGAATTTTTGTATCTTTCCTTTGTTTTTACCTTTAGAAGGTCTAACCACTACTGTTATGCCTTGATTTTCAGATAATTGTTTAACATATTCAGCGGCTTCTGCTTTAGTAAAGAATAGTTTAATCGCACGATCTGAACCTCTACGTTTAACTTGCCACATTCTATCTTCACTACGTTTTTCTAATACATAAAGATTTTGTGATTTTTTACTTTCTTCAGTAGTAGTAGTTGTTTTAGTAGTAGTCGTTTTCTTTGTTGCCATTATAACGCCCTCCTGTTTATTTAATTATAAACTATTTATTGATTAAGAAAATCCACTATTTGAAGCATAATTGTCTCATCTAACTCACATAATATATGAAAATCTGTGTTTGCTGCTTCTTTATTTTTTAATTCATCTGAATTAAGTGATTCCAATTTATGCATATAGTTAGTAAGATTAATTACTGCTTGTTTACTATATTGAGGGTTATGATTTTTATTATCAACAATACAATATGTTACATTTTTATTTGTAACGTATTTCATAAGTTTTAAGGCATTGTTTTTATAAGATACGATTGAATCGTCTTTTGAATGAATAATAAGAGCCTTAACATCATCTCTGTTATTTAAATTATCAATAGCGTTATTATCATAGTAGTTAGGATATAAAGATCTTTCATATCTTAATATAGAATTAACAAATAATTTACCATACCATGGAGTATTTTCTTTATAAGCATTATCAATAGATATTAATCCTGATATCATTACTAGCTTTTTAATATCATTATGATACTTAAGAGCACTTTGAGCAGAAAACCCTCCCCAAGAATGACCAATAATGTATTTTGTTAAGTTTTTATATTCATCTTTTGTATTAATAAAATTAATACAATCATCTACATCACTAGCGTTTTGTAAAAAACAATTAATCTTATCACCATCAGATAATACACAGCCTTGATAATCAAATGATAGAACTTGATATTTGTGTTTACAAAGGAACGCTATTTCGTTCATATAAGCTTGATGGCCGCCACCCATACCATGACAAAATATAACGAGTTTATCTTTTATATAATCTTTTTCATGATAAATATATCCTCTTAATTTAAAACCATTTTTATTAATAAAACTAAAAGGATCAGCATATAAATTTTTATAATCTTTATAAGTAAAATACTTAATCCCAGGTCTTATATCACATCTATGGCCATAATAGGCACTATGAGCGGCTTTTATAAACTTATTTGACATATTTTTACCTTTCTATTTTAGGCAAATTTAAAGCGGAATTGGTTAAATCCCGCTTAATTTGTTTAATTTTATCTAAATATTATAATTTATCAGCACTTCCTAAAACATCTCTAATTTTATGTTCTACGAGTGTTCTAACATAATCTCTTCCATCACCAACATATTGTCTTGGATCGAAATGATCTGGATGAGCTATAAAGTGTTGTCTTATACCTGCAGTCATAGCAAGTCTTAAATCAGAGTCGATATTGATTTTACATACTGCCATTGAAGCAGCTTGTCTTAACATTTCTTCTGGAACACCAATTGCATCATTTAATGCACCACCATTTTCATTGATTATTTTGACATATTCTTGATTTACAGAGCTTGCACCATGTAAAACAATTGGAAATCCTGGTAAACGTTTGCTAACTTCTTCTAAGATATCAAATCTTAATTGTGGTTTTGTTCCAGGTTTAAATTTATAAGCACCATGGCTAGTTCCTATTGCAATAGCAAGAGAATCTACCCCAGTTCTTTTAACAAATTCTTCTACTTGATTTGGATCAGTATACATAGCTTTATCTGCTTCTACTGATACTTCATCTTCTACACCAGATAAAGTACCTAATTCAGCTTCTACTGTTACATATGGTACATGAGCATGAGCATATTCCACAACTTTTCTAGTTAATTCAATATTTTCTTCAAATGATTTACTAGAAGCATCGATCATAACAGATGTAAAACCACCATCGATACAATCTTTACAAGTTTCAAAATCTGCACCATGGTCTAAATGTAAAACGATTGGAAGACCAGTATCTTCTACTGCGGCTTCTACTAGTTTTCTTAAATAGACTGGTTTAGCATATTTTCTAGCGCCAGCGCTGACTTGTAATATAACAGGAGAATTGCATTTTTTAGCAGCTTCAGTAATAGCTTGTACAATTTCCATATTGTTGCAATTGAAAGCGCCAATTGCATAACCGCCTTCATAGGCTTTTTTAAACATTTCTTTAGTATTTACTAATGGCATTCTTATTACCTCTTTCTTTACACAACTATTATTTTAGCAATTATTTTGCTTTCTTAAAGTAAAATGATAAAAAATTATAACTTTGTTATAAATTAAGAATTATTTATAATTTATTTATGCTAAAAATTAAAAGTATTGTTCATGGAACTTGTATAGATTTATCTAGTGAAGGTAAAGGTGTAGTTAAAATAGATGAAGATACTATTTTTTGTGATGGTTTATTTATAGATGAAGAAGCTGATATACGTATCGAATATAAACGTAGTCAGGTCTATTATGGTAAGGTTGTAAAGCTATATTCATTATCAAAATATCGTATTCAACCCCTATGTAAAGTATGTACTTCTTGTGGTGGTTGTCAGTTTCAACAATTAAGCTACGAAGGGCAATTATTTTTTAAAAAGAACCGAGTTTTGCAAGCTTTTAAGCGAATTGGACATCAAAAAAGCCTGCAAATTAACGATATTATAGGTATGGATGAACCATATTATTATAGAAACAAAATTCAAGTGCCAGTAGGCTATGATAAACACCATAATATTGTCTATGGAATGTATAAATCAAAGAGTCATGAACTAATACCTATCGATACATGCAATATACAAGATGTTAGATGTAAGGAAATATTAGATAATGTTATCTTTCTTATCAATAAATATGACATTAAACCCTATAACGAAATAGATAATACAGGTATTATTCGTCATATTATGATTAGAACGTCTAAATATTATGATGAAATCATGCTTGTTTTGGTGGTAACCACTAAAAATTACAAAAATAAGGATAAATTTATAGAAAATATCATAAAAAATTGTCAAAAAGTAACCACTATTGTGGAAAATATCAATAATAAGGTCACTAATGTCATATTAGGAGATAAAGAAAACATATTATATGGTAAAGGATATATAAAAGATAATATTTTAGGTCTAGATTTTAAGATTTCTGCTGAAAGTTTCTTTCAAATTAACTCAAAACAGGTAGGGAAATTGTATAAATCCGCCATAGATCTATTAAATTTGACTGAAAATGATGTGTTGTTAGATGCATATTCGGGTGTTGGAACCATTGGTTTATTAGCATCTAAGTACTGCAAGAAGGTATATTCGGTTGAAATTAACAAAAAAGCCACTATTGATGGCCAAGAAAATGCCAAAATTAACAATATTTATAATGTTGAATTTATAAACGATGATGCTGGTCGATTTATTAAAAATTTAAAAGAAGATATTAATGCCTTAATTATGGATCCACCAAGGAAAGGATCATCAAAGGAATTTTTAGACGAAATTTTAAATAAACAAATTTCTAAAATAGCTTATATATCATGTAATCCAGAAACACTTGCTAGAGATGTTTTATATTTATGTAAAGAATACGATATTGTATCTGTAACACCTTTTGATATGTTCCCTATGACATCTCATGTTGAGAGCGTTTGTATATTGATTAAAAAGTAAAAAATCCGCTATTTTTATAAAACCTCTTAATAATATTTTTTTATTTTGTGTCCGATTTTGGAAAAATAATCTTTTAATTTTATAATCAAATAAAATAAAAAAATGCTTTTTATTTAACTAAAAATATAATAAAATTAGGTATATGAAAAAAGAAAACAAAGAAAATATACTTACTAATTACATTATCGAAAATTCACCTCAAAATTGGATTTTTAAGCTAAATGAGGTGTCTTGCAACAAAATTTATTGTGATGTTTTGATGAATAATTATTTGTATATTTTTGAATCTAACAACGATCAAAATTATATTGATGCAGATATTTTTAAGGGCAATATTTTTTATAGTTCGAAGTCAAATGACAATCTCTTAAATGAACAAAAAATTATAAATTCTAATTTTAAAAGCATTCTTAAAAAAATATCTAATTATGAAAATTTTAAATTAAGCATAGATAATATTAACGATATTTATATAGAACTTTTTCAAAACACTAATAATTTAAAACTCTATAGTGATCAAAAATTTATAGATTCATTAATTCTAACTAATGAATATGAATTATCAATAAATGATAGTAGTGCTACATTATCTGATATTATTGATGAATATAATTCATCAATTGTTAATGATCCTAGTAATTATTTAATATATATTTCTATATTTGTTTATAATTTTCTTAAACTATCTCCATATAAGAAAAACAACCTAATAATTGTGTTTTTATTAGTTAGAGCCTTACTAATTTCTAATGGGCATAAAATATTTAAATATGTAAATTTAGAAGATTATGTCAACCAATACAGACAAGATTTGTTTATTTCATTTATGTCAAATGATAGTGGAACCTTCATAGATTCGTGTCTAAATGTTATTGATGAAATATATAAGGATATGGCTTATAAGTATCATATAGTTAATGGTGTTAAACAAAATAAATCATCTAGAATTAGATTAACCTTATTGAAATCAGATGAACCAATTAATAAAGAAGAAATTCATCATATTTGGCCCGATATATCATATAACACTATTGAGTTAGAACTTTCTAAATTACTAAAAGAAGGAATTATTAAAAAAATCGGTGTTACAAATGGTGTTAAATACACCTGTAAAATATAAAAAAATTTGTTAGTTAAAAATCGTGTAATTTGATATAAAAAAAGACTTTATTTTAACCCCATTAAAATAGGCTTTTTTATATGCGTTAAAGTGCCATAAATTCAATCAAAATTTATCCACCTTTAATAAATAATCATAATAGTGGTTTTATCTATAATTTCAATCTAAAAACGCTAAAAACATCTTAAATTTTATTTGGCAATATTTTTTGAAATTTTCGCAAATCTGCGTTATTTTATTTGATTTTTGCTGAAAAAACGGGGGTTTTGCAGAGTTATTAAATTTCATATAAAATACTACAAATAATCATGATATAATCATAGTAGTATGAGCCTAGATGTATTACTAAAAATATATGAAGCTGTTAAAGATAAAAAGTGGCTTTATATTGATTATGTTAATACCCAAAAAAAGTCAACTAGTTATTATATTGGAATTAACGATATTGATTTTAAAAATGACAGAGTTTTTTGTGAGATTTTTAATCCCACAATTGATTATGACACTATGGAAGATGCTCATCCTATTATTTTAAGTAATATTGTTAATGCTCGAGTAGTGGATAACACCTATTATGAAAGCAGTAAAACATTAATAAATAAACTTGATGAAAGAAAAGAAACTTCTCAAGAATTTAACGATGCTTGCCTAGCCTTAGATAACAACATCATTTCATATCTATCTGAATGCTATAAATATGATAATGATCCATATCTTAGAGAAGAAGTAATGATAGATGGTATAGATTTAGAAAGTCTTAGCAAAGAATATACTTATCAATTAAATGATGAACAATTTATAAGTCTAGTAAATGATGTTTTTAAAAAAGATGAAAAAGATGCTGAATACATTTCTCATTTTAAAACTCTTTGTTTAAATGTTTTATCTATTGATTGTAATGATAAAGAATTTGTGGTCGCCTATAGACCTTTATCATTAAACTTTGCTAATAAAACATTATCAATGACGACAAAAAGTCTAATTAATAAATCTTTTTTAATTGATACTGAAAATGAATCATTAAGAAAAAATATAACTTCTTATTTAGATGTAGACTTAAATGATTTTTGTTCAAACTTTGATTCTAAAAAAGAAGATTTTATTAATGAATTAAGAATAAATTTATATGACAATGAAAAGATAAATACTAGACCTCTAATATTCATATTAGAGAGAAACTATGATCGCGAAGTATATGAAACATTAAACACTATTAGTCAATTAAACCAAGAAAATAAATTAACCCCACCTTTAAAAGCTTTCTTTAATTGTAATTTATCTAGAGGTGGAGAAGCTAAAACAAATAAAAACTCTATTGTGGTATCTAATAAAAATAAAATCAATATTGAACAAATAAGAGCAATATATAATGGTCTATCAAGACATATTACATATGTAAAAGGTCCTCCAGGAACTGGTAAAACTGAAACAATTTATAATCTTGTTTTAAGTGCAGTCTTTAATAAAAAGAGTGTTTTGCTTGCCTCTAACAATAACCACCCAATGAATGATTTATATGAAAAATTTAAAGAAAATTTTTGTGGTGTTAATCCTCAATTTAGTGATGAATTTATTACCTTTCCAATTATTAGACTAGGTAATAGACAAACAGTTATAAAAACAATACTCTATCTAAGAAATTTAATAAATTATCTAATAAAAAATAAAGATAAATTTAAACAAATAAAACCTAAATTAGACATACCCACTGATAATAGATTAAAAGATCTATTAACTAGATATGAACAAATCACTGATATAGAAGAAGAAAAGATTAAACTAACATCAATTCAATTAAATAACCCAATTAAAGATTTAGATGATGGTATTAAAAGACAAATCAATTTAAAAGAAGTAGTGCTATTCCGTTTAAAAGATGGATTTAATGAAAAAGATATCTTAAATGCAGTGGAAGAACTTAATGAAAACAACGAACTTAAAGAATATTTTGATAATTTATTTATACAAAAAGCATTACTTTTATTAGATGAAAAATATAAGAAACTTAGAGAAATAATTTTATATGAAAAAGACTTAAATGAAAGTGGTAAAGAATTTGATAAATATTTAAAAAATGACGCAAATCTTCATGATTTTCTTAAAATTTTTCCAATTATTATTTCTACAAATCTAAGTTCTGGAAAACTTGGAAGCATTAAGCCAATCTTTGATCTAGTGGTCATAGATGAAGCTGCGCAATGTAATATGGTTACTTCCTTAATGCCTATGATTAGAGGTAAAAGCATCTTACTTGTTGGAGACACAAATCAACTAAAACCAGTCACAATATTAGATGAAGGTATAAATGAATATTTAATGGATAAATATCATATCGATAAATCTATAAATGGATATGATTATAATCGTAATTCGATATTATCTGTCATGCTTAATAAAGATAAAAATTCGAAGGTAATATTTTTAAAAGAACATTATAGATGCGCTAAAAAGATAATTAGATTTCCTAACTCTAGATATTATAAAAATCAATTACAAAGTCTTAATAAAAATGAAGGCACATTAACTTATGTTAATGTAAAAAACCAAAATAGAGAAAATAGAAACGCTTATATTGAAGAAGCACTTGCGATTGTTAGATTAATTATTAACAAAAGAGATCAATTAGGAAGCAATATATCAATAATCACACCTTTTAATAATCAAGCTAAATTGATTAATAATTATTTAAAAGAAAACAATATTTTTGATATAACTGCAGGAACTATACACACTGTGCAAGGTAGTGAATGTGACACGATTATATTATCAAGCGCTATTTCATTAAAGACTGCTAAAAAGACAATGAAATGGATTAATGATAATCATGAAATAATAAATGTAGCCGCTACTAGAGCTAAAAAACATTTTGTTTTTGTAGCCGATAAAGAAGCTATAGATACGTTATCTAATGTACATTTTAAAGATGATAGAGGTAAAAACGAAATAAAAGCCCTATCAGATTATGTATATAGTAATGGTACAACAGTAGTGTACCCCTCAACCTACAGTTTGGACAACTTCTCTAACGACTCTTTAAATGAAAAAGAATTTTTTAAAACTATTTCTCCATATTTTAATTATCGTAGACCTAAATTTAAAATTGAAAGAAATGTCGCGTTAAAATCTGTTATTAAAACCACATCTTTTGATGATAAAAAACTAATTGGTAAAAAAGAATTAGATGTTGTTATATACGCTAAACATGGATTTTCAAATTATGTTCCAGTAGTAGCCTTTGAAATATCGGGTGGAGAACATATTGGAAAACATGAGCAAAGAATAAGGGATAAAGAAAAACAAACCATATGTTCTAGATATGGTTTGAAATTATTGATAATTTCAAATGATAATGTTAAAGACTATGAAACTATCATTAAATTATTTGAATCATGTGTTAATAAAACAGATATGGACTCTATACAAGGCAGTTTGTTTGAAGATGAATAATTAATAAGATAAAGCCTTTAATCCTTGTAAAGTTATTTTAGCCATAACTTCTACATCTTCTTTACAACGATCCGCTAAAAACATTCTAAGCATTATATCAAGAACACCAATTTTCATGATTTTTTGATATTTATTTTCTATATCATCAAATTGTTTAATATAAAAAATATCTTTAAAAGCATCGCTTTCATTTAATTGTTCAATTATAAGAGGAATATTTTCTCTTAAAATATAACTAAAGGATAATTTCATATTTTTTATATTCTTTAAAAAATTAACTAAAACATCGAATGTTTTTTCTTCATCGTTTATATCAAGAAGATTAAATACATTTTCAGATAGTAATTGACTTATCAATTGACCAAGAGTTTTTAAAACTTCATCAATAGTGGAGAAATTGCGATAAAATGTCGCACGAGCTACACCAGCTTTTCTAATAATGTCACTTATAGTGATTTTATTATATGGCTTTTTTGTCAGTAGGTTTACAAAGGCAATTAGAATACATTCTTTTGCACTGCCTTCTTTTATTTTAACCATAAGGGCATTACCTCCAGTGAGACAAAGTATATCATTTTTTATTAAAACTGTATATAAAATTACTAAAATTTTTGTCAATCATAAATAAAAAACCAATCATTTAATGGCTTTTTGCAAAGATTTTTAAATAATTGGTTTACTTTATTAAATTAGGCTAATGTTCCCATTGGATCCCATGGATCATAGACGTTAGGTTCTTGTTTAAGGGCCTCTAATTCTTCTTTGTTAAGATATTTTTTAAGCACTACTGCTTGATAGACAAACCTATTAAAGAAATCATCAGACATAACATAATAGCCTTTTTTAGCCACTTCATCACCCCAAGAATTTTCTATTTTCCATTTTGTAGGTTTATTATCTACGATATTTACACCTGTAATAACCATCGCATGATTCATGGCTGAATTAAAGTAATCAAGCATATCTGCTTTATCAAATTTAATATCTAAATCAAAAGCAGATTCATAATCAAACGCTAGTGTATCCCAACTTCCTATTTTATCAGGTGTATCATAAAATGATACATCACTTCCAAACCATACTGGTCTATTATCTTTTAATTGAGCGATTATTAACTCTTTTAATCTAGACATTTCTAAATTTAAATGAGTAATCTTTTTACCTTCTAAAACATTACCTAAATATTTAATCGTATACACTGATAAATATGGTTTATCAGATGTAGGACTATTAGTGATCGATTGATATTCGTCAATCATATCACCAATATATTCATTAAAAAATTCCACTGGTGTAAGACCTTTTCTTAGATGATATTTTTTATCTTTATCCACGTATTCTAAATCAAATGTTTCAGGCACTAAACCAAAACAATTAACAAGTAATTTATATAGTTTAGTTAAAATATTATCTTTTAAGATAATAATATCTTCATATTTACCTTCCTCATATAATCTTTTCGCATCACTTGCAAACTTTCTAATCGCTGAATTAATAATATCATTTGATGGATAAGTCATATTTGATTGTTGAGTTTCTTGCATAGCAAGTTTAGGCACTACACCATATTTTTTCACTAGATTAGCAAACATATCCCATTGACCTCCATCAGATACCGCAAATCTTAATATATGAGATAAAGTACGATCATCATGAGGTTTATCTAATAATTCAAGAATCGTGGCTAAAGTATAATTAATCTTTTCTAACTTATCATAAAAAGCTATATAGTTTTGTGATAATTCAAATTGTTCTACATTTAATTTTTCTGCAATAATTTCTCTTAAGATATTAAGACCTGCAAAAATCCAACATCTACCAGATCTTTTTTGATTACAAACTTCCATAGTTTTAATATCAATAGAAAATTTATTATCGATATCTTTTTCTGATTCACTTACATACACTATATCGGTTAATTTAGATCTAGATAAAGCATGTCTTAAAACATTACTTCTTACATCATTTTGATATTCTTGTTTTAATTTTGATAATTTTTCTTTACTAATTGGATAGTCATTCATTTTAAATACTGACATATTTTTCCTCCTTTTTTAACGTTTTATTATATTCTTTTTAACTAGCAATTTTAAGTTTTTTACTTAACAATAAATGTTCTTCTTTAGAACCATTTTTAAATTGTAGATCATATAGAAGTTTATAGGCTCCATTTTGTTTAATTAATTGTTCATGAGAACCTTTTTCTTTAATCATTCCATCATCTATTACAATAATTGTATCTGCATTTTTAATCGTAGATAATCTATGGGCTACGACAATTGTAGTTCTACCTTTGCATAACTCATCTAAAGCATTTTGAATTAATAATTCAGTTGTATTATCTAAAGATGAAGTAGCCTCATCTAATATTAAAATAGAGGGATTTTTTAAAAAGATTCTGGCGATTGATATTCTTTGTTTTTGACCACCTGATAATTTAACACCTCTTTCTCCTATATCTGTATCAAATCCATTAGGTAAAGACATAATATAATCATAAATATTAGCCTTTTTAGCAGCCTCTATTAATTCTTCTTTAGAAGCATCTACATTACCATATAAGATATTATCTTTTATACTACCTCCAAATAAGAATACATCTTGTTGAACTATACCTATTTGTTTTCTTAAAGATTCTAAGGTGAATTCATTAATATTTTCATTATCTATTAAAATCTGACCATCTCTAACGTCATAGAAGTGGGGGATTAAATGACATATCGTAGTTTTACCTCCTCCTGAAGGACCCACAAGTGCAACTTTTTCACCTTTTTTAATCTTAAAAGAAATATTATCTAATATTTCCTTAGAACTTTTATATTTAAAATTGACATTTTTAAATTCTATTTCCCCCTCTACTTGATGACATATCTTATCTCCTGCATAGACATCTTCTTCTTCCTCATCCATGATCTCTGCAAATCTTTTAAATCCAGTCGTACCATTTTGAAATTGTTCAATAAAGTTAATCAATTGATTAATAGGAGAAATAAACATATTAACAGAAATAATAAATGTCGAATAATCTGCCCAATCTATTTTGTCATAATATAAGAAGATACCACCCGCTAACAAAACTAAAACATTAAAAACATCAGTTATAAATTGTGATGAAGCAAAAAATTTACCCATTGCCTTAAAAGCAGAGCTTCTAGCTTTAATAAATTCTTTATTAGTATCATCAAATTTTTCTTCTTCTTTAGTAGTGTTTGTAAAAGCTTTAGTAACCCTAATACCTGAAATAGAAGATTCAAGCTGCGCATTTACTTTAGCCATCGCTACTTTTGATTCAAGCTGAGCTTTTCGCATTTGTCTTCTAAAATGAGAAGTAACAAAAAATAAGAAAGGCACTACAGCAAAAATAATAATCGCTAAAAGCCAGTTAATATAACAAAGATAAGCAAAAGAGGCAATTAAAGTAAAACCTGCAATAAAGATATTTTCAGGACCATGATGGGCTAATTCTGATATATCTAATAAGTCATGAGTCATTCTAGACATAATCTTTCCTGTCTCATTTTCATCATAAAAGGTATAAGGAAGCTTTTCTAATTTAACAAACATATCTTTTCTCATCTCTGCTTGCATTCTTACACCCATAACATGGCCATAATATTGAATAAAATATCTTAAAAACATCCTAATCACATAAATAGCAAGTAAAGACACTCCGCTTATAATAACCAAATCAATTTTTTGATTTGGAATAAAATCATTTAACATAAATCTAGTAATTATTGGATAGCCCATACCAATAACAGAAACTAAAAATGAGGCAATCATATCTAAAATAAATATCTTTTTATGAGGCTTATAATATTTAACAAATCTTTTTAATAAATCCATATCATTCTCCTTATCTTATCTATTATCTTATCATATCTTAAAAATAATTATTTTTAGATACATTTTAAAAGTAAAAACCGCTTTAAAATGGCAAAAAATAAAAATTATTTGAAATGTCAATCATAAATGTTTATATAATATATAACGTAATAAGAAAGGGGATATATTATGAGTAAATTTAAATCCACCCTATTAATATCATTATTTGCCTTAGTGTTAACTGCCTGTAATGGCACAGATGATTCAAGTCTAACATCCACAAGTGATGATGATATTATAACCACGACAAGTGCAGGTGATACTAGCACTAGTGAAATAAATGATGAAAATCCTGAATTAGTAAAATCTGTATTAGAAAAATTACAAGAAGATTCATTTAGTTTTGATGGTGATTTTTCTTCATATGCCACTAATAGTGATGGAGAATTAGTATATTCTAGCTATTCATACATTAAAGGATATTATAGCAGTGATAGATATGTAAATATCTATTATGATGATGAAGGCTATGATGAAAGTAGAATCGAGTATTATAAAAACGCTGATACAGGTTATATAGAAGCTCGCTATTTAGATCCTACTACCAATCAAACAATAACACAAAAATTAGTCAATTCAGCTAGTAGTCAAATCTTATATGATTCTTTATATTACAATCCTTGGTGGTATGTAGATAACACCATGGGAGCCGCTCAAGGTAATGTTATTTACTTTAATTTTGATAGCAGTATTGGAAGTGGTATTTTTGGTATTTTAACTAATTATCTTTATGACTGCTCAAGTGCTCAAGTATATGTTGATGATAATGGTGATATTGAATATGTATATATTGAAACTGATATTATGGACGCTACATATGGTAGTGAACCTGTTGATTATTATTGTACATTCTTATATGAATTCATCGATTTTGAAGAAGTTGGAGCTTATAGTGCTGAGCCAAGAGAAGCCACAGATGAAACTCAAGCTTTACAAGAAGTATTTGATGAATTAAAGAAAGGTAATTATACCGCTGATATTTCCTTTAATAGAAAAAGCACTTTTGCTGGTACAGATTATGATTATACTTTTGAAGGTAAAATCATTGCTAGTGATGATGCTTATTTAGTGGTAACAGTTAATGATCCTGTAAGCACTAATGTTACTAATGGTCAAATTGAAGGTTATGTAGCGGATACTGAAAGTAGCTATCAATATGTAGAAGGTAATATCAGTGATGGTGTTTTATCTAACACTGATTCTTCAATTTCTGGTGGTTATGTTTCACAAGTAAAAACTGAATTTTCTATTCTTGCGGAAATGTTTGATTATGTAGGTGATAATACCTATGTATACGCAAATGATGGTACTGAAGATTTCTTATATTTAACAAATCCTGATTATGATTTTACTGATTATTATAATCCAGGTGGTGATCCAGATGTTGGCTCATTTACTATTACTTTAAATAGTGATGGCACAGTATGTATTGATTGGACTTCTAGAGCAGGTTGGTATGGTACTTATTACTACATGACTTCACATACATGTATTTCTAAGATTGGTACTACCACTTTAGATGATTATAATTTTACAATTAATTTCTTTGAACCTCCACGTTCATGGGCAGAAATTGAAGGTGCACAAACTATCTTAGATAGATTTGATTTAACTGGTTATGAATTCCCATGGTTTGATGATTTATATGGTACATGGACCAGTTATAATGAAAACAGTGCTTATGGCTATTTTAGAACAAGTGTTAATAATGATATGACTGTCGATGAAATATATGAATATGTCGATCAAGAATTAAAATCCTATGGATGGGTATATGAAGGTATAAATATTGATGGTGAATATATGTATACCTACACTAAAGAAAATGGCTATGTTGTAGGAGCATCAGTTTATGCTTCTAGATATTATGTATGGATTTACATATGCAATGCCTTTAATACCTTCTTCCAGGTTAACTTTGGTCAGTCCGTCACTCGTAATTACACACTTACATCTACTTATAATGATGGAACAAACACTTATACATCAGTAGTAGAAGTAGAAGGATCATATGCTCTTGCAAATGGAACATCTATGACTGCTTCAGATGTATATGGTTCATCTTATACATTAGGTGACAGTGCGGGTTATGGTACTACACTTACAAGTTATGATTCTAGTACTGGTATTTATACATTTGATATTGCAAACGGTATTGTTAGAAATTTCTATTATTCCTCTAGATTAAGAGAAGACTTTGGTGTTAACGTTGATAGTGATATATCTTCTGCAGTGGTGACCAAATGTGAATTAAACTACGATGCAGGTATATTAGATATCTCTGTCACTGTAGGAGATAATATAACCATTGACTTTAATTTAACCATTGGTAATGCAAGTATTATATAATAATACTTAACTAACTTTGGTTCGTAATATAATTTCTCCAAATTATATTCAAAAATATCTAAAAAGGAAAACAGGTTAACTCCTGTTTTTCTTTTATTAATAACTAGAAAATAATAAAAATTGTTTGAAATGTTAATCGTAAATGTTTATATAATATACCATAAAAAAGAAAGGGGATACGTTATGAGAAAATTAAAATCCACAATATTAGTGTCACTACTAACCTTAGTGTTAAGTGCATGTACAGTAACAGAAGATACAAGCATAATATCTACAACAAGCGATGATCCAAGCACTACTACAACTAGTACTACAAGTACAGAAGAAGTATCAGTTGCATCTGTTTTAGCTAAATTACAAGAAGATTCATTTAGTTTTGATGGTGATTTATCTATATATGCAAATAACAGCGAAGGATCTTTAGTATATTCTGGTTATCAATCTATTAAAGGTTATTATAGCAATGATAGATATGTAAATATCGCTTATGATGATGAAGGCTATGATAGTGATAGAATTGATTATTATAAAAACGCAGAAACTGGTTATATTGAAAGTCGTTATTTAGATCCTACTACAAATGAAACAGTAGTGGAAAGAAGAGTAAGTTCTACGACTGGAGAACAAGTTTATTTTGATTCTTTATATTATAATCCTTGGTGGTATGTAGAAGAATCTGATGGAACATTAGAAGGTGATATCGTTACTTTTACATTATCTACCACCGTTGGTTATAACATGTTTGGTATTTTTACTAATTATGGTTATACTGCAGAGACTGCAACAGTGCATTTAACTAGTGATGGTGAAATTGATTATGTTTTATTAGAAACTGGTTATATGGACGCGACATATTACGGTGATCCTGTTATTATGTGGTGTACATATTTATATGAATACATTTCTTTTGAAGAAGTTGGAGCTTACAGTGCTGAACCTAGAGAAGCTACTTCTGAAACTCAAGCCTTACAAGATCTATTTGATGAATTAAAAAAAGGTAATTACACCGCGGATGTTACCTTTAATAGAAAAGCTTCAACAAGCTATTTTGGTGATGAAGACTATACATTCTTAGGAAGAATTATTAGTACTGAAAATGCTTTCTTAGTGGTTTATGTTGAAGATAATGTAAGTACAAATGTTACTAATGGTGAAATTGAAGGTTATGTCACTTATAGTGAGGGCTATTATCAAAGAGTTGTAGGTAATATTAACGATAATAGTGTTTATAACACTGATAATAGAATTAGAGAAGGTGATATTTCCCAATTCCAAACTCAATTTACTATCCTCGCAGAAATGTTTGATTATGTAGGAAATAATCAATATGTATACGCAAATTATGGTCAAGAAAGTTATCTATATTTAACTTCTCCTGATTATGAATATTCAACATTCTATTATCCTAGTAGTAGGAATTATCCAGATGTTGGTTCATTTACCTTTACTTTAAATGATGATGGAACAGCATCTATCGACTATACTTTAAGAGCATCATTTGGCTATTATATGTATATTACAGTCCATGTCGATATCTACGATATCGGAAGTACATCAGTAGCAGCCTTTAATCTTACTTTAACTGATCCTGCAGGATCATGGTCTGAAGTAAGTGGTGCTTATGATGTATTTGATACATATGGTTTAGATTATGATGAATTCCCATTCTTTGATCAAATAACTGGTGTTTGGTCTGTTACAAATGGCTCTGCTTATGCTCAGTTTAGAAACCTTAAACCTAGTAGCATGACCATTGATGAAACATATGAATACATTGATGATGAATTTACAGGTACTGGATGGGTTTATCAAGGACAAAACCTATATGGTGAATATATGTATACCTTTACTAGATCTAATGGTCTAATAGTAGGAGCGTCTGTTACCTTAGATAGCAATGGTTATGTATATATTTATATATATAACGCTCTTAGTACATGGTTATTTATAGGTTTTGGAGATACCACTAATCCTAACTATACACTTACAACTACTTATAGTGATGGTACAAATAGCTATACATCAGTAGTGGAAGTAGATGGTGCATTTGCTATGGCAAATGGCACTAGTGTAAGTGTTTCTACAGTATTTAATCCTAGTGGTTCATATCCATTAACTGACGCTACTTCCTATGAATCTACACTTACAAATTATGATTCCTCTACAGGTATTTATACATTTGATATTTCAAACAATATAGTTAGAACTTTCTATTATTCCTCTAGAATAAGAGAAGATTATGGAATCTATATTGATAGTGATATATCTTCTGCAGTTGTAACTAAATGTGAATTAGATTACACTAATAATAAATTAACTATTTCCATTAGTGTGGGTGATAATATTACTATTGATTTTACTCTTACGTTTGGAAGCGCTAGTATTGCTTAATTAACTTAGGTTCGTAATATAATTTCTCCAAATTATATTTAAAAAATATCTAAAAAGGAAAACAGGTTAATTCCTGTTTTTCTTTTAATATGTGTGCAAAATAAAAAAAGTTTACATTTAATTCTAATTAGTCTAAAATAAGTTCACTTTTTTCAAAAAAAGGAGGAACTTTATGAAAAGATTTAAAGGACTTATATTTATACCACTAGCGGCCTTACTTGTCACAGCGTGTGATAATAATGACGTTAGTAGTAGTACATCAGCAACTGAAGACCCTTCAGTTACTACCACATCAGATGATCCTACATCAACAACAAGTAGCCCTACTGTAACTGTTGATAGTGTTCTTAACGCTTTACAAGATGATGTTGCCTTTGAAGGTACGCTTTCTATTAAAGCTAGCGATAGCACTGGTGAAGTTGTATATGATTCTGTATATAGTTTTATTGAAGGTTATATTGGAAGCGATAGATTTTTCAATATTGAAACTGAAGAAGATGGAACAGAATCTTATCGTGTTGAATATTACGCTAATGAGGACACAGGATATGTAGAAGCTCGTTATTTAGATCCTACTACTAATGAAACAGCAATAACTAGTTTAGTTAGCTCTTCTACAGGAAATCCTACATATTTTGTCGCTAATTTCTTTAACCCATGGTTATATGTTGATTCTTCTATGGGTACTTTAGTAGACGATACAGTTACATTTGAATTAGATTCTACTACAGGTAATTATTTATTCTATCTATTTACATTCTATTCAAGCTTTGTTGCTACAACTGCAACAGTAGAAGTTGACACTTCTACAGGTGCAATTGAAACTGTAACATTTGCTACTGCTACAACTGAATCAACCTTAAATGGTGAACCAGTTGATGCTTGGTATGAATTTAGCTATGAAATAGTTACTCTTGATGACATTGATTATTATAATGTCGATCCAAGAACTGGTGATGAAAATACCGCTTCTTTACAAAGCGTATTTAATTCATTACAAGATGGTAATTACACTGCTGATGTAACAGTCAGTGGTGGTAGATCTACAATAACTTCTACAATCTATAGTACTCCATCTTTAATCATTGAAGATTACAATGGTGAAATATATGGTGTAGTCGATTATGATGAAGGTTATAAAATTGTTTCAGGAATAAGTGGTGAAACAACTTTAACTGCATCAAATAATACCTACAGCGGAAGTGCATCTAATTTCTTAAGACCATTTACCATCTTAGCGGAAATGTTTGATTATGTAGGTGATAATACTTATGTATACGCAAATAGAGGTACAGAAGATTATTTATATTTAACAATGCCAGAATCTATGTTCTATGATTATGAACCTTCTGTTGGTACATATACTTGGGTTTTAAATAGTGATGGCACTGTTTCTATTAGTTATTCTACTGACAGTGGTTATAGTGTATCTGTAGAGGTATCCGCTATTGGTACAACTGATTTAAGCAGATTCTCAATTGAAGTTGATGATCCAGCCGATAGTTGGGATGATGTTGATGGTGCAGCGGAATTACTTGCTAAATTTAACATTCCTACCGACGCTATTCCTTGGTTTGATGATTTAACTGGTTGGGCTGTTTATGATTACTATAGCTATGGTTATGGTGTGCTAGTACATGAAAATACTATTGATGCAGACGCAAACACCATTCATAGTGCATTATTAGCAGCGGGTTGGTCTTATACTGGAATAAATTCTTATTCTGAATATGCCTATACCCTTGATTTAGAAGATGGAAGTGGATTAACCTTAAACATCTCATTTGTTATTTCTTATGGTTATATATACATTTATTTATATCCTGCTGATAATGTTCTAACTGAATTTATCGCTGATAATTTCTCTGATTATACTTCTTTAAACTACACATTAAATACTGTGTATTATGAAACTGTAATTCCTGCAAATTCTACCACTTGGGAATTAGATTATGATAGCGCTACTACATATGAATATACATACTCAGTACAATATGATAATGATAAAGCATTAATCGGCAATTATTTATATGTAGAAGTAGATACTGGTATAAATGTTTATTATGGTGCTAGCGGTACTTATTCATACTATACATCATATCAAAATAGTGCTGATGGTACTTATACTGTTGGAGGAAGTTTATATAGCTTATATCATTTATCCTTAGCGTCATCTCGTCATTTCTATCAAACCTCTTATGATGGTGATATGTATTACTTTACCTTAGGCACAAATGCTTTATATTACCTAGGAGCAGCATCTCAAACCCTTACTAGCAGTGAACTTCAGGGATATACTAGTTGGACAGGTGAAGCTTCATTTGATGCTAGTACTGGTACTATACATGCATATATTTATGGTATTACTAATTCTTATTATTGGCTTGATTCTAGTTATTCAACACTTGGCTATATCTATTCATATTTAGATATAACTATCAGTAATGTTGGTACAACAAGTATCAGCGTTACCTACAATTAATTAGGTTTCGTAATATAATTATTCTCCAAATTATATTAGAAAATATGCGAAAGGGAAAACAGGGTTACACCCTGTTTTTCTCTTCATTTATTGTATTTAATCAAATTAAAAATTATTTACATATGTAAATATGTTTGATATAAAATAAACATTCTTTTTATAAGCAAGGGGGAAACAACAAACTTATGCATAGAATTAAAAGATTATTAATGATATTACCATTGAGTGCATTAATTATCACAGGATGTGATAATAGCACTACTACTTCATCTAGTGAAGAATCTTCTACCACTAGTGTAACTACTACAACATCTGATGATACATCTTCTACATCTTCTAGCGGTGTTACTATCACTATTGAAAGTGTCTTAGATCAATTACAACAAGATTTTGCTTTTAAAGGTGCTTTTAGTTTTATTGCTATTGATGATTATGGTGAATTAGTCTGGGATGAAACTAGTTTTTATATTGATGGTTATATTGGAAGTGATAGATTTTATAATATTGAATACACAACTGATGGTGTAGAAACAGATAGAGATGAATATTATGCTGATGAGGAAACAGGTTATGTGGAATGGAGATATTTAGATCCTACTACTAATCAGACAACATCAAGAATATTAAGTGGATCCTCTACTGGTGCACCAATTTATTTTGCTAGTAGTTTTTATAATCCCTGGTGGTATATGGATGAATCTATGGCTACATTAGAAGATGATTATACAGTTACATTTACTATTAGTTCTTCTTATGGCTATGATTTCTTTTATTATCTTACTGCTCGTGATTATAGAGCTAGAACCGCTACAGTTACAGTAGATCCTGATACTGGTATTATTGATACTGTATCATTTACTAGTGCTGCATATGTTGATGTATTAAATGATGATTTTGTGGATGTATGGTATACATTTACCTATCAAATCGTAGATATTGAAGAACTTGATTATTATAATGTCGATCCAAGAGAATCTGATAGCAGCACAGATGCCTTACAAAATGCATTTAATAGCTTACAAGAAGGTAATTACACTGCAGATATTACTATGACCACTACAGATGAAAATGAAAATACATCTACTGTACAAGCCACTGTATATAGTACTTCTGATTTATTATTACTTGAAAGAAGTTCTGCTATTACAGGATATGTTAATTATGATTCTGGTTATAAAACAGTTACTGGTACACCTAATAATAATACCTTAACTTATTCATCTACTACATATACAGGTAGTGTAGAAGATTACTTAGTCCCATTTACTATCTTAGGTAATATGTTTGATTATGTAGGTGATAATACATATGTATATGCGAATAGAGGTACAGAAAGCTTATTATATTTAACTATGCCAGATATGTTATATACATATACTAGACTTGGTTATACACCTTTAGTAAATACCTATACATGGGTATTAAATGATGATGGTACAATTGCCATTAGCTATGATGTCAGTGATACTGTTAGTATCACTGTTAATGTTCATCATATCGGTAGTACCGATTTAAGTGGATATAACTATCAAGTTGATGGCTCAAATAGTGAACCCACTAATTGGGCTCTAGTAGAAGGCGCTGAAGATATCTTAGCGCTTTTTAATATCTCAACAGATTTAATGCCTTGGGTTGATGAATTTGATTATAATTGGACAATCTATGATACTAGTAATTATGGTTATGCTGCATTTAATTCAACAAAGACATTTGATATAAATATTGTCGATTCTATTGATAATCAATTAAGAGCCCTTGGTTGGAATTATGAAGGTGTAAATAACTATAGTGAATATGAATATTCATATGAACTAAATGATGGTAGTGGTCTTACCTTACATTTATCATTTGCCCTATTTTATAGTGGAAATGATGATGATTTATATACAGTATCTATCTATCCTTTAGCACCTGATAGTCCAATCACTGAATTTATTGAAGAAAACTTTTCTGATTATACGGCTTTAAATTATACGATAGACACGACATATACACGTATTGATGCTTCTACTACATATGATGAAGATAGTGATACTTATATTGTAAATGATGATGCGATAACTACTACCTCATCTAATCAAGTTCTTTTTGATTATGAAGATGCGATATGGAATGGTTGGTTATATCGCACTAGTGATGTAGGTATAGAATGGTATAGATCAAATAGTGATGGTACTTATACTTATGTTGATAGAACTTTAGGTAGTGATTATCATGTAGGGAGAAATTATAGATCCTTATACTATGTTGGATATTATTTAGATAGATCTACATACACTCAATTATCATTTGATGGCAGTGTATCTACTTATTCTTTATCTAGTAATGCTATATATTTCTTTTGTTTAGCAACAAGATTATTTGAAAGCTTAGGTGGATATTCTAGTTGGGACGCAGTAGCGACATATGATAGTAGTGAGGGCACAATAGATATATTTATTCAATGTGATGATGGTATATATACAGTAGATGAAGAAAAGGTATATATTTATCAATCAATTGAAATATCAATCCATGATGTTGGCAATACATCAATAGATGTTGTTACAATAACTGAATAAAATAAACAGGGAAAACCTGTTTTTTCATATTTTATAAAATAATTTATTTTATTTATTTGCAAAATACATGCAAAAATAAAAAATTGTTTACATATTTAAAAAGTTTGGTTTATAATAAACACGCTTAATAAAATTGGTTTCGTAATATAATTATTCTCCAAATTATATTAGAAAATATGCGAAAGGGAAGCAGAGCGGCCGCTCTGCTTTTCTTTTTATTAAAAATAAAATGCTAATCTTTATTTTTAAAAGTTAAAAAAATGTTGCATTTCATATAGATTTATATAAAATGTTTTCATATTTTTCATTTTAACGAAAGGAGAAAAATTATGAAGAAAATTCAAAAAACAATGATATTTCTTCCCATTCTTGCGCTTGTGATAAGTGGATGTGATGGTACTACTATTACTTCAACAAGTGAAGTTACCACATCAGACGATCCTACGACAACAACAACTAGCACAAGTAGTTCTACTGTCTCTGTTGAAGACGTCTTAGCGATATTACAAGCCAATCCTCAGACCTATTCAGGTGTGTTGCAAGAAGTTGATGGTGATGGTACTGTCACATTAAGTTATGGTATTGAAGGTTATATAAGCGATGATAGATATATAGCCAACATTTATTATAACGATGTCCTTTATTATAACTATGACTTCTCTGCAAGTGAAAATGGATATGTTCAATATGAATATTTAGATCCATTTACCAACACAGTAGCAGGTTATGAATACACTGATTATTATTTTGGTGTAAGCATGTGTTATAACCCATGGGTTTATGTTGATGCCTCTATGGCCAGTGCAGATGAAAGCAGTGTAACATTTACATTTGACTCTACTATAGGTCAAATCTTAGCAGAACAATTAACAATGTTTACTGTTTATTTTACCTCTGCTACAGTCAGTGTCTCTAGTACTGGTGGTATCGAAGAAGTAGTCTTATCTACAGGTACATTATATGATTCTGATTATGATGTTTATTATGAAGATACATTCACCTTTACTTACTGTGAATTAGAAGACATTTATGTTCCTGATGGTGTTACACCAAGAACTAAAACATCAGATCATGATGCTCTTCAATCAGTATTTGATTCTTTAAAAGCTGGTAATTACACCATATCTTATGAAGAAATCAATTTCTTTGGTGGATATTATTATGACACCTATACCGC
>CAYSPV010000007.1:0-3201 GCA_964433025.1 uncultured Staphylococcaceae bacterium
ATCCAATCATATTCTTTATTAAAGATTAGACCATCACTTATCTTAGTTTTTATATTTGGTTTATCAGATAATAAACTCTTTCTAATTTCTTGACATAGCTTAGAAGATAAGGAAATGTCTTCTTTTATTTTTCTTGCTAGTAAGATTAGGGCACGTTGGAGTTCTTCATCATTTAAAGAAAGTAAAACATCTTTTTTGTTTAATTCTAATGTTGATAATTTTTTATAGATGTTATCAATTCCTTTATTTAAGGTATTGATTTCTGATAGAACATCTTCTCTTTCTTTTGTAGTCATTTTAGATACGATGTTATTTCTAATAACATTACGGGCAAAATCATTACTTAAATTAGATGAATCAATCGCATAAGGAACTTTATTGCTTTTACAATATTCTAGTAGGTCTTTTTTTGAATAATTTAATAAAGGTCTAATAACTTTCATATTAAAGATATTAACTTCATCACTTATACCATAACTATCAAAATATCCGCCTCTTTGTTTTTGTAAATAAAAGGTTTCAATTACATCATCTTCTTGATGGGCTACGAGTAATGCATCAATATTATTTGCTTCATATATCATCTTAAAAAAGTCATATCTTATTTTTCTGGCTTTTGCTTCAAAATTTCCACTAAAAAGTTGAGATTTGCAAAAATAAATCTCTATTTCTATATCATTTTGAGCGCATACTTCATTAAGAGTAGATGTCTCCATCTTAGCTTCTTCTCTAACATTATAATTAACATGAGCGACCATAAAATTATAACCTTGTGTTTTAAGCATATGAAATAACGCCATAGAATCTGGTCCAAAAGAACAGGCAAGTAAATATTTTTTTGATTTATCTAATTTTAAGGGCTTAATCATTTTACTACCCTTTCTATTAGTTCATAGTTACATGAATTCTTCGTAGATACATCTAATACTTTTAGGGTGATGACCACAAGTGGCATATCTAATTTAATAATGTCATTAACATTAACTTCTGTGGATGGTTTAGCTTTTTTATTATTAACAAAACAGCTGCCTTTCTCTATTAATTCTTTTGCAGTAGTCCTTCTTTTTATCGCTCTTGAACACTTTAAAAATAAATCTAGTCTCATCTTTTTTATTTTACTATTGTTATTAAATCTTTTAATACCTTTTTTAAATTAATAAGCCAGTCTTTATCTTTAGTGATTATTATTTTAAAAATGTTGTTTCGATAATTAATTTTAATTAATTGATAATATGACAACATCTTTTCAAATAAGATATTTCCTATACCTTTAATTTTTAAATATTCATCACCTAAAATTATTTCTATATCTTGTCTATAATTTTTAAGATCTTCTATTTTACTATCCTTTACAAGGATAGATATTTCTTGTTTATCAAATAATAATAAGGTTTCTTTAGGTATAGGACCATAGATGTCTCTAATGTTATTTTTAACTATGGCTAATGAATCTAAATCTTTACAGTTTTCTATTTGTTGATATAGTTCAATCTTATCACCTTTACAGGCATAAGAATCATCGATATAAGCATCAATACTTAAATCAATAATTTTCGTGTTATTAATATTTTCTTCATCTATCTCTAATTGCTCTTTAGGTGATATTTTATTTTTTACAGCGTTATTTAATAATTTGATATACATATCTAAACCAATAGAGTCTATGTATCCCGCTTGATTAGGTCCTAAGATGTCTCCTGCACCTCTTATAAGCAAATCTCTTTGAGCAATTTTATAACCACTTCCTAAAGTGGTAAATTCTTTAATAGCTTTTAATCTTTTTTTAGCAGTGTCATTTAACTTTTTATCAGCATTATAAAATAAATATGCATAGGCGATTCTATCACTTCTACCTACTCGACCTCTTATTTGATATAACTGTGATAGACCATAATGATCTGCGTTTTCTACGATTATCATATTAGCGTTAGGAACATCAATACCGTTTTCAATAATAGAAGTGCATATTAATACATCAATATCACCATTATAAAATTTCATCATGACATCTTCTAATTGAGCTTTGCTCATCTGTCCATGACCTATTGCAATCCTTGCGTTAGGTAGAGCTTTTTGTAATCTATTAGATACTTCATATAAAGTTTCTATTCTATTATATAAATAGAATACTTGTCCTTGTCTTGATAATTCTCTAATGATTAATTCTTTAATAATGCTTTCTTTATAAGGTAGGACATATGTTTGTATTGGGGTTCTATTTTGTATAGGAGAATTAATTAAAGATAAGCTTCTCATACCTAATAAAGATATTTGTAATGTTCTAGGTATAGGAGTCGCAGTTAATGTTAAAACATCAATATTAGTTTTTAATTCTTTTAATCTTTCTTTTTGTTCCACTCCAAAGCGTTGTTCTTCATCTATAATTAATAGACCTAAATTTTTAAATGTTATATCTTTAGATAACATCCTATGAGTGCCTATTATTAAATGAATTGATCCATCTTTAACACCGCTTATATATTCTTTTTGAGTTGACATATTAACTAGTCTAGAAAATAAAGCGATCTTAACATCATATTTAGGAAATCTTTCTAATGCGAGTTGATAATGTTGTCTAGCAAGTATTGTGGTAGGGCAAAGTATTGCAGCTTGTTTTCCTGATAATATACATTTAAACGCTGCTCTAAAAGCGATTTCGGTTTTTCCAAAACCGACATCACCACATAAAAGCCTATCCATAGGATGAGGAGATTCCATATCTTTTTTAATTTCTTTTAGTGATGTTTGTTGATCTTTAGTAAGTTCAAAAGGAAAATCATCTTCAAATTGTTTTTGTAATTCATCATCACTATAAAAGGCATAGCCCTCTACTTGACTTCGTTCGTTATATAAAGCGTATAATCTATTAGCTAAATCATCTATTTTTTCTTTAATTTTTTGTTTTGTTTTTTCCCAATCAGAAGAATGTAATCTAGTAAGTTTAGGTTTAGCCCCTTCTCTTGCCATATATTTTCTTACTAATTGAAATTGACTTAATGGAACATATAAAAACTCCTCATTAGCATACCTTAACTTAAGAAAATCTTTATGAACATTATCTACTTCTAAAGTAGTGATTTCTAAAAATTGACCAATGCCTTGAAATTCATGTACTACATAATCGCCTTCATTTAATTCTTCATAAGATTTTAATATTGTTCCTTCTTTAAATCTTGATGAATATCGATATGAATGACTTTT
>CAYSPV010000007.1:3301-5010 GCA_964433025.1 uncultured Staphylococcaceae bacterium
AATATATTATTAGTTTTTTCTACGATTGATGAATAATATTTATATAAAGAATTATCATAATCAAACTCTAATAATTGATTGATTATATCACTTACTTTTTCTTCTAAAATTTCATAATCGCTTTGATTTAAAATATTCTTTTTTGTTTCTAATAATTTAGATAAAAATGTCGTACCATATTTAGTCTCTTCTTCTGTAAATAACATATCAGAAGCGGGCAATATAATTATTTCCCCTACTTGTTTATTTGATGTTTGAGAGGCTATATCAAAAAAGCGAATAGATTCTATTTCATCATCAAATAATTCTATTCTTATTGGACTATCTAAATTTAAAGAAAATATATCTACGATATCTCCTCTTATGGCAAATTGTAATGATTGATCTATTTTATTTACAAAATGATATCCAGCATTAAATAGCTTCATTCTTAAATCTTTAATATTGATGTGATCTCCAATTTTAAAATTAAGAATGCTTTGTTTAAATAAATCTAGATTTGGTAAGAAGCGAATGACTGATGAGATGTTAGCGACTACAATATCTACTTGCTTAGATATTATTTGATATAAAGCGTACACCCGTTGTGCACTTAAATCTTTGCTTTGACTTAAAGTATCAGTTCTTATAAGTTCATCTGCAGGAAATATCGTAATATTTTTATCACCTATAAAATCAATTAAAAAAGAATATAGTTGTTGAGCTTTATATAAGTTAGGACATATTAATAACATCTTTTGTTTTTTCTTTTTGTAAGCACTGGCAATTAAAAAAGAACTTAATAATATGTCTTCTACTATATATTCACCACTTATATTTTTGGTGATATCTTTTATGATTTTATTTTTTTCTAATTTATCAAATATATTCATTATGATTCACTTACATCATGATTATATAAAGACATTGCCTTTAAAAAATTAGATTTTAATATTTCTTTTAATGCCTTGCAGGCATTATCTATAGCTTTATCTATTAATTCTTTTTCTTCATCATAGGGTTTACCTAATACATGATCAATTCCATCATATTTAGGTTCTCCAATTCCTATGCGTATGCGTTTAATTTCTTCGCTGTGTAATTGATCAATGATATTTTGCATACCCTTTTGTCCACCTGAAGAACCATTTAATCTTAATCTAATAGTGCCTGGTTTTAAATCCATATCATCATAGATGATAATAATATCTTCTAAATCAATTTTAAAATAATTGACTATTTGAATAACAGCGTTACCAGATAAATTCATAAAAGTAGTAGGTTTAAATAAATAGACGTCTTCATCAAATATTTGACCCCTACCTAATAGACCATTAAATATTTCTTTATCAATATCTATACGCGCTATATCGGAAAATTTATCTAACACCATATAACCCATGTTATGGCGTGTTCCTTCATATTTTTTACCAGGATTTCCAAGACCTACAATTAACTTCATAGCCACCTTATTATAACAAAAAGTTATATATTTATATATAAAAACATTTCCGCTTTTATGTTAGTATTAATGTTGATATAAGGAGAAATATATGGAGATTAAATATTATTTAAATCAATGCACTAATTATCAAATATTTACAAGAAATTATTCTAAAGAAGGGACATTTAAAAAAGTTACTGAGGACTTAAAAAGAATAAAAGATTTAGGTGTAGATATTATTCAATTAACACCTTTTCATCCAATAGGAAAAATAGATAGAAAAGGT
>CAYSPV010000007.1:5110-18599 GCA_964433025.1 uncultured Staphylococcaceae bacterium
TTTACAGAATATGTATTAACCACTCAATTTAATGTTATCGAAGATAAAGATTTATATCCTACATTTGATAGTTCTTATAACTATAATACTTGGACAACATTATTTGATTTTTTAAATGGTAAATCTAAATCTATTAAACCTTACATAAAACAACTAATAGAACAAGAAGAAACATTTCCTAAAACATATAATAAGTCCACGACGATTGAAAATCATGATCAAGAAAGAATAGCGCATGTTTCTAAAAATGAATCAGTATTAAGAAACATAGTAGCCTTCTCCTTCATTAACAAAGGTCTAGCGTTTATTTATGCTGGTGAAGAATATAAACTAACTCATAAACCAGATCTATTTGAAAAAGATCCAATTAACTTAGAGTTAAAAGATAAAGAATATTATGAATATATTAAAAGTTTAATCTCTCTTAAAAAGCATCCTGCTTTCTTAAAATATGAAAACTTTAAATATTATGAAGGTGATGATACCACTATTGAGTTAAGTTTTGATGATATAGATAAATCAACCTTGATAGGTATATTTAATCTAAGTGGTAAAAAACATAATTATAGTTTTAAAAATGGATCTTATTATGATCTAATAAGTCAAAAAAATATTGTTGTTTACAACAATATGTTAATATTAGATCAACCCTTATTATTAAAAGAAATTAATGTTTAATAATTAAATCTGCAGTAGCTTTATTCGTGGCTATTGGTATGTCGTAGACAACCGCAATTCTAAGTAGAGCTTTAATATCAGGATCGTGAGGTTGAGATTCTAATGGATCCCAGAAAAATATAACCATGTCAATTTTATTTTCAGCGATATGCGCACCTATTTGTTGATCTCCTCCTAAAGGTCCAGATAAATAAGCTTTAATTTTTAATCCAGTAGCGTTAGAAATCAATTCTGCAGTATGACCTGTACCACATAAATCAAATTTAGATAATGTTTCCTTATTATCTATAGCCCATTTAACTATTTCATCTTTTTTATGGTCGTGGGCAATTAAGGCTATTGTTTTTGTTTTCATATTTTGATTTTAACAAAATAAAACATATTGTGATATTATTTTTATGAGGAAAATTTATGAATAAAAATTTATTAATAGTCATAGACTATCAAAACGACTTTGTAGATGGTGTTTTAGGAAATAAAAACGCTCAAGATATTTATGAAAATGTAGTTAATGAAATTAAGACTTCAATAGATAATAACGATGAAATTATTTTTACTTTGGACACTCATGATGAAGATTATATGAACACTATTGAAGGTAAGAACTTACCTATCAAACATTGTATTAAAAATACAGATGGTCATAGACTATATAAAAATGTCGAAATCCTTGCAAAACCCTACTTAAAATTAGAAAAAGAGACTTTTGGAAGTAAAGAATTATATGAGATTTTAAAAGATAAAGAATATGATAAAATCACTATCATTGGAGTGGTCACAAACATATGTATTATATCTAATGCAATTATATTAAAATCATTATTTCCTAACACTCCTATATATGTTAAAAAATCATGCTGTGCTTCTAATGACACAACATTAGAAAATAAAGCCTATGATATATTAAAAAATCTACACATCAATGTTGTAGATTAGATCTTTCTAGTTATTACGTACCAAACAGTTAATACAAATATTTTTATATCTAACCAGAAGCTTAGTTTTTCAACATACTCACTATCATATTTTGCTTTAAGTTGAATATCATGACCCCTTTGCATTTTTATAATGCTATAAGAGGAAATACCAGGTTTTACATCAAAAGCATTAGGAGTATATTTTAATCTTTCATTATATAAAGCTTTTTCGCCATGAATCATTTCTGCTCTTGGCCCAATAAATGAGATATGTCCTAAGAAAACATTAAATAAATTTGGAATTTCATCCATTGAAGTTTTTCTTAAAAATCTTCCAAAAGGATATGTCATTTTTTCTAATTGTTCTTCATCAATTTTAAAAGCACTGATGTCTTTAGTGCCAACATGCATAGTTCTAAATTTATATATTTTAAATATTTTCATGTTACGACCATATCTTTCTTGTACAAATAAGACTGGTCCTTTAGAACAACATTTAATAATTATTGCGATTATTAACATTAAAGGAGATAGAACAATTATTCCTATAGTGGAGCCAAAAATATCTATAATTCTTTTAAAGAATAAATATATTCTTTGACGCACTTTAAATTTATATTTCCCTTGCTCTTCCATATGCTTTAAAAAATCGGTCAGCGACTTAATGATATTCTTAATTATACCAATAATCAATTATATTTTTAATAGCGTTATCTATCTTGCCCATAATTGCGGACTTAGAAAAATTATTAATATAATAATTGTTATTAATACAATTTAGAATCGAATTATATTTATCTATTAAATACTTGCATTGATAATAACAGTTGTTTTCATTAATGAAAACACCTCCGTTATAATGAGTGATTGTGTCTTTACACTCATTATAGGCATTAGCAAGTATTGGTTTGTTATAGGAAAAATAACTACATAATTTCGCGGGTAAGGTAAAAGATAATTTTTCTTCTAATCCAAAATAAAAAGCATCTGCAATTTCATAAAATTGAGACATTTCTTCATATGGTTGTTCGCCATAAAATATAAAATATTTATCTACATGATTTTGTTTAATTTCTTTTTCTAATTCATGTTTATAAGATCCATTACCCACGATTAAAAATACAAATGAATCATCTTTTTTATTTTTTGCAGTTTTTGCAATTTCTATAAGTAGATCTAGTTTTTGAACTTTACCAATATTTCCAGTGTACACTATTTTAAATTTATTAATAAATTTATCGATGTTAATTTTTGTATTATCAGTGCTAGTGTTATCTTTAATAATGTCTTCACCAAAATTAGGAATATATTCTATTTTTTCTTCTTTAACTCCTAAATTTAATAACTTATTTTTAAATCCTTGACTAGAGATCCAAAAATAATCACTATCTAAATAAGCTTTTCTAGATTGTTTTTCTACAAGTTTATAAAATTTACTTTTGTTATTAATATCAGATTTACCCGCGACTAAAGAGTCAGGCCAAAAATCTAAGATATAAGTAATAGAAGGAATATTTTGTTTTTTAGCTATTCTATTTCCTATTAAAGCAATATAAATTGGAGATAATTGATAATTAATAACTAAATCATATTTTTTTCTAATAAAAAGAGTCTTAAACATTCCAAAGATATATAAAGACATGTATGAGAACGCTAAACCTAATAGGGTTTTACCTCTAGGAAAAGTAGCAATTCTTTTTATATTAACACCGTCAATAGTTTGTCTTCTTTTTCTAAATAATCCATAACCTTTATAATATCTACCATTATGATAATCAGGTATATTACAAAGAACATCTACTTCATTATTTTTTACTAGATGCTTACATATATCAGTTATTTTAAATTGTTCTGGATAATATCTTGGAGTGCAGACTAAGATTTTCATCTTTTACCCCAAGTAGTTTTATTTACAATATGAGTGTAACTTTGAATAATCTTAACAACTTTAAGAGAAACATTTTCAACATTATATTCACAACTTAATGGAATATCTCTTAGTTCGTTACCGCTATCGATGGCTAAATTTACAGCTTGAACTATTTCACCTTTTTTAATTCCTGAAACAATAATCGTGCCATAATCTAAACCTTCAGGTCTTTCAGTTGAGGTTCTAAATAAAACTGCATTAAAGTGTAACATCGCACTTTCTTCAGTTAAAGTGCCGCTATCAGAAACTACACATTTTGCACATTGTTGTAATTTAATATAATCAATAAATCCAAATGGTTTATGTATTTGTACTAAGGGGTCAAATACAATCTTTTTGGTTTGGATTCTTTTATAACTTCTTGGATGACAAGAATAAATAATAGGCACTTTATAAGTCTCCGCAAGAGTGTTAATTGAGGCGACTAAATTTTCAAAGTTTTCATCAATATCAATATTTTCTTCTCTATGAGCGCTTACTACAATATATTCACCTTTTGTGAGGTTTAAGTTTCGCAAAACTTCACTTTTTTCAATTTTTGCAAGGTTTTCTTTTAAGACTTCATACATAGGTGAACCTATAACAAATATGGTTTTAGGATCAATACCTTCATAAGCTAAAAGTCTTCTAGAATTATCTGTATATGGAAGATTAATATCAGCGATATGGTCCACTAACATTCTATTTGTCATCTCCGCAACATTAAAGTCCCAACATCTATTTCCAGCTTCTAAATGGAATATTGGAGTTTTTAACCTTTTTGCACTTATTGCACTTAATGCAGAATTAGTGTCTCCTAATATTACAACTGCATCTGGTTTCTCTACCATAATGATTTCATATGTCTTTGAAATAATATTTCCAATAGTCTCACCAAGGTTTTTACCAGCACAATCAAGATAATAATCTGGCTTTTTTAAACCTAATTCATTAAAGAATATTTCATTTAATTCATAATCATAATTTTGTCCTGTATGGACTAGGATGTGATTAAAATACTTATCACATTTTTTGATGGTTTCGCTTAATCTGATAATTTCAGGTCTTGTTCCTAAAATTGTCATAACTTTTAATTTTTCTTTCATTTTAGTCTACCTCATAAAAATATGTATCGCTGTTATCTTTATTATATATTTCATTACAATAAATTATAACCTTAGAAATTTGATTTGTTTCATTAATTATTGTATGTGAATAGCCAGGTGGTATTAATAAATTTTGATAATTATCTTCATTTAATTTATAAATAAGCGTTTCTTGAGTAATAATATGTTTAAGTTTAACCACTACTTCATTGTCTATACAGGTAAAGATTTCAAATTTACGATGATGAAAATGATTTCCTTTTCTAAAGCCAGGATTAATCGTGTTTAAAGACACTATTCCATTAGGTATGTCTTTATATAATTCTACAAAACTACCACGATTATCAGTGTTTAAAATAAGTGGTTTACATAATTTTTCTGGATTTAAATATGTTAGATATGTACTAAATAAATATTTTCTTAATGTATCTAAGTCATTCACTATTAGATTGTTATTTAATGATTCATTAAATGATAATATCGTATTTTTTAATTCTAATAAGGTTATAGGATATTTTTCTTTGATTTCTAATATCTCTTTTGAGCCTGTATAGGTATTTGATCTAATAAGACTTACTATTTCTTTACAAATATCATCAATATAATTTAATTCAATAATCTTATTTGGATCATCTTTAATTTCTAATTCAAGGTTATTCGCAGCATTATACATAAATGTGGAGACAACACTGTTGTAGTTGGGTCTACACCATTTACCAAAGACATTACAAAAACGATAAATATAAACTGGAATATTATATTTTTCTTGAGCGTTCATCAAAAATACTTCAGCTTGTTTTTTAGATCTACCATAAACACTATCATCGTCTGCT
The DNA here is from genome assembly GCA_964433025.1 of uncultured Staphylococcaceae bacterium. GTDB lineage: Bacteria > Bacillota_I > Bacilli_A > RFN20 > CAG-826 > CAJOOD01. The sequence goes on from CAYSPV010000007.1 coordinate 10,554, forward strand.
CTTATTGATGATGAATATAAGATAGGAGTCTTTTTATTTGCATTAGATAATATATAAACTATTTGGCCAACCATGCCAGCGTTTATCTTATCAAAATCTTCTTCTATTCTACTTCTATTTACACCCGCTAAATGGACTATAAAATCGGCTTTTAAAACATATTCAGGAAGTAAAACTTCGTTTTCCTTATCAAGGGCTAAAATTTCTATATCATTTTCATATTTTAGCCACATCATAAGATTTGAGCCAATAAACCCAGATGCGCCTGTAATTAGAACTTTCATTTTTAATCTCTTTTAAATAAGTCTCTGGTGAAGACTTTGTCTTCAACATCTGCTAAATCAGAATTAAATCTATTAGCGATAATTAATCTACAAGTGTTTTTAAATTCAGTTAAGTCATTAACTACTTTACTATTAAAGAAATATTCATCTTTATAGGTAGGTTCATAAACAATAACAGTAATTCCTTTAGCTTTTAATCTTTTCATAATACCTTGAATAGATGACATCTTATAGTTATCAGAACCGCTTTTCATAGTTAGACGATATACACCTACTATGATATCTTTATCAGTACCATCATTTTTATAACCAACTTCTTTTAATATGGTGTCTGCTAAAAAGTCTTTTCTAGTACGATTTGAATCAACAACCGCACTGATTAGATTGTTTGGAACATCATCAAAATTAGCTTTTAATTGTTTGGTATCTTTAGGAAGACAATATCCACCATAACCAAATGATGGGTTATTATAAAAATCACCAATTCTAGGATCATCACATACACCTTCAATAATATCTTTAGCGTTTAACCCCTTAGCTAAAGCATAAGAATCTAATTCATTAAAAAATGAAATTCTAGTAGCTAAATAGGTATTAGCAAACAATTTAATAGCTTCAGCTTCTTGATAGGTATAAATATGAGTGGTTATATCATTTTTAATACAACAATTCGTATTAATTTCGATTAATTTTTTTGCAAAACTGACATATTTTTCTTCTTTTTTATAAATTCCTACGACAATTCTTGTAGGATTTAAACAATCATTTAACGCCATACCTTCTCTTAAGAATTCTGGCATAAAATATATGTCAGTGTAGTCAAATTTATCCACTACTTCATTACAATATCCAACAGGTATCGTGGACTTAATAATAATCTTTACATTCTTATTAACACTTAAGACATTTTCAATCGTAGATTCTACACTTGAAGTATCAAAATAATTAGTTTTAGGATCATAATTTGTAGGTGTAGCAATAAAGACTAAATCCGCATCTTTATAATGTTTAAATCCATCAATGTCCCCTCTTAAATTAAGCTTTTCATTATCATAATAGTTTTGAATATCTCTATCATAAAAATGAGCTTTTTTATTATTAATTAAATTAATAATATTTTCATTAATATCAATTGCCACTACTTCATATTTTCTAGAAAACATAATCGCATTTGATAAACCTACATAACCTGCACCTACTACAACGATTTTCATTCTTTAATACCTCTTTTTTTCTATTTTTTATAGTATTCTTTATACCATTTAACAAATATATCTAATCCATCTTTTAAAGATGTTTTAGGACTAACATTAAAGTCTTGTTTTAATTTATCAACATCGGCATAAGTTTGATATACATCACCTGGTTGCATCTCTTTATATAAAGGTTCTACCTTATCTTTAATAATTCCATTAGAAATTAAACATTCAAGTAATGTGTTATAAAACTCTTTTAAAGCAACTGGATGATTATTACCTATATTATATATCTGATAATTAACTCCTGTATCATTTACTTTTACAGGATTATAAATCATCTTTTCTATTGCAATACAAACATCCTCTACATAAGTAAAATCTCTATACATATCACCATGATTAAATAGAGTAATTTGTTCATTATTTACTAATTTATTAGTAAAGGAAAAATAGGCCATGTCGGGTCTACCAAATGGACCATATACAGTAAAAAATCTTAATCCAGTGATTGGGATGTTATAAAGTTTTGCGTAAGAATAGGCTAAAACTTCATTTGATAATTTACTAGCAGCATATAACGACACTGGCCTAGCGGTCTTATCTTCTTCAGAATATGGAACTTTGCTGTTTTCACCATAAACAGAAGAAGATGACGCAAATATTAAATGTTTAACATTAGAATATCTAACACATTCTAAAACATTATAAAAACCAATAATATTGCTTTCTATATAAGCTTTAGGATTAGTTATAGAATATCTTACCCCTGCTTGGGCTGCTAAATTGATTACGACATCAAAATTATAGGTTTTAAATAATTCAAATAATCTATCTTTGTCGCATAAGTCTAATTTAATAAATTTAAAGTTTTGATATTTTTTTAGACTATCTAATCTAGCATATTTTAAATCTACATCATAATAGTCATTTAAATTATCAATGCCAATAATATCAATATCTTGATTCTTACTACATAGATAATTAATTAATGAGTATCCTATAAAACCCGCGCTACCAGTAACTAAGATGCGCGATACTTGCATAATTAGAAGAATACTCCTCTAGCTTGTTGTTTAATATCACTAGTAGTAGCAAATGGAATACGAGTTGTATATTTATTTTTAGCGGCAACAATCATTTTAGTTGGCCAAGCATTAATATCTCTATTCCAAGTATTAACTGTGTCATTATATACTTCTCTTGCTGCGGTGATTTCTTTTTGTAAATAAGAGTTTTGTTGTAAAACATCTGCGATTTCATTATGAGCTTTTAAATCTGGATAATTTTCAAAAGCAAGATTAATTTTTGTTCCAACAGAATCAATTTTACTAGCAATATCATTTCTTAAAGCATCATCAGTATGAGTGCCTCCACGATACGCGGCAATTTGAGTCATTGTGTCTTTATCTAAATCCACAGCTTTGTCTAATAATTTTGCAGCGTTAGATAAAATAACTACTCTTTGTTCAAGATAATTATCGATTTGAGAAGCATCATGTTGAATTTTTTGTTCTAATTGTCTTAAATAATTACCTGCTTTAATTTTCTTAATTAAAAACACTAAGCCAGGAATAATTAATAGACACCATAAAAATACTTCAAAAAATTTACTTCCCCATCCCACGGTGACAGGAATTTGTTTTGCAATGACGTTTACATCTCTTCCTTGTTCAAGGGTAGGTCCAGTCATTTCATCGAGTTGATTTGCCATAATTATTTTTCCTCCTTATTATGATCATCATTTTCTTTTTCTATATTTAATGACTTAAATATATTATTGATATCTTTGTCATTATCTTTAGTATACTCACTATCTAATAAAAATGCTAGTAAACCTCTTTCAAAATGATAATTGGTTTTTTTAGATAAATTACTAAAGTAATTTCTTATCTGAGTGGTCAATGAGTCAACTTGGGGCTTATTTGCCTCAACTTTTTTAACACCCATATTACTAGTTCTTTCAATTGGAATGTATTCAACCCAATCAACAGGAACATCATGAATAAGCCCATCTCTTCCTGCAACAGGTATAAAATCAGTTCTTTTTTCTCCACGATATGAATAAGCAGTAACACTTATAACATCAGTGTCTCCGTCTTTTCTTTCAAATTTAGTTTTTAATATTGTATCTGTATCAGTGTCTGGATGTCTAAAATTAGAAGGTCCTAGGGAATTCGCTAATACTTCGTATTCATAATTAGTGTAATTCTGGGGGAATTTTTTATTATAAATATATTCAATAGGTTTGTTTTGTTGATATAAAGGAATTGATAAGATAGGCGCTAAATCGAAGTACATAGATTCAAAATATTTTTCCATATAAGATATAAAATATCTTTTAGCTTCTTTTAAATCTAAAAATCCTCCAAATTGATATGGATCAGCGTATAAATCTGTATGTTGACTGTGTTGAGAGACTATATAGTTTAAACATTTCTTTTTTTCAAAAACAAAATCATCACCAAAAGGTTCTTGAGATTTGATTAGATCCACAAAAGATTTTTGCGCTAATGGGGTGAAAAGTAATCTAAATTCAACTTCATTATCTCTATTAGGAGCGTTAAATAAAGCCTCAAATTCTGTATTAGCAAGTAATGTAAGATGTTTGCCTTTACTAATAGATTTTTCCGCTTTCTTTTTTAAAACTTTTTCATTACTAGAAACAAGTTTTGCTATACCTTTTTCATCTTTTCCTTTTGTGCCTGATGGGTTTCTTATAAATGTTAGATTAGGCGCTGCATCATTTCCATAAACTAAATAAGTTTCATATCCATAATATGGATATGGTTTAGATACAGAGGCAGTTAAAACTTCTGATTTAGTAACTGTATGTCTATGTCCATTTGCATCTACATGTGTTTCAGTCCAAAAGATGGTAATACTTCCTGTATAAGTCTTTTTACCCATTGTAGTGTTAAAGTTTCTAACAAATAGGAAGGGATTGCCCACGATAGAGCCAGATATATCTAAGACTGTAGAACTTTTAGGATCAGTAATATTTCCAAATCCATATTTTTGATTTAGATAAGTAAATTTTTCCATATCAAAATATTCATCTAAATCAATCAATGGAGCGGTCTTTTTAATTATTTTAGCGGGCATATTATAATCAAAAAGTTTAAATAGATGAGAATTTTGTTCTTCTATTAAATTAGTTAATTTCTTAATTTTACTTTCTAATGTTTCTTTTATATGGTTAAGTTCTGCACTTTTCTTTCTAACATAGGTGGCAAGCACTGCAATACCAATTGCTATAGCAATTAAACCACCTATGAAAAATAAAACAGTTACATAAACTTCTACTTCTTCACTTCTAATAGAAAAACCACCTATAATACAACAAATAACACCCACGATAATTAATACAATTAAAAACACTCTTAAAGCGTTTAATCTTGATATACTACCTTTAGTGTTTTCTAAATGTTTTTTATGATGATTTAATTCTTTGATTTCTTTTTGATTTAATTCAAAATTTACTTTTGATTTTTTAAATAAATCTTCATAAAATGCTTCAGCATTCTCAGTTAGTTTTTTCTTTAATTCAGGATAAACTTTTACAGGTTCTAAAATTGAGTTATCAGCCATATAGTCTAATATAATACATTTTTAAGTTTAATGATAATAATTTTTTAATGATGCAGTAAATATATCTTATATTTAACACTTAAAAATTAATGACTTAATTACTATAAATGATAAAATAAATAACTTGTGGAGGATGTTTATGATAAAGCATGTTTTCTTTGATTTAGATGGTACATTGCTACCAATGGAACAAGACCAATTTATTAAAAGCTATTTTACTAGATTAGCAGAGACTTTTGTACCTTACGGGTATGACACTAAAAAGTTAATAGATACAGTATTAAAAGGTACCTATTTAATGGTAAATAATGATGGAAAAGTTTCTAATGAAGAAGTGTTTTGGAATTTTGCCGCATCTAACTATGGAGCAGAAATTTTAAATGATAAAGATAAATTTAAAGATTTTTATAAAAATCAATTTCAATTAGTAAAACAAGATGTAGGATTTAACCCTAAAGCAAAAGAAGTAATAGATTATTTAAAGTCTAAAAATGTGACTCTTGTGTTAGCCACTAATCCGTTATTTCCTAATTACGCTACTTTTAGTAGGATTAAATGGGCAGGTCTAGATCCTTTAGATTTTAGATTATATACAACTTATGAAAACTCTTATCACTGTAAGCCTAATTTAAAATACTATGAGGATATATTATCTTTACTACAATTAGATCCATCTGAATGTCTAATGGTAGGCAATGATGTAGATGATGATATGTGTGTAGAACAATTAGGAATGAAAACATTTTTATTAACTGATGATTTAATCAATAAAAATAATGTTGATATAAATAAATATCCGCATGGAAATTTTGATGATTTAATGTCTTATTTAGATAAAATCTTATAGTAAGATATACATTATTAAAAATGTGTATCATTTTTATATTATTTATTGACTATCAAGTCAGTAAATATAAAATAAATTACTAGCGGCCAGCTTAAAAAGGAATAAAACTATGCCACGATCAAAAGAAGATTTTCTTAAAATTACAACAAAAAGAAGAGCAAGCATATTAAATACATCTTTGAAATTATTCGCTATTGATGGATATGACGCTGTTTCAGTAGATGATATAACTAAAGCTTGTCATTGTTCACATGGTCTTTTTTATCATTATTTTGATAGTAAAAAAGATCTTTTTGAAAAACTAATAAAAGATATAACCACTACTTGTCATGAAGATATAAAGGCTATTGATTATAATCAAAAACCCTTAATTGTAATTAGAGAAATAAATAGATTTCTTTTAAAATATCTTCGTGATGCTGAAAAATGTTACATATTATATATGTATCTAACATTCCATCTACAAAGAACTCTTCCAAAAACATCAACAAGAGAAGAAGATTTCTTTAAAATTCGTTTAATAGAAACGATTAAAAAAGGACAAGAAGAAGGTGTTTTTGAAGATGGAGATGCAAATGATTATGTACAAATCTATTTATCCGCTTTTCAGGGTCTAGCTAATACTAAAATTAGAAGTGCAAAAAAGACCAAGTTTAAAACTATTGATGAAAACGCTTTATTAAATATATTTTTAAAAAAGGAGGTAACACATGCTTAAATTAATGAAATACATTAAAAACCTCTGGTGGGCCTTATTACTAAATGCCATATTTATAGTAACCCAAGCATATTTACAACTAATGCTTCCAGATTTTATGTCAGATATTCTTTTGGCTATGCAAGATTCTTCTTTAACTCAAGCAGAAAGAATGACTGAGATTTGGAACAATGGTTTAATCATGCTTGCTATATGTTTAGGAGTATTGGCCTGTGCAGTGGTTATAGGTGTATTAAACTCAGTAATAGGCGCGATTTATGCAAGAAATATTCGTGAACAAGTCTATAAAAAAGTAATGTCTTTTTCCTTATTTGAATTTAATCAATTTGGAACAGCCTCATTACTTACAAGAACCACGAATGATATTAACACTTTAAAAGATACATTTACGACAGTCTTTAGGACTGTAATTTTCTCACCTGTAATGTTAGGTGTGGCTATTGTTAAATCAGTTATGGTGGACTGGGAAATATCAATGGTATTCCTAGTAGCTTTACCAATACTAGCGGTTGTAATTATCGTCGTATTTGCAGTCGCGTCACCATTATTTACACAAATTCAAAATAGATTAGATAATCTTACCGTTGTATTAAGAGAAGGTCTAACTGGTGTTAGAGTCGTAAGAGCGTTTAACCAACAAGATTATGAATACGCTAAATTTACAGATAGAAATGAAAAAATGACTAAAACTATTGTTAAAGTTAATAGAACAATGTCATTTGTTTCACCAGTTATTAATATCTTATTTAACTTTACCTATCTAGCGGTCTATTTTGTTGGATTTGCCCTACTTGATAACACTGCCTTTGATCAAGCATCAACAGAGTTATTTACATCTGTTATCACTATTTCTAACTATTCAAGTAACATTATGATGTCGTTTTTAATGCTTGGTACAGTATTTATTCAATTACCAAACGCTACAGCCTGTGCAAAACGTATTCAAGCTGTATTAGATACTGAACCATTAATTCATGACCCAGAACATCCTTATGATGTATCACAAATTCCTGATGAAGATAAATGTACTGTCGAATTTAAAAATGTTACATTTACTTTCCCAGATGCTACTGAGCCAACATTAAGAGATATTAACTTTAAAATTAAGCCTGGTGAAACCACTGCTATTATTGGTTCCACTGGAAGTGGAAAATCTTCCATTATTAACTTAATTCCAAGATTTTTTGATGTCTCTATTGGAGAAATTTTAGTGGACGGCATCAATGTTAAAGATTACTCTCAAAAAGATCTAAGAGATAAGATCGGTTTTGTACCACAACAAGCTAGATTATTTACAGGTACTATAAGAGATAACATGTTATATGGTAATCCTGACGCTAGTGATGAAGATATTCAAAGAGCTTTACAAGTTTCTCAATCCGCTCATTTTGTAAATAAAAAAGAAAATGG